>NZ_JAMYRR010000004.1:0-409844 GCF_040321535.1 Mesorhizobium sp. M0340 | reverse complement strand
CCAAGCCCTTCTCGTAGGCCCGCCGCAAAGCCTTGCCGTCAAGCGACACCACCTCGGGCGTCTCTCGGCTGGCTCGGGCGAAAGCTGCGGCAAAGGCAGCAAAGGCGCGACCAAAGGCCTCCGGGTCGAGCAGGCGCAGCAGCCGCGAGAAGGTGTCGTGGCTGGGAGCTGCGTCATAGTCGATCAGCCGCGACAGCGCCTGCTTGCGCTCCTGCGCGAACAGCGCGAACTCCGTCGCATTGCTGGCACCACACAGGCTTGCCGCGATCATCATCACGATCAGGTCGCCAAGCCGGTGCGTGGCGTTGGGCGCGCGTGGATCAGGCACCGCGCCAAAGTAGCTCTCAAGGCAGGAAATGGCAGTCGCTCCTTCGCTCAACTGCCTCTCCAAAGAATCCTTTCTCAGCCTAAACTCAACCCCAAAATCGCCATATGCGATTCCCCTGCCCTCGAGGGGGAGATGTCGCCAAAGGCGACAGAGGGGGTCGCCTCGCACGAAGCGCGACTTCCTTCTGCCGCAGGAGGCCGAGCCCGGTCGAACCGACCCCCTCTGGCCGCTTCGCGCCCATCTCCCCCTCGAGGGGGGAGATCGGCAGCGAAAACGCCCTACCTTCACCTAAGCCGAATTGACCCTGTCACCCTGACATGTCAAAGGCCCGGCCTAGCCTTTCATCTGGAGAAGCCCTGATGACCGATCGCGTCGAGATCGCCGGATTGCGGATTGCCCGCGAGCTTCATGATTTCGTCGTGAACGAGGCGCTGCCGGGCACCGGCATTGAAGCAGAGGCATTCTGGAACGGTTTTTCGGCCATCGTCGATGATCTCTCGCCAAAAAATCGGGCGCTGCTCGAAAAGCGCGACGCCATGCAGGACAAGCTCGACCGCTGGTACCGCGACAATGGCGCGCCCGTCGACATGGAGGCCTACAAGACATTCCTCCGCGAGATCGGCTATCTCCTGCCCGAGGGGCCGGCGTTCAGCGTGACCACCGAAAATGTCGACCCGGAAATCGCTTTGGTCGCTGGGCCGCAGCTGGTGGTGCCGGTGATGAACGCGCGTTATGCGCTGAATGCCGCCAATGCGCGCTGGGGTTCGCTGTACGATGCGCTCTACGGAACCGACGCCATCCCGGAGACGGACGGCGCCGAGCGAGGCAACAAATTCAATCCGGCGCGCGGTGCCAAGGTCGTCGCCTGGGTGAAAAGCTTCTTCGACGAGGCGGTGCCGCTCACCACGGGCAAATGGGCTGGGGTCAACGGGCTTGCGGTCGCCAACGGCATGTTGCGGCTCGGCGAGGGTGCCGGCGCCACCACGCTTGCCGACCTCAAACAGTTTGCCGGCTATCGCGGCGATGCCGCCAATCCCGAAGCCGTCCTGCTGGTCAAGAATGGCCTGCACATCGAAATCGTTGTCGACCACAACAACCAGATCGGCCGCACCGATCCGGCCGGCATTGCCGATGTCGTGCTGGAATCGGCGCTGACCACCATCCAGGACTGCGAGGATTCGGTCGCCGCGGTGGATGCGCAGGACAAGGTGCTGGTCTACCGCAACTGGCTCGGCCTGATGAAGGGCGACTTGGCGGAAGAGATCACCAAGGCCGGCAAGAGCTTTGTCCGCAGGCTCAACCCCGACCGCACCTATACCGCGCCGGATGGCGGCACGCTGACCTTGCCCGGCCGCTCGCTGATGCTGGTCAGGAATGTCGGCCACCTCATGACCAATCCGGCGATATCGGACCGCGACGGCAACGAGGTGCCGGAAGGCATCATGGATGCGGCGCTGACGGGGCTGATCGCGCTGCACGACATCGGCCCGAACGGGCGTCGCGCCAATTCACGCGCGGGCTCGATGTATATCGTAAAGCCCAAGATGCACGGGCCCGACGAAGTTGCCTTCGCCGTCGAGATTTTCGACCGCGTCGAAGCGCTGCTCGGCATGGCGAAAAACACCATCAAGATGGGCATCATGGACGAGGAGCGGCGCACCACCGTCAACCTCAAGGAGGCGATCCGTGCCGCCAGGGACCGCGTCGTCTTCATCAACACCGGCTTCCTCGACCGCACCGGCGACGAGATCCACACTTCGATGGAAGCCGGCCCGATGATCCGCAAGGGCGACATGAAACAGGCCGCCTGGATTGCCGCCTACGAAGCCTGGAACGTCGATACCGGCCTCGAATGCGGGCTGGCCGGCCGCGCCCAGATCGGCAAGGGCATGTGGGCGATGCCCGACCTGATGGCGGCAATGCTGGCCGAGAAAATCGCGCACCCCAAGGCCGGCGCCAACACCGCCTGGGTGCCGTCGCCGACGGCGGCAACCCTGCATGCCACGCACTACCACAAGGTCGACGTCCACGCCGTGCAGCAGGCTCTGAAAAGCCGGCCCAAGGCGAAGCTGGACGACATACTGTCGGTGCCGGTAGCAAGGCGGCCGAACTGGTCGCCTGAAGACATCCAGAAGGAGCTCGACAACAACGCGCAGGGGATTCTGGGCTATGTCGTGCGCTGGATCGACCAAGGCGTCGGCTGCTCGAAAGTACCAGATATAAACGACGTCGGCCTGATGGAGGACCGCGCCACGCTGCGCATCTCCTCTCAGCACATCGCCAACTGGCTGCATCACCGCGTCTGCACGCCCGAGCAGGTCATGGAGACGATGAAGCGCATGGCGGCTATCGTCGACCGCCAGAATGAAGGCGATCCGCTCTACCGGCCGATGGCACCGGATTTCGACAGGTCCATCGCGTTTCTTGCTGCCTGTGACCTCGTCTTCAAGGGCCGCGTCCAGCCCAATGGCTACACCGAGCCAGTGCTGCACGCGCGGAGGTTGGAATTGAAGGCGAAAGGGCGTGGGATGAAACCTGTAAAACCTATAACAGTCGGGCTATAAACGCTTGCGGATCGCCAAGCATTAAATGTTTTCACGATGCACTGTGGGTGGAGGCTGGCCTTGACTGGCTATTACGATTTGCTCCGCAGATAGCGTGCGGGCGGATTTCGCGGGAGGGGGACGAATGAGCAAAAACAAGTCTGAACTAAACGTCAGGAAATTCTTGGTATCGATATTAGTTATTTGGGGGGCCCTGCTGCTCAACTCGCTGGCGATCCAAGCTGCAGAAGAGGTGCCGTTAGCTGTTCCTCTTATAAAATTGGAATACCCGGGAAATCCACCCAATATCCGGATGTTGTATGTTAAGGTGCTGTCCATCGGTAACCGAAAAATAAATCAACCACTCTTATTGGATACCGGATCCAGTGGCATGACGATCGACTGTGCTTCTGTGCTTCCGAGGAAGCTGTGTTCCGTCGAAGGTATAAAAATCACGAAAGATCTGGAACTAGATGGGATAACCGTCACCACCCAAAAAGCCGTCATGAATTACGGAACCTATGACGAGTACGGAAATGTTGCCTTGGCTCGAGTGACTTTCGGCTCACGAGCCGCTTCCGTTTCTACTGAGGATTCCATCCCCTTCCTTATTCGATACAAAAAAGTTAGACGCAGCACAGGTGAAGTTGTCGGCGGTCGGCTCTGGCCAAAGGGCGTTTTTGGCATTTCCCCTATTGGAGGCGGGGGACCAGATCAAATGCTGAAATCGCCGATGGACGCTGTGAGTCCCAGAAATGGCTTGCGAAAGGGATATTATCTTTCCCCGATAGGGACCGATTGGAGAGCTTGCTCGAATGAGGATACGAATTGCCCGGCGGTCAAGGCACTTCACATTGGAATATCGGACAGCGTGAAAAGCGAGTTCAATGCGGAAAAATGGAAAACAGCTAGCGATAGCTATAACTTTCCAACCATAGGTTCATGTATCCTATTGAACGAAAAAACAAGTTGCCGGCCGACGCTTTACGATACGGGAAACTCCACAATCGTAATAGCGGACAACCCGCCAAAAGATTCAAGCGGATCCATGGATGTCGGGACCAGAGTGGCGGTAAAAATCGCGATGCTGGGGGAGTGGAAGTTCGACACGTCATACGGATCCGAGTTGGAATTCTCTCCAACGATCGGCCACAACATCATTGGCATACGATATTTTGAAACGAATAGTTTACTAGTTGACCTCGAAGCGAAAGAGATCGGAATCCGCATCGGGAATTGACCAGAACTCTTCTTTGTATTCGGCCGTAGGACGGGACGCTCCTACGCCGCCTGCGCCATCCGCTCCGAACTCATGCGGTAGGAAATCGCTTCGGCCAGATGGATGCGGCCGACCGTCTCGCTGGCCTCGAGATCGGCCAGTGTCCGCGCCACCTTCAAGACGCGGTGGTAGGCTCGTGCGGAAAAGCCGAGCTTTTCGCTGGCATCCCTCAGCAGCGACAGGCCGGCGGCATCCGGCATGGCGATCTCCTCGATGACTGACGGCGAGCAATGCGCGTTGGTGGTGGCGGAGGTCGCGCCGAGCCGTTCGAAACGCTCACGCTGGATCGTACGGGCGCGGGCGACGCGTAGTGCCACGGCTGCGCTCTTCTCCGCCCGGTCCGGCCGGATCAGATCGCTGGCCGAGACCGCCGGCACCTCGATCCTGAGATCGATGCGATCGAGCAGCGGGCCGGAAATGCGTGCCTGGTAGTCGGTGCGGCAGCGGTCGCCGCGCAGGCAGCGATAGCCCGGCTCGCCGGCCATGCCGCAGCGGCACGGGTTCATCGCCGCGACCAGCTGGATGCGTGCCGGATAAGTGACGCGATGATTGGCGCGCGCGATCATGCAGTCGCCGGTCTCCAGCGGCTGGCGCAGCGCATCGAGCGCCTGCGGCGAGAATTCGGGAAACTCGTCGAGGAACAGCACGCCGTGATGGGCGAGCGAGGCCTCGCCCGGCCGCACGCGCAACCCGCCACCGACCATCGCCGCCATCGAGGCCGAATGATGTGGCGCGCGGAACGGCCGCCGGTCGGTGAGTTTTCCTTCCCCGAGCTCGCCGGCCACCGAGGCGATCATCGAGACTTCGAGCAATTCCCTGGGCGCCAGCGGCGGCAGGATCGACGGCAGCCGCTGCGCCAGCATCGACTTTCCCGACCCCGGCGGCCCGACCATCAAAAGATTGTGGCCGCCGGCGGCCGCCACCTCCAGCGCCCGCTTGGCGGTCTCCTGGCCCTTGATGTCGGCAAGGTCGGGCAGGTCGCGCGCCGCGGCATGGATGCCGGCTTCCGGCCGTGACAGAACCTGCGTGCCACGAAAATGATTGGCGATGGCAATCAGGCTGCGCGGCGCCAATATGTCGAAATCCTTGCCGGCCCAGGCCGCTTCCGGCCCGCAGGCGAACGGGCAGATCAGACCCTTGCCTTCGGCATTGGCGCCGATTGCCGCCGGCAGCGCGCCGGCCACCGCGGCAATGGTTCCGTCGAGCGACAATTCGCCAAGCACGACATAGCCGGCGAGCATGTCGCCCGGAATGGCGCCGAGCGCCGCCATCAGCCCGAGCGCGATCGGCAAATCGTAGTGGCTGCCCTCCTTCGGCAGGTCGGCGGGTGCCAGATTGACGGTGACCTTCTTCGACGGCATCGACAGGCCGGATGCATGAAGTGCTGCCTGCACCCGCTCGCGGCTTTCGGCTACAGCCTTGTCGGCCAGCCCGACGATGTGCATGTTGACCTTGCCCGGCGCGATCATCACCTGCACGTCGACCGGCACGGCCTCGATGCCTTGGAAAGCAACCGTGCGAACCCGCGCCACCATGTCTTCACCCCGGATGCAGGCTTTTGCCCCAAGCCTTTGCGATCATGCCGCGAACGGCGTCGCCAGAGACAACCATAGATTTCCGGCGAAGGCAAGAACATTTGGGGAACGGATGAACGCAACGGCTGCAATGGTTTGCAACGCGGCCGCTCGCGAAGCGAGGCTAGTTGCGCTTCTCCTCCACCGCATTCCAGAACAGGCTGGCGATGTCGGCGCCGCCGAAGCGCTGCACTTCGCGGATGCCGGTCGGTGAGGTCACGTTGATCTCGGTCATGTAGTCGCCGATGACGTCGATGCCGACAAGGATGAAGCCGCGCTCCTTCAGCGAGGGCCCGATGCGGGCGCAGATCTCGCGTTCGCGTTCCGTCAGCTCGGTCTTTTCGGCGCGGCCGCCGACATGCATGTTGGAGCGCGAATCGTGCTCGGCCGGCACGCGGTTGATGGCGCCGACAGGCTCGCCGTCGATCAGGATGATGCGCTTGTCGCCAGCCCGCACCTCCTTGAGGTAGCGCTGCACGATGTAGGGTTCGCGGAACATCTGGCCGAACATTTCGAGCAGCGAGGCGAGGTTGCGGTCGGCCTCATGCAGGTGGAAGATGCCGGCGCCGCCATTGCCGTAGAGCGGCTTGACGATGATATCGCCGAACTCCTTGCGGAAGGCGGCGACCTCGAGCGGGTCCTTGGTGATAAGCGTGTCCGGCATCAGGTCGGGAAATTCGGTGACGAAGATCTTTTCCGGGCTGTTGCGCACCCAGGCCGGGTCGTTGACCACCAGCGTCTTCGGATGGATGCGCTCGAGGATATGCGTGGTGGTGATGTAGTTCATGTCGAAGGGCGGATCCTGCCGCAAAAGGATGACGTCCATCTCCGATAGGTCGGTGCGGACTTCTTCGCCCAGCGAATAATGATTGCCCTTCTCGTCGCGGACCTGCATCGCCTCGATACGGGCAAACACCTTGCCATCGCGCAGCGACAGCCGGTTGGGCGTGTAGTGGAACAGCTGGTGCCCGCGCCGCTGCGCTTCCAGCGACAGCGCAAACGACGTATCGCCGGCAATTGACACGGTGGAGATATGGTCCATCTGGACGGCGACTTTCAGGGGCATGGGTGCTCTCCGGCGCACTTGGAGCGACGTGCGTCCACCTGGACGCACATACGCTCCAACATTCTTGAATCCATGCATCGTGCCTTCCGAAAATCGATTCCGATTTTTCGGGCCGATGCATCGACGACAGCGATATAAGGAAATCGGCGGCCTCTGCCAATCGGCCAAGGTCATGATGAGGCTGCGCTTCGCTTGGCGCAGACCCCAATGCGATGTGCCTTCAGCGGTCGAAGACCAGCCTGGAATAGCCGAGGAAGGACAGCGCCATGGCAACCAGTGAGCCGACCGCAAGGGCGACGAGCGGCGGCACCATCGGCAGCGCGAACAGCATGGCGCAATAGACGAAATAATTGACGAGGCTGGTGGCAATGCCGACGCCGCCATAGCGTGCGCCCTCTTGCGCGACGCCGCGGCTGGAAGGCGAGAAGGTCAGATGGCGGTTGATCAGCCAGGTGACGGACAGTGCAAAACCGATCGAGATGATGCGAGCCGCGAAGGGGCCAAGCGGCGCTATCGCCAACACCAGCCAAAGCGCCGCCGCGTCGGCGACGAAGCCGATGCCGCCGGCGACAATGAAGCGGGCGAGGCGTCCCATTTAGGGCTCTAAGCCGCCCGCGGGGTCTTGCGCGGTCCGGTCTTCAGAGTCGCGAGCGCACTTGCGCGTTCGCGTTCGATGCGGCCGGAAGGCATCGACAGATAGAAGATGCGCTTCTGCTCGGCCCGGCCGCGCGACACCGAATCGAGGATTACCCCGGTCACCGCCGCCAGCATCGACAGCAGCAGCAGCCCGACCGACAGCACCCACGTCGGCATGCGCGGCACCAGCCCGGTTTCGGCGAACTCGATCAGCACCGGCACCATCAGAAACAGGCTTGATGCCAGGAAGAACACCGAAAAAGCGCCGAAGAAACGCAGCGGCTGCGTCTCCTTCATCAGCATGGCGAACATCCACAGGATCTTCGCGCCGTCGCGAAAGGTCGATAGCTTCGACGAGGAGCCTTCCGGCCGTCGGCCATAGTCGAGCCCGATCTCGCTGACCGGCAGTTTGAGTTGCGAGGCGTGCACCGACATTTCGGTCTCGATCTCGAAGCCGCTGGAAACCGCGGGAAAGCTCTTGACGAAGCGCCGAGTGAAGGCGCGGTAGCCGGAGAAGATATCGGTGAAGTCGGAACCGAACAGCCGCTTGTAGAGGCTATTGAAGATGCGGTTGCCGAAGGCATGACCGGTCCTGCCGCCATCGTCGGTGACGCCGCGGCGGGTGCCCACCACCATGTCGGAGCGCTCGGTCAGCAGCGTGTTGATCAGTTGCGGCGCGTCCTCCGGCGTATAGGTGCCGTCGCCGTCGGCCATCAGGTAGATGTCGGCCTCGATGTCGGCGAACATGCGGCGCACGACATTGCCTTTGCCCTGGCGCGGCTCGCGCACCACGATGGCGCCGGCGGCGCGGGCTCGGAGCGCCGTAAGGTCGCGCGAATTGTTGTCGTAGACATAGATCGCGGCGGCAGGCAGCGTTTCGCGAAAGCGCCGCACCACTTCGCCGATCGTCAGCTCCTCATTGTAGCAAGGCAGGAGCACGGCGATGCTCGGCTCATGGCGCACTTCTTGTGGCATTTTCGTCTCCGGATGCCCTGTGAGGCCCCTGACCGCGCAAACGCCGGCCTCGCTCGGGCGGCTTTACTATTTATTGAAGCTGTTAAGGCTAGGTTTAAGCTGCCCCGTATTCCTTCCAAAGGTCCTGATATGAGCACAGCCGACGATGGCGCCTCCATTTGGAGGTCCGAGATCGCGCTGGCGCTGCTTGCCACATTGCTGGCACTTGCCGTCAATGCCTTTGCCGGCTTCCCGGCACTGACCAATGCCGGCGGCGACAACGACAATCTGCTGCGCCTCGTCGAAGTTCGCGACATGCTCGCCGGCCAAAACTGGTTCGATCTCCACCAGTACAGGATGGGCCTGGAAGGCGGCTTCGTCATGCACTGGTCGCGGCTGGTCGATGCGCCGATCGCCGCCATCATCATCGCCGTATCGGCCCTGACCGGCAGCGCGGCGCTTGCCGAGAATGTCGCGCAAGTGCTGTGGCCGGCGCTGCTCTTCTGCCTGACCGTATTTTTCACCGCCCGCGCCGCACGCAGCTTTGCCGGTGACGGCGCTGTGCTGCCGGCTGTCATCGTCGGCGCCGCCGCACTGCATTTCCTCGGCATTTTTTCGCCTGGCGCGCTCGATCACCACAATATCCAGCTGATGCTGAGCATGGCCAGCCTGAGCTTGTTGCTTGAAGCGCCCTTGCGCAAGGCGGCGGCATTGCTCTCCGGCCTATGCGCCGGGCTGATGCTGGCCATCGGCATGGAAACCGCGCCTTACGTTGCCACCATCGGCGCCTATGTCGCCATGCTGTTTGCCCTCGACGTCAATGGCGAGAGGTCGATCGCCAGGGATTTCGGCCTCGGCTTTGCCGGCGTCTCCGCCCTCGTCTTTGTCGTCACCATTCCGTGGTCCGCCTGGGGTCAGGCGCAATGCGACGCCTTCTCGGCCGTGCAGTTCGTCGTCGCAGCGATTGCCGGAACCGGCCTTGCAACCATAGCGTCGATCGAGCCGGCCGGCCGCACGCGCCAACGGCGCATCGCCTCACTTGGCCTGCTCGCCATGCTATTGGGCGCTGTCGTCGTCTTGTTGTTCCCACAATGCCTGGCAGCGCCCTATGCCAATCTCGATCCGCGCCTCAAGGAGCTATGGCTTGATCACATCGGCGAGGCGCAGTCGCTGTTCAAATTGCTCGCCGAGGATCCGGCCGAGGTGGTGGCGCGCTATGCCACGCCGCTCATTGCGCTCGTGCTGATGGCGCTTCGCCTTGGCCGTGGCGGCTGGCGACGGCAGGACAGCCTTGTCGGCGCGTTGCTTGTCGTGGCCTTCATCGTCAGCGCCTGGCAGGTACGCGGTTCGACATTCTCGATCGCCTTCGCCGTCATCCCGCTTGCCGCCTGGATTGCCAAATGGCGTCAACGGGCCGAGGCCAGCGCGTCGCGCGGTGTGGCGCTGCGCATGGCTGCCGTCTGGCTGGTTTCGGTGAATGCGGTCTGGACTGGGGCTGCCGCGGCGACCTCGGTAGCCTTCGAAGACAGCAACACCACGGCGGATAATGGCGACGGCACCGATGTCGCTTGCCAGCGCAGGGCCTCCTTTGCGGCACTCGGCCGCCTGCCCGGCACCACCGTGCTGGCAATTTCCAATCTCGGATCGCCTATCCTGGCCTATTCCGGACATCGCGTCTTCGCCGGGCCTTATCATCGCAATGTCGCCGGCAACCTGCTGGCGCTCGATGCCTTCCTTGGGTCCGATGCCGATGCCAGGACGGTCGTCGCGGATCATAATGTCGGCCTCGTCGCGCTGTGCCCCGGCAGCGCCGAAAGCAAGCTCCTCGCAGCCAAGGCGCCGGCAGGCTTTCTTGCCGGGCTGATGCGCGGCAGCGTGCCGGAATGGCTTGCGCCGGTTGCCGGGACCAGCGGAGCCGCCGTCGAATTGTACCGCGTCCGGGTGGGCGGCTGATCGATCGGCGGCGCGTGCGGCCTTTTGTCGGACATAAGTCGCGCCAATCCACTCTTTCGCCCTTGCCCGCCCGACACGGCTGGATAGGATGCGCGCCGGCCGACCGAGATCATTGGACCGGGAGAGAATTTCATGATGCCATCGGCACGCTTTGCCGACCTCGAAGGCGCTTCGGTGCTGATCACCGGCGGCGGCTCCGGCATTGGTGCTGCCTTGACCGAAGGTTTTGTCCGCCAGGGGGCAAAGGTCGCCTTCATCGATATCGCCGACCGTCCGAGCCTGGCGCTGGCCGATCGGTTAGACAAGGAGCTCGGCCGGCGGCCGTTCTATCTCAAGACCGACATACGCGACATCGAGGCATTGCGGGTATCGATCGCCAAAGCCGCCGAGGCGCATGGCGACGTGACCGTGCTGGTCAACAATGCCGCTCAGGATGACCGTCATGCCGTCGAAGACGTCACGGTCGAGTTCTGGGACAACAACCATGCCATCAACCTGCGCCCGCATTTCTTCAGCGCGCAGGCGGTGGCGCCGGGCATGAAGCGGGCCGGCGGCGGCTCGATAATCAATTTCACCTCGACCTCGTTTCTCATCAACCATCCCGATATGCCGGCCTATACCGCCGCCAAGGCCGGGATCGTCGGCCTTACCAAGGGTCTCGCCGGCAAGCTCGGTGCCGACGGCATTCGCGTCAACGCGATCGCGCCCGGCTGGGTAATCACCGAGCGGCAGAGAAAGCTCTGGGTCACCGAACAGGCGCTCGCCGCTCACGTCGCCAAGCAGTGCATCAAGCGTGTGATGCAGCCGGAAGACATTGTCGGCACCGTGCTGTTCCTGGCGTCGGATGCTTCACGCATGCTGACCGCGCAGATGCTGATCGTCGACGGGGGGTTCCTGTGATCTCACCGAGCAAGGCAGCTTCCGTCGCAGCCGTCGACTGGGGCACCACCCGCATGAGGGTATGGCTGCTCGACGGCACCGGCGACGTTCTCGCCGAGCGGCGCGGCGATGACGGACTGATCACCGCTCAGGCTAAAGGGTTTTCGTCCATTCTCGAAGGGCATCTGGCCGCCATGGGCGCACCCGAAAACCTGCCGGTCATCATTTGCGGCATGGCCGGCTCGCGCCAGGGCTGGCTGGAGGCGCCCTATGTCAGCGTTCCCACGCCGATCGGCGCTATCCTGGCCGAAGCTGCCCGCATCCCCGGCCAGCGCCGCGACATCCGCATCGTGCCCGGCCTTGCCCAACGCTTCGCCGATGCGCCTGACGTCATGCGCGGTGAGGAAACGCAGCTTGCCGGAGCCGGTTTGCCGGCAAAGGGACGTCACCTCGTCTGCATGCCCGGCACCCATTCGAAATGGGTGCTGGTCGAGGACGGCTCTGTTGCCGGGTTCGGCACCTGGCCGACCGGCGAGCTGTTTTCGGTGCTCGCCGCGCACTCGATCCTGCGCCATTCGCTGGGCGAGCCGCCGAAGCCGGTTGTCGCCGAAAGTCCGTTTTTCCGGGACTGGTGCCTGAAGGCGTTGGCCGAAGGTGGTGACGTCGTTTCAAGATTGTTCTCGATCCGCGCCGCCAGCCTGCTGCAGGACCTGAGGCCCGAAGATGCCGCCGCCTGCCTGTCCGGCCTGCTGATCGGTGGCGAGATCGCTTCGGCAAATCGCCGTTATGAAGCAAGCGCTGTGCCCGTCGTGCTGATCGCGTCGGGCGCACTTGGCACGCTCTATGCCGAGGCGCTCGGCCTTGCCGGGCTCGCTTTCAGGGCGGTCGACGCCGACGAGGCGGTGCGCGCCGGCCTTGCCGAAGCCGCGCGCGAAAATGGCATGATCGCCAAAAATGGAGTTGCCGCATGACCGAGACCGCACCTTTTCCAAAGCTCGAGCGGGGTCTGGTCGCGATCCTGCGCGGCCTTAAGCCAGGCGAGGCGGTGGCGATCGGCCAGGCGATCTTCGGCGCAGGCATCGAAGCGATCGAGGTGCCGCTCAACTCGCCCGAGCCCTTTGCCTCTATCGCCAGCATTGTCGAAGCGCTTCCTCCGACAGCGCTGGTCGGCGCCGGCACGGTGCTCACCGCCGCCGATGTCGACGGCTTGCACAAAGCCGGCGGGCGGCTGCTGGTCAGCCCCAATATCGATGCCGAGGTCATGGGCCGTGCCAAGCAGTACGGCATGGTGACAATGCCCGGCGTGTTCACGCCGACCGAGGCATTCCAGGCAATCCGGCTCGGCGCCTCGGCCCTGAAATTCTTCCCGGCAAGCGTGCTTGGCGCGGCAGGCATTTCGGCCATGCGCGCGGTGCTGCCGGCCAGTGTGCTGGTCGGCGCCGTCGGCGGCGTTTCGGACAAGGATTTTGCCGGCTACAAGGCAGCCGGCATCAGCGTCTTCGGTCTTGGCTCCAGCCTGTTCAAGCCGGGAATGAGCGTCGACGAAGTGGCAGCACGGGCGAAAGCCGCAGTTCAGGCTTGGGACGCGGCGTTTGGAGTGGCATGATGAGCGAGACCATCGTTTCGGTTTTTTCCGACCACGTCTGCCAACTCGGCGAGGGACCAAGCTATGACCCCGCCACCGAGACGCTCTACTGGTTCGACATTGTCAACGGCCAGCTCCTGGAAAAGCGTCTGTCCGGCGGTGCGGTCAAGATCCACGAGCTCCACCAGATGGCCAGTGCGATTGCCGTCATCGACGACCGGCGTCAGCTGATCGCCACCGAGACCGGCCTGCATGTCCGCGACGTCGCGACCGGGAAGCTGACGCTGCACACGCCGATCGAGGCCGATAATACGGTCACCCGCTCGAACGATTCGCGCGTTCATCCTTGCGGCGCCCTCTGGGTCGGCACAATGGGCAAGGGCGAGGAGAAGGCCGCCGGTTCGATCTACTGGTTCTTCAAGGGCGAGCTGCGCCGGCTCTATGCGGATATCACGGTGCCCAATTCGATCTGCTTTTCCGACGATGGGACCATCGCCTATTACACCGATACCAGCACCGGCCTGTTGATGCGCGTCGGCTGCGATCCGGCGACCGGCCTGCCGGTTGGCGAACCGAAGGTCTTCGTCGACCACCGTTCGGCCAAGGGCTATATCGATGGTTCGGTGCTCGACCGCGACGGCATATTGTGGAACGCCTGCTGGGGCGGCAGCGTCGTCGAAGCCTATGGGCCCGACGGCAAGCTTGTCCGTTCGGTGGCGATGCCGGTCACGCAACCGTCCTGTCCGGCTTTTGTCGGCGGGAATGCCGACCGGATCGCGGTCACCTCCGCCTGGTCGGGCAAGAGCGAGAAGCAGCGCCTGCTCGACCCGCAAGCCGGCAGGACGTTTATGCTCGACATTCCGGTCAATGGTCGCTTCGAGCCGCGCGTGTTGATTGCCTGAGAGCAGTTGCTATCGTGCGGGCACCCGGCTGACGTCGATTCCGCGAAAGCCGAATGCGCTCGCCGTGCGATGCTAGAACGGTTCATCGTTTCGCGGGAACGCTGAACCGCTCTATCTCTTTGTTCGAAGCAATTCCGGACGGAAAACCGTTTCACACTTTTCCTGGAATTGCTCTAGCAATCGAGCTGCCGGGAAATCGTTCAGTCATGTCAAGCCGCAAGCCGAAGCTGATCCTTGTCTACGAGCCGGAACAGGCCTGCTTCGATCGGCTGGTCACCGACAATCATGTGCCGGCGCGCGCCGCCGAAATCGCCTCCTATCTGGCGCAATCGACCGACATCGCTGCTGAATTCGACGCACTTGCCGCCGCTTGCCAGAAGCGCGGCCTGGCCTTCGCGCCGGTGGCGCTCGACAATGCCGCAAGCGTTCTCGCCAGCGAAGTTCCGAAGGCCACGCTTGTCTGGACGCTGACCGACGGCATTGCCTATTTCCGTGGCGGCGCGGCACCGGCTCTGGCACGGCTGAATGGCCTGAAGGCGATCGGCGCCGACGATGCGTTGTTCGCGCTCTGCCAAGACAAGTTCCGATCCGGCGCCGTGCTCGGCGCGCTTGGCCTGCCGGTGCCGCAGGCGGGCCTTGCCCGTGACGGCGCGTGGCTGGTCGCGCCGCCGGCCTCGCCCGCCGGCTGGTTCGTCAAGCCGAACCGGCTCGGCGCCAAGATCGGCATCTGGCCGGATTCGCGCTGTCACGATCTCGGCCATGCGCTGAAGCTTAGCCGGCGCGTATTCGCCGCCTATCGCGACGATGTCGTCGTCCAGCCCTATGTCGCCGGACGCAATGTGCGGGCCAGCTTTCTCGGCCTGAAGCCGGATACCGGCATTGAGGCGCTCGGCGTCGCCTTTGTCGATTCGGGCGGCGATTTCCAAACCATGCAGGACAGCTTGGCGCTTTACGGCAATACCGGCGAAGCGGCCAAAGCCACGGGAAATTACGCCGAGCCGTTGCTGCTTCCCGTTGACGCCAGCCAGCCTCGAGCCGATGCAAGAATCCGTCGCATCGCCGAAAGCCTGATGGTCGGGCTTGGCCTGCGGGACGTCTTTTCCATTGACTTCCGGGTCGAAGCCGACGACAGCGCGCATCTCATCGAGTTCGAGGTCTGCCCCGGCCTGCCTTGCTTCGATTTTCGCGATTACTGTCGCAAGCAATGGGGCCTGAGCCTCGCCGATGCGATGGCGGAGGCAGCGGCGAACCGGCTTCGCGCCTAAATCCCCTCGACCAACACGATTTCGCCATCGGCCACCTTCTGGCGGATCGCGACGGCGCGCTGGTATTCGGGCGAGTGGTAGCAGTCATGCGCCACCGCAAGCGACGGAAACTCGATGATCACGTTGCGGTCGCGGCCCGCTCCCTCTGCCTTCTCATGCGCGCCGCCGCGCGCCAGGAACTTGGCACCGAAGCGGTCGAAGGCCAGCTTGGCGGCTGCGACATAGTCCTTGTAGCCTTCCGCATCGCGCACATCGACGCGAGCGATCCAGTATCCCTTGGGCATGGTATTTCTCCGGGTTAATTCCTGGCTATCAGGCCGAGCGCATTTCATCGAGAATGGCTTCCGCCGCCGCCCGCCTGTCGGTGGCGCCGACGATCGGCCGGCCAACGACGAGATGGCTGGAGCCGTTGCGGATCGCCTGCGCCGGCGTCACCACGCGTTTCTGGTCGCCATGGTCGCTGCCCTTCGGCCGGATTCCCGGCGTCACCACCGCCAGGTCGGGGCCGACGATGCGGCGTACCGCCTCCGCTTCCTCGGCCGAACAGACGATGCCGCCCATGCCGGCATGCAGCGCCTGCTCGGAGCGCCTCAGCACCAGCGTATGCGGATCATACTCATAGCCGGCGTCTATCACGTCTTGCTCGTCCATCGAGGTCAGCACGGTAACCCCGAGCAGGCAAAGGTCGCTGCCCCTGGCAGCCTCGACCGCCGCCTTCATTGTCTTCGGATAGGCGTGGATGGTCAGCATGCTCATGCCCATCCTGACGATGTTGTCGACCCCCTTGGCAACGGTGTTATCGATGTCGAGCAGCTTCATGTCGAGGAAGATCCTGGTGCCGCCGCTGGCCAGCTCGCGGGCGAGGTCGAGCCCGCCGGCAAAGGCGAGCTGGTAGCCGATCTTGTAGAAGGAGACGATCCCGTCGAGCTCGCGCACCGCCTTCTCGGCTTCCCTCAGCGTCGGCAGGTCGAGGCCGACGATCAGCCTTTCCTGAATTGTGTCGGCACGCGCGGCGTCCGGGATCATGCCTCGATCCGCGTCGACAGCATGCGCGAGGTTTCGATCAGCGTTCGGCATAGGTGCTCCATCGATTGGCGTAGTCTTTCGTCCCGGAAGTTGCCTTCGTCGTCGAAGGCGCTACCGCCCTCCGGCACCGAACACTCCGGTGTCACCACCTCCATCCGGCAGCGCACCAGCACGGCGCGCAGATGGTTGATGCAGCGTATCCCTGCAAAGGGTCCGCTGGAAGACGAGCAGAGGCCGGCGACCTTGCCGGCAAGCGGCCTGAACGTCCGGCCCCCATCCTTGCGCAGTTGGCTCACCCAGTCGATGGTGTTCTTGAGCAGCGGCGGAATGGAGCCGTTATATTCGGGCGTCGCGATCAGCAGGCCGTCATGGGCGGCGATCATCCGGCCGAGCCTGACGGCGTTTTCGGGAATGCCTTCGTCCTTTTCCAGATCCTGGTCGAGGATCGGCAACGGATAGTCGGCGAGCGAGATGCGGGTCACCTCCGCGCCCTGCATGGCAAGTTCCTTCTGCGCCACGTCGGCAGTCCTGCCGCTATAGGCGCCGCTGCGCACCGAACCGGCGACGACGAGAATTTTCGGGATGATCGGCATCGCAATCCCTTGCTGTGGCGGCAGCTATAGGCGATGCGTGGGATGAATCAATAGCCGAGATTGCGGCACGCATTTTAGCGCTGGCCGCTTTGGCGACCGGCGCCGGCGGATAGGGCGGACCTCGTGGGATTGAAATGGGTAGGCTATGGTCTTGTCGCTCTCGCGGTGGCTGCTGCCGCCTGCTACGCCGCTTTCGTCCTCAGCCCGTGGCCTTCGGTCCTTCTGATCCGTTACGCTTTTCACAAGGATGCAGTGGCAAAGAACCGCGCGCTTGAAAAGCATGTGCCCGCCAATGTCGGCGAACTGCGCGACGAGCGCTATGGCGAGGACCCGGACGAGACCCTTGACGTCTTCTTTCCCGCGGATGCTCAGGCAAAGGCGTTGCCGACGGTGGTCTGGGTGCATGGCGGCGGCTTCGTTGCCGGAAACAAGGCCGACATCTCGGCATATATGAAAATACTGGCCGGGCGGGGCTACGTCACTGTCTCGGTCGGCTACTCCGTCGCCCCCGGCGCCCGCTATCCGACGCCAGTCCTCCAGGCCAACAAGGCGCTTGCCTTTCTTTCCGGCAATGCCGGCCGCTACCACATCGATCGCAACAGACTTTTCCTTGCCGGCGACTCCGCCGGCTCGCAGATCGTCGCTCAACTGGCTGCCACGATCAGCAATCCCGCCTATGCCGCCATGATGGACGTCGATCCGGGCATAGAGCGCGCGCAACTGAAAGGCGTTGCACTGTTCTGCGGCATTTACGATCCCGCGATGATCTCGCCCGAAGGGCCTTTCGCCGGCTTCAACAGGACCGTCATGTGGTCGTATCTCGGCGTGAAGCGGCTGGACGATGACCCGCGCATTGCCGAATTTTCAATCGACAGGCACCTGACGCCGCAATTTCCGCCGGCATTCGTCTCGGTCGGCAATGCCGATCCGCTGGCGCCGCAGTCGCGTCAGATCGCGCGCGCGATCGCGTCGCAAGGCGTCGCGGTCGACACGCTGTTCTTTCCGGACGACTACAGTCCGGCCCTGCCGCATGAATATCAGTTCGATCTCGACGGCAAGGCGGGAGAACAGGCGTTCGAAAGGCTGACGGCATTCCTGGACCGATTGGCCAACCAGCGGCAATGACCGGCATCCGGAACTCCGACATGCGTTCAGCCGCGCCGATAGATCCAAAGCTGCGTCGGCGGAATGTTGCGGATGACGAAATGGAAATGCTCGACCGTATAGTCGCCGCGGCCGGGCGGGATCGGCGACAGCGGCCCGTAAGTTAGTTGCACGATCGGCCGGCCCGCCGGGATACGGTCGAGCAGGCTCTCGACATAGGCGATGCGCTGGGCGACCGGAAAGTTGAGCAGCGGCACGCCCGATATCACCGAATCGAAGATCAGGTCGCGCTTGTCGCCAAGCGTCGCGTCGAGATTGAAGGCGTCGCCCTCGATGACGTTGACGCCTGGATAAAGCTGACGCAGATGGCGCACGAAATCAGTGGAATATTCGACCGCGTAGAGATTTTCAGGCTTTATGCCCTGGGCGAGGATGGCGCGCGTGATGACGCCTGTGCCGGGCCCGACCTCGAGCACCGGCAAGCCGGATTTCGGATCGACGATCGAGGCCATCTTGCGCGCGGTGACGGAACTGGTCGGGACGATCGAACCGACCGCCTTCGGCTTGTCGATCCAGCCCTTGAAGAACTTCAACTCGTCGTCGAACTTTTCCGCCAGCGTCTTTCGCAGTCCGGGACTACGCGTCATCGAAAGTCCTCCTCAACGCTCCCTCGCATGCTACTTAACAGCTACGAGGTGCAAGACAAGGCGAATCCCCGGATAAGGTGTTGATGACGCTCGGGAAGCGTTTTCCAGGGATCAGCTTCGGTGCTCGCCGAACGTTTCGAAAAAGTCCTTCATGCGGGCGAAAAATCCGCTCGACTGAGGCGAATTGTCCTTTGAGGAAAGCTGCTCGAATTCTTCCAGCAATTCGCGCTGGCGGCGCGAAAGGTTCTGCGGCGTCTCAACCACGGTCTGGATGTAGAGGTCGCCAATATTGGGCTGGCGCAGCACCGGCATGCCCTTGCCCTTGAGGCGGAACTGGCGACCGTTCTGGGTGCCTTCCGGCACCTTCACCTTCGTCTGGGTACCGTCCAGTGTCGTCACCTCGAACGAGCCGCCAAGCGCTGCCGTTGTCATCGAGATCGGCACCTTGCAATAAAGATCGGCGCCGTCGCGCTGGAAGAATTCGTGCGGCTTGACCGCGAGGAAGATGTAGAGATCGCCGGACGGGCCGCCGCGTAGGCCGGCCTCGCCCTCATTGGCCAGCCGGATGCGGGTGCCGTCCTCGATGCCGGCAGGGATGTTTACCGACAGCGAGCGCTCCTCGGTGACACGGCCCTGGCCGGCGCATTTGGGGCACGGATCCTTGATGGTCTGGCCGCGCCCCTGGCATTGCGGGCAGGTGCGCTCGATCGAGAAGAAGCCTTGCGTGGCGCGCACCTTGCCGTGGCCGTTGCACATCGAGCAGGTGACGGGCTGGGTGCCGGGCTTGGCGCCGCTGCCGGAGCATTCCGAGCAGGAGATCGAGGCCGGCACGCGAATCTGCGCGGTCTTGCCGGAAAATGCCTCCTCCAGCGTGATTTCCATATTGTAGCGCAGGTCGGCGCCGCGCTCGCGGCCGCCGGACGAGCGGCGCTGGCGCCCGCCCATCATGTCGCCGAAAATGTCTTCGAAAATGTCGGCGAAGCCGCCGGCGCCAAAGCCCTGCGCCCCGCCATTCATGCCGCCGTGCTCGAAGGCCGCGTGGCCGAAGCGATCATAGGCGGCACGCTTTTGCGGGTCCTTCAGCGTTTCGTAGGCTTCGTTGATTTCCTTGAACTTGTGCTCGCAGGCATGGTCGCCTGGGTTGCGGTCGGGATGGAACTGCATGGCCAACTTGCGGAAAGCGCTCTTGAGCTCCTTCTCGTCGGCGCCCTTTTGCACGCCCAGCGTTTCGTAAAAATCAGCTTTCATGTTTTCCCGCAGTCCGGATAGTCAACGTCTTGAAGCATCGTTGCGTCGTTTGCCGGCACGCTGTTCCGATTTAGGTGTGATGGAGCCGCGATGCCAGTGTCTACGAGGCTTTGTCCGCATTTTTTCGGGGAGCTCCGCGTTTTTCTGGCAAAGGGTTGCAAAAAAGCCCGGCTGCGCGCCGGGCTTTTTGCTTACCTATACCGTCAGGCGGTTCAGGCCGACTTCTTCTTCTCGTCGTCCTCGTCGATTTCCTCGAAATCGGCATCGACGACGTCGCTGTCCTTGGCGGCATCAGCCTTGGCGTCGGCCTCGGCGGCTTCCTTCTGCGAAGCCTCGTACATGGCCTGGCCGAGTTTCATCGAGACTTCGGCGAGCGTCTGCGTCTTGGCCTCGATCTCGGTCACATCGTCGCCTTCGGCAGCGGTCTTCAATGCCGCGATCGCATCGGCAATCGCCGTGCGGTCGGCCTCGGAAACCTTCTCGCCATATTCCTTCAGCGACTTCTCCGAAGAATGCACCAGCGCCTCGGCCTGGTTGCGGGCCTCGACCAGCGCGCGCCGCTTCTTGTCCGCTTCGGCATTGGCCTCGGCGTCCTTGACCATCTTCTCGATGTCGGCGTCCGAAAGGCCGCCAGACGCCTGGATGCGGATCTGGTGCTCCTTGCCGGTGCCCTTGTCCTTGGCCGAGACGTTGACGATGCCGTTGGCGTCGATGTCGAAGGTGACCTCGATCTGCGGCACGCCGCGCGGCGCAGGCGGGATGCCGACCAGATCGAACTGGCCGAGCGCCTTGTTGTCGGCGGCCATTTCACGCTCGCCCTGGAAGACGCGGATGGTCACCGCCGACTGCGAATCCTCGGCCGTGGAGAACACCTGGCTCTTCTTCGTCGGGATCGTCGTGTTGCGTTCGATCAGCCGCGTGAACACGCCGCCCAGCGTCTCGATGCCGAGCGACAGCGGCGTCACGTCGAGCAACAGCACGTCCTTGACGTCGCCCTGCAGCACGCCGGCCTGGATGGCGGCGCCCAATGCGACGACTTCATCCGGGTTGACGCCCTTGTGCGGCTCCTTGCCGAAGAACTGCTTCACGATCTCCTGGATCTTGGGCATGCGGGTCATGCCGCCGACCAGGACGACTTCGTCGATTTCGCCGGCCTTCAGGCCGGCATCCTTGAGCGCCGCCTTGCAGGGATCGATCGTGCGCTGGACGAGATCCTCGACCAGGCTCTCGAACTTCGCCCGCGTCAGCTTCAGCGTCAGGTGCTTGGGGCCGGTGGCATCGGCGGTGATGAAGGGCAGGTTGATTTCGGTCTGCGTGGTGGAGGACAGCTCGATCTTGGCCTTTTCAGCCGCTTCCTTGAGGCGCTGCAGGGCGAGCTTGTCGTTCCGCAGGTCGATGCCCTGTTCCTTCTTGAACTCGGCCGCCAGATATTCGACCAGGCGCATGTCGAAATCCTCGCCGCCGAGGAAGGTGTCGCCATTGGTCGACTTCACCTCGAACACGCCGTCGCCGATTTCGAGCACCGAAATGTCGAACGTGCCGCCGCCAAGGTCATAGACGGCAATCGTCTTGCCTTCCTTCTTGTCCAGTCCATAGGCAAGTGCGGCCGCCGTCGGCTCGTTGATGATGCGCAGCACTTCGAGGCCGGCGATCTTGCCGGCATCCTTGGTCGCCTGGCGCTGGGCGTCGTTGAAATAGGCCGGAACGGTGATGACCGCCTTCTCGACCTTCTCGCCGAGATAGGCCTCCGCCGTTTCCTTCATCTTCTGCAGGATCATCGCCGAGATCTGGCTGGGCGACTGCTTCTTGCCGCCGGCCTCGACCCAGGCGTCGCCATTGTCGCCCTTGACGATCTTGTAGGGGACAAGCTTCTTGTCCTTCTCCGTCACCGGATCGTCGTAGCGGCGGCCGATCAGGCGCTTGACCGCGAAAATGGTGTTTTCAGGATTGGTGACCGCCTGGCGCTTGGCCGGCTGGCCGACGAGGCGCTCGCCGTCGCTGTTGATGGCGACGATAGAAGGGGTCGTTCGGGCGCCTTCCGCATTCTCGATGACCTTGGATTCCTTGCCATCCATGATGGCGACACAGGAGTTGGTTGTTCCCAGATCGATACCGATTACTTTTGCCATTGTTCTAATCTCTCCGCTAAGCAGGCTCTCAGGACCCGTACAGGCGTTCCGATGAAAGCCCCTGTTCACAAGAAATTCCGCCCCGGCAACCGGCATTCGGCGCTGGACGGCTTGGCGCGTATATAAGAACAGGCTGCGTGGCGCGCAAGCATTCTGCGCAAGGCGTTCACCATTCATCGCGGTTGATCGGATCCGGGACCGGCAGGCCGGTATTTTCCGGCGGTGATCCAGCCGGCCCGGCCCCGGCCCATGAACCTTTCCGCCTCGCCCCGCGACAGACGCTCAGGTGCCGCGCGGTGCGGCCCCGGAAAGGAAAGCCCCATGACCACAGATCCAGAGGCTCCATGGTCTCAGGGAACAGCACAGGAGAGAAGTGGCTCGCCACCGCTTCTCTCCTTCTGCACAGATGCGATATCGACGCCGGATTCCTGTCGACAAGCGGCGTTGAGACGATTAGGGCGAAGGCGGGCTCAACAACGGGAAGCGGACATGGCTCAAAAAACCCTGATCGCGCCATCGGTGTTGGCTTCCGATTTCTCGAAGCTCGGCGACGAGGTCGAGGCGGTGGCCGCCGCCGGCGCCGACTGGATCCACCTCGACGTCATGGACGGGCATTTCGTCCCGAACATCACCTTCGGGCCGCCGGTGATCAAGGCGATCCGCAACCGCACCAAGGCCTTCTTCGACTGCCATCTGATGATCGCCCCGGCCGATCCTTATCTGGCCGCTTTCGCCGACGCCGGCTGCGACGGCATCACGGTGCACGCCGAAGCCGGGCCACATCTCGACCGGTCGCTGCAAACGATCAAAAACCTTGGCAAGAAGGCCGGCGTGTCACTCAACCCCGCGACACCGGAGACGATGATCGAATACGTGCTTGACCGGCTTGATCTGATCCTGATCATGACGGTCAATCCGGGGTTCGGCGGCCAGGCCTTCATTCCGGCGATCGTCGACAAGGTGAAGCGGGTGAAGGCGCTGATCGGCGGCAGGCCGATCAGGATCGAGATCGACGGCGGCATCTCGCCCGAAACTGCGCCCCTGGTCAGTGCCGCCGGCGCCAGCGTGCTGGTCGCCGGTGCGGCCATCTTCAAGGGCGGCAGCGTCGAAGCCTACCGGGCAAACATCGAGGCAATCAGGATAGCGGCGGACAAGGCGGCCGGCTGACCGCCGCCGTCCGGCCGGAGTCAGCCGCTCGGGGTAAACATGAGCAACCATCTGTTTGATGCTTTCCGTGCCCGGATGCCCGCGCCCGGACGGCTTTTGATGGAGGCAGAGGACGGGCGCTCGATCAGCTATGGCGATATGCTGGCGCGCTCCGCACAACTGGCGCATGCGCTGTCGCGGCTGGGCGTCGAAGCCGGCGACCGCGTCGCCGTTCAGGTCGAGAAGAGCCCCGAGGCCATTTTCCTTTACCTCGCCTGCCTGCGTGCCGGCGCGATCTTCCTGCCGCTCAACACCGCCTATACGCTGACCGAGCTCGACTATTTCTTCAGCGATGCCGAGCCACGCCTGGTCGTCTGCGACCCGGCGCTTGTGAGCGAAATCGGCGCCTTGGCGCAGGCCTCGGGCGCTGCGGTCGTGACACTCGGCAGCCAGGGCGAGGGTTCGTTGACCGATCGCGCCTCTGAGGCGGCCGTGGACTTCCACGATGTGGCGCGCGGACCGGACGACCTTGCTGCGATCCTCTACACGTCCGGCACGACCGGCCGTTCGAAAGGCGCCATGCTCAGCCACGAAAACCTCGCCTCGAATGCGCGGGTGCTGGTCGACCTCTGGCGCTTCACCGCCGCAGACGTGCTGGTTCACGCGCTGCCGGTTTTCCACACGCATGGCCTTTTCGTCGCCACTAATGTCGTCCTGATGGCCGGCGCCTCGATGCTGTTCGAGACCAAATTCGACCCGGCCCGCATCGTCTCGCTGCTGCCGCGCGCCACCGTCCTGATGGGCGTGCCGACCTTCTACGTCCGCCTGCTGCAGCAGGACGGTTTGAACCGGCAAGCGGCGAAAAACATCCGCTTGTTCATTTCCGGATCGGCGCCGCTTTTGGCCGAGACGCACAGAGCCTGGCGAGAGCGCACCGGCCACGCCATCCTCGAGCGCTACGGCATGACCGAGACCAACATGAACACGTCGAACCCTTACGAGGGCGAGCGGCGTGCCGGCACGGTCGGCTTCCCCTTGCCCGGCGTTTCGCTGCGCATCACTGATCCCGAGAGCGGCGAAACACTTGCCCGGGGCGAGGTCGGCATGATCGAGGTCAAGGGCCCGAACGTCTTTTGCGGCTACTGGCGCATGCCGGAAAAGACCAAAGCGGAATTCCGTGACGATGGTTTCTTCATCACCGGCGATCTCGGGCTGATCGATACCGACGGTTATGTTCACATCGTCGGGCGCGGCAAGGACCTGATCATTTCCGGCGGCTACAACATCTATCCGAAGGAGGTCGAGAGCGAGATCGACGCGCTGCCCGGCGTCACCGAAAGCGCTGTCATCGGCGTTGCCCACCCGGATTTCGGCGAAGGCGTCACCGCGGTCGTGGTGCGGGCGCCGGGCTCGACCATCAGCGCCGCGGGGATCATCGAGGCCATCGCCGGGCGCCTCGCCAGGTACAAGCATCCGAAACGGGTGGTCTTCGTCGACGAACTGCCGCGCAACACGATGGGCAAGGTGCAGAAGAACCTGCTGCGCGAGACCTATAAGGACCTCTATACGTCCAAAGCCGGCTAAGCCGGAGGGATAGCGTTGGCTGCAAAAACTTTGGCGCCGTCGATCCACACGCTTTTGATGTCCAGATCGTCCGACAGCGAAACGATGTTGGCGGTGGTGCCTTTGGCGAAACGCCCGAGCTGGTGCGACTGGCCGATCGCTTGCGCCGGATAGAGCGAGGCCATGCGCAAGGCCTCGTCGAGGTCGAGACCGACGACGCGGTGCACGAAGCGCACCGCGGAAATCATGTCGAGATCGGCGCCCGCCAGCGTCCCATCGGCAAGTGTCAGCCTGCCATCCTTGCGGTGGATGGTGCGGCCGTTCAGCGTGAACGAGGTCATGTCGGTACCGATCGTCGCCATGGCGTCGGTGACGAGCAGGATCTTGCCCGGCCCCTGCTTGGCGCGCAAAGCGATCGCCATGGTGGCCGGATCGACATGGATACCGTCGGCGATGATGCCGGCATAGAATGTGCCGGTATCGATTGCGGCGCCAGCCAGCCCTGGCTCGCGATTGCCGATCTGGCTCATCGCATTGAACAGATGGGTGACCACCGTTGCGCCGGCCTCGGCAAAGGCGCGAGCCGTGGCATAGCCGGTATCGGAATGGCCGATGCTGACGACAATGCCGGCCTTGCTAAGTGCCGACACCTGGCCGGGCTCGACGGATTCGGGCGCCACCGTCGTCAGCAGCACGGGCAGATTTTTCCGTGCGGCGATCAGCATCGCCTGGTCGGGGCCCAGCATTGGCCGGATCAGGGCCGGGTCATGCGCGCCCTTGCGGGCGATCGAAAGATGCGGCCCTTCAAGATGCAGGCCCAGGAACCCTCGCACCTTCCTCCGTGCCGCCTCGGCTCCGGCCGCAACCGCCGCGGCGGTGATCTCGGACGTGTCGGTGATCAGCGTCGGCAACAGCGCCGCCGTGCCGAAGGGTGCGTGCGCCCGGCAGATGGTCTCGATCGAGGCGACGTCGGGATGGTCGTTGAGCATGACGCCGCCGCCACCATTGACCTGCAAATCGACGAAGCCAGGCGCCAGCATGCCGCCGCCGGTCTCGATACGCGCAACACCGGGTGGAATAGCCCCGGCGGCAACGACGGCCTCGACGAGGCCGTCGCGCACGACAAGCGCCGCATTGTCGTGCCAGTCGTCGCCATCGAAAATCCGGGCGCCGGTCAGGGCAAAGCGATCGCTCATAGCGTTTCCGTCACCTTGCGCAGATTGGGCGGCGTGTCGGGGTCGAGACCGCGATGGCGAGCAAAAGCCTCGACGAAACCATAGAACGACACGATCAGCGTCAGTGGATCGGTCAGCGGATGACCGGTTGCGACATGCGGCAGCGGCTGTGCGCTCCTTGCCTTGTTCGACGTCACAAAGACGGCGGCGCCCTTGCCGGCCAGGCTGTCGGCGGCATCGGCCACCGACGGTTCGGACGCATCGCGAGCAGCCAGAGCCAGCACCGGGAAGCCGGGACCGATCAGCGCCAGCGGGCCGTGCATGACCTCGGCGGCACTATAGGCTTCCGCGTGCATGGCGCAGGTTTCCTTGAATTTCAGCGCCGCCTCGTTGGCGATCGCCGCCGACGGGCCACGGCCAAGGATGAACAGCGATTTCGGCGTCTCGAGTGCCGCTGCCAGCGCCATCCAGTCGCAAGCGATCGCCTTGCGAAAATGCTCCGGCAGGCGGGCGAGTGCTGCCAGAAGTTTGTCATCGCCGGTGCTGTGCGCCATCAAGGCGAGGCCGGCGACCGCCGAATTGACGAAGGTCTTCGTCGCCGCGACGCTGAGCTCCGGTCCGGCCAAGATATCGATGGCGTAATCCGAGGCTCGCGCGAGCGGCGAATCGGCAGTGTTGGTGATGGCGACGGTCAGCGACCCGCCGGCCCGCGCCGCCTGCGCCATTGCGACGATGTCCGGGCTCTTGCCGGACTGCGAGATCGCCAGGCAGGCCGAGCCGCCCAGCTTCAGCTTGGCGCCATAGATCGAGGCGATCGACGGGCCGACCGATGCAACCGCCAGCCCGGCGGTCAGCTCCACGGCATATTTCATGAAGGTTGCGGCATGGTCGGACGAACCGCGCGCCACGGTGACGACGAAATTCGGGTCGCGCTCGCGAATGCCGCGCCCGGCCTCGGTCAGCACCGCGGCCGAGCCGTCGAGCAGGCGCGCGGTGGCCTCCGGGATCTCGTCGATCTCGCGCCGCATATGGGTAATTGTTGCGCTCATGACCGGCCCTCTTCGCCCGGCCCGCTTAGCCGGAGTTCGGCGACAAAATCATAGGCGTCGCCTCTGTAGATGGAGCGGGTGAACTCGATCACCTTGCCGCTCGCCAGATAGGAGATACGCTCGATATGCAGGCCGGCAATGCCTGGCGGCACTTCGAGCAGATGCGCATCGCCATCGCCGAGATTGGTGGCGGAAATGCGCTGCACGGCCCGCACCGGTCTGTTGCCGGTCTTTTCCAGCGCCGCGTAGAGCGACGAACCGATCGCCGCCGGATCGGGCAGCACGCTTGTTGATAGCGAGGCGCGCTCGATCGCCAGCGGCGTGTCGTTGGCGATGCGCAGGCGCGCCACGCGCGCCACCAATTCGTTCGACGCCAGGCCGAGCACCATCATCTCGTCGGGCGACGGCGGATAGAGGCCGCGGTCGAGCCAGGCTGAACGCACCGCCATGCCGCGCCGCGCCATGTCTTCGGTAAACGAGGTCAGCATCGACAGCGACTGCTCGACGCGCTCCATGCGCGGCGCAACGAAGGTACCGGAACCATGGCGCTGGACGAGGATGCCGCCCTTGACCAGGTCCTGCACCGCCTTGCGCACGGTGACGCGCGAAATGTCGGCCTTGCTGGCGATGTCGCGCTCGGAAGGCAGCGCATCGCCCGGTCCGATCAGCCCGCGTTTGACCGCATCCTCGATGCTCTTCCTCAGCTGCAGATAGAGCGGCGCGCCGCTCTGCGACGATTGTTTCAGCGCCGTGAATATCTGGTCGGCGGCCTCGCTCATCGCGCTGTTTCCGCCGTGTTTGCGAAAATCCGAACCGCCATCTGCACCGCGCCGCCCAGCGCGTCGTCGAGCGGCGGTTTCAGCAGCGCCCGGTAGCGGGCCGACAGGCGCGGCGCGTAAAGCGGCGCCAGCCCGCCGAGCAGGCAGAGCGGATCGTCGCCGCCCAGGTCGAGTACGCCAAGCGCTGCCTCGACATCGGCGACCGCCTTGTCGAGGATCCAGATAGCGACGACGTCGCCTTTTTCGGCGTGTTCGAACACCTTGGGCGCGAAGCCGCCGAAATCGCCGGGCTTGGCGTTGGTGGTGAATTCGACCACATCCTCGGGATTGTTGCGGAAGATGGCGAGCATGGCCTGCGTCAGCGGCGAGCCTTCGCGGATGCCGTCATAGGCGAGCAGCGTCTGCTCAAGCAGGTCGCGGCCGATGCGGGCGCCGCTGCCCTGGTCGCCGACCTGGAACCCCCAGCCGCCGATGGCGCGCGACTTGCCTTGTCTGCGCGCCATATAGGCGGTGCCGGTGCCGAGGATGGCCACGGCGCCGTCGCCGGAGCCGACCGCACCTTCCAGCGCGATTTCGGCGTCGGTCTCGACACGGCTGATGCGGAACGGCAGGATCGCTTCGAGCTGCTGCCTATAGGTGCCGACATTGGCGCCGGCCAGGCCGAGAACGGCCGGCGTTTGCGGGATCAGTGCGGGATCCCTGCCCGCGGCGACAAAGGCCTGCTGCGCCGCGTCGACGATGTTCGTCCTGGCGCCGGTGAGATCGGTGCGGATGTTGGCGGCGCCGCTTTTGGCGCGGCCGAGGACGCTGCCGTCGGCCGTTGCAAGGGCCGCCCTGCAGCTGGTGCCGCCGCCATCGATGCCGAGCACGAATTTCACGCGATTTCTCCTCGGGGCGGATAATACCAATAAAATACCAATAGCCAAGGGTTAATTTCCATTTCAAAAAAGTTAAGGCCTAGTTTGTTGAGAAATCAGCGGATTTCGTCTGCAGGCCTATCCCGAACGTAGGGATTTCATTAATGCGTGTGGACAAGTGGTATTTTTTTGGTATTGTTTTCTGGATTGGAGGAAAGCGGATGGCCGAAACGCGCACCGAAGCGCTTCACCACAATGCCGAGGGACTGGACATCCAGGCCCCGGACGCCATCCTTTCCTCTTTGGCCAACGCACAGATCGAGGCCGCCAAGGCCGTACGCGGCGCCATTCCTGCCATTGCCGCGGCAGCCGAAATTATCGCAACCCGGCTGAAAAGCGGCGGCAAGCTCGCCTATGCGGCCGCCGGCAGCTCGGGCCTGATGGCATTGGCCGATGCGCTGGAACTGCCGGGCACTTTCGGTATCCAGCGCGACCGCATCGCCATCCTGATCGCCGGCGGCGACGAAGCTTTCAGGACACTGGCCGGCGGGCCTGAGGATGACGTTGACGAAGCTTCGGCAGCGGTCGCCGCCGCCGGCATCGGCAATAGCGATTGCCTGATCGCCGTCTCGGCGAGCGGCTCGACACCTTACGCTGTCCGCGCGATCGAGGAAGCCAGGCGCCGCGGTGCGGCGACGATTGCCATCGCCAACAACAGGGATGCGCCGCTGCTGCGGCTGGCCGACATCGCCATCCTGCTCGAAACGCCGCCGGAGCTGATTGCCGGCTCGACGCGCATGGGCGCCGGCACCGCCCAGAAGATCGCGCTCAACATGCTGTCGACGCTGGCCGCCATCCATCTCGGCCATGTCCATGACGGCTACATGGTCAACCTCATGGCCGACAACATCAAGCTGCGCGACCGCGCCGCACGCATCGTTGCCGCCGTCAGCGGGCGCGACAAGGACGAGGCGGCGCGCCTGCTCGAAAAGAGCGGCGGCGCCGTCAAGACCGCCATTCTGCTCGCCGCCGGCGCCACCAGCGCCGATGCGGCCGAGAAGATACTGGAAGGGACCGGCCACAAGCTGCGGCCAGCCCTTTCCGCAATCGAGGGGAGCAAGGGGCGCAATGCCTCTGTTCTCATCAAAACCGAACCTGAAAAAGGTCAACAGGGAGACTGAGCATGACAACGAAGCTACTGACGGCACTTCTTCTCGGCACCAGCATTCTCGGCTCCGCCGGGGTGGCTTACGCCGACGACGTAACGCTCAACATCGAAAGCTGGCGCGGCGACGACCTTGCCATCTGGAAGGACAAGCTGATCCCGGCCTTCGAAGCCAAGAACCCGGGCATCAAGGTGGTGTTCGCGCCGTCGGCGCCAACCGAATATGACGCCGCCCTCGGTGCCAAACTCGCCGCCGGCTCGGCCGGTGACCTGATCACCTGCCGCCCGTTCGACAAGTCGCTGGAGCTCTTCAAGAAGGGCAACCTCGCCGACATCTCGACCCTGCCCGGCATGGAGAACTTTTCCGACGTCGCCAAGGCCGCCTGGCAGACCGACGACGGCAAGTCGAGTTTCTGCGTGCCGATGGCCTCCGTCATCCATGGCTTCATCTACAACAAGGACGCCTTCGACAAGCTCGGCATCAAGGTGCCGGAGACGCGCGACGAATTCTTCGCCGCGCTCGACAAGATCAAGGCCGACGGCACCTACATCCCGATGGCGATGGGCACCAAGGACCTCTGGGAAGCGGCGACCATGGGCTACCAGAACATCGGCCCGAACTACTGGAAGGGCGAGGAAGGCCGCCTGGCGCTGATCAAGGGCGAGCAGAAGCTGACTGATCCGCAGTGGGTCGAGCCCTTCAAGGAACTGGCCAGGTGGAAGGACTATCTCGGCGACGGCTTCGAGGCGCAGACCTATCCGGACAGCCAGAACCTGTTCACGCTCGGCCGCGCCGCCATCTACCCGGCCGGCTCGTGGGAGATCGGCCTGTTCAACACGCAGGCGCAGTTCAAGATGGGCGCCTTCCCGCCGCCGGTGCAGAAGGCCGGCGACACCTGCTACATCTCCGACCACACCGACATCGGCATGGGCCTCAATGCGGCCTCGAAGAATGCGGATGCGGCCAAGACCTTCTTGTCCTGGGTGGCCTCGCCGGATTTCGCCACAATCTACGCCAACGCGCTGCCGGGCTTCTTCAGCCTGAACAACACCCCGGTGAAGATGGAAGACCCGCTGGCCCAGGAATTCGTCTCCTGGCGCGGCAAGTGCAAGTCGACGATCCGCTCGACCTACCAGATCCTGTCGCGCGGCACGCCGAACCTCGAAAACGAGACGTGGGTTGAATCGGCCAACGTCATCAACGGCACCGACACGCCGGAAGCTGCCGCCAAGAAGCTGCAGGACGGCCTCGACAGCTGGTATAAGCCGGCGAAGTAAGAGCGCGGCGAAGCGTTGTCTCCCCCCTCGATGGGGAGATGTCGCCGAAGGCGACAGAGAGGGTCGGTCGAGGCAGGCTGCGGCTTGATCGCTGCTGGAAAGCACGGTCGAAACCACGATGGCGGGCCGCATCGGCCGACCCCACCCGCCTCGCTGTGCGAGGCACCCTCCCCTCGAGGGAGAGGGAGGCGCCGCGCCCTTTGACGGCAATTGCAAGACCTGATCCGGGGACCGAATGCATGGCCGCAGCACCGAAAAGACCGTTCCGTTGGCATATCGGCGTTTTCCTGGCGCCGGCGTTGCTGGTCTATACGGCGATCATGATCCTGCCTCTGGCCGGCACGCTGCAGCTTTCCTTGTTCCGCAACATCAATCAGTCGCAGGTCTTCGTCGGACTGGAAAATTTCCGCATGCTGTTCGGTGATCCCAACTGGTCAGTCAATTTCTGGAACGCGCTCAGGAACAATGTCTGGTTCTTCGTCATCCATATGCTGGTGCAGAACCCGATCGGCGTCCTTTTGGCCGCACTTCTGTCCAGCCCCAGGCTTCGGTTTTCCGCCTTCTACCGCACGGCGATCTTCGTGCCGACGATCCTGTCCTTCGTCATTGTCGGCTTCGCCTGGAAGCTGATCCTGTCGCCGCTATGGGGCGTGGCGCCGCATATGATGGACCTTGTCGGCCTGAAAAGCCTGTTCACGCCCTGGCTCGGCAAGGCGCAATATGCGCTGACCGCGCTCAGCCTGATCTCGGTGTGGCAGTTCGTCGGCATCCCGATGATGCTGATCTATGCGGCACTGCTGTCCATTCCCGAAGAGGTGATCGAAGCGGCCGAATGCGACGGCATCACCGGGATGGCGCAGTTCTGGAAGATCAAGCTGCCGCTCATCCTGCCGTCGATCGGCATCATCTCGATCCTGACCTTCGTCGGCAATTTCAACGCTTTCGACCTGATCTACACCGCGCAAGGCGCGCTGGCCGGGCCGAACTATTCAACGGATATTCTCGGCACCTTCCTCTACCGCGCCTTCTTCGGTTTCCAGCTGCAGGTCGGCGATCCCAACATGGGCGCGGCGATCGCCACGATGATGTTCCTGATCATCCTCGGCGGCGTCTGCGTCTATCTGTTCCTCGTGCAGACGCGCTTGCGTCGCTACCAGTTCTGAGGCGCGACATGAGCACGGCAACCCGCTCGCTGCCCCGCACCATTGGCGCCCACGCGATCCTGTTGACCTACACCGCCATCGCGCTGTTTCCGGTCATCCTCGTCATCATGAATTCGTTCAAATCGCGCGCAGGGATTTTCGGCGCGCCGCTGACGCCGCCGACGCCAGGGACGTTCGACCTGATCGGCTACGCCACGGTGATCGGCCAGGGCGACTTCATCCACTATTTCCAGAACAGCCTTGTCGTCACCGTCGCCTCGCTGTTCTTCGTGCTTCTGTTCGGCGCCATGGCTGCGTTCGCGCTGTCGGAATACCGCTTCCGCGGCAATTCGCTGATGGGACTCTATCTGGCGCTCGGCATCATGATCCCGATCCGCCTCGGCACCGTCGCCATCCTGCAGCTGATGGTGGCGAGCGGGCTGGTCAACACGCTGACGGCGCTGATCCTGGTCTACACGGCGCAGGGCCTGCCGCTTGCCGTCTTCATCCTGTCGGAATTCATGAAGCAGGTCTCGGACGATCTGAAGAATGCGGGCAGGATCGACGGCCTGTCCGAATACACCATCTTTTTCCGGCTGGTGCTGCCGCTGGTGCGCCCATCGATGGCGACGGTCGCGGTCTTCACCATGATCCCGATCTGGAACGATCTGTGGTTCCCGCTGATCCTGGCGCCGTCGGAGGAGACCAAGACAGTGACGCTCGGCGCCCAGCTGTTCCTCGGCCAGTTCGTCACCAACTGGAACGCCATTCTGGCGGCACTGTCGCTGGCGATCATGCCGGTGCTGATCCTCTACGTCATCTTCTCGCGGCAGCTGATCCGCGGCATTACTTCGGGAGCGGTCAAGTGAGTTCGCAACAACCTCTGCGCGTCGTCGTCGCCGGTCTCGGCAATATGGGCCGCAGCCATGCGCTGGCCTACCATACCAATCCGGGCTTCGAGATCGCGGCACTGGTCAATCGCTCCGACGTGCCGTTGCCGGCCGGGCTCGCCAGTCATGGCATCAGGCGCTCCTTTGACCAGGCGCTGCGCGACGAGAGTCCTGACGTCGCCTGCATCGCAACCTATTCCGACAGCCATGCCGACTATGCGGTGAGGGCGTTCGAGGCCGGCTGCCATGTCTTCCTCGAGAAGCCGCTGGCAACCACCGTCGCCGATGCAAAGCGCGTGGTCGCGGCAGCCAAGGCCAACGGCAAAAAACTGGTGATCGGCTACATCCTGCGCCACCATCCGTCCTGGATCCGGCTGATCGCCGAGGCGCGTAAGCTCGGCGGCCCTTACGTGTTCCGCATGAACCTCAACCAGCAATCCTCCGGCCATAGTTGGGAGACGCACAAGCAGTTGATGCAGACAACGTCGCCGATCGTCGATTGCGGCGTGCATTATCTCGACGTGATGCTGCAGATCACCGACGCCAGGCCGGTCGAGGTGCGCGGCATGGGGCTGCGGCTGACCGACGAGATTGCGCCCACGATGTATAATTACGGCCACCTGCAGGTGCTGTTCGACGATGGTTCGGTCGGCTGGTACGAGGCCGGCTGGGGGCCGATGATCTCGGAGACGGCCTTCTTCGTGAAGGACGTGATCTCGCCCAATGGCTGCGTGTCGATCGTCATGAAGGAGGGTGTCAGGTCCGACGACATCGACACCCATACCAAGACCTCGACCATCCGCCTGCACAGTGCGGCGACCGGCGCGGACGGCAAGTTCGCCAAGCCGGACGAGATGCTGTCGATGGAGGGCGAACCAGGCCATCAGGATCTCTGCGATCTCGAACAGGCATTTGTGCTCAAGGCGATCCGCGAGGATCTCGACTTGACCCGCCATATGGACGACGCGGTGAAGTCGCTCGCCGTCTGCCTTGCCGCCGACGAGAGCGTGCGCAGCGGCCTCGCCGTGAAACTCTAGAACAGGGACGAAGCCGTGGGCTCGCTGAACATCGAGAATGTCAAAAAGGCCTTCGGGCCGGTAGAGGTGCTGAAGGGCATCAACCTCGAGGTGACGGATGGCGAGTTCGTCGTCTTCGTCGGTCCATCCGGCTGCGGAAAGTCGACGCTGCTCAGGGTCATTGCCGGGCTGGAGGACTCGACCTCGGGCCGCGTGGTGATCGATGGGGCGGACGTCTCCGCCACGCCGCCGGCCAAACGCGGCATCGCCATGGTGTTCCAGACCTATGCGCTCTATCCGCATCTGACGGTGAAGAACAACATGGGCCTCGGCCTCAAGCAGGCGGGCACACCGGCGGCGGAGATCGACCGCCGCATCGGCATCGCCTCGTCGATGCTGTCGCTGGAGCCCTACCTAGAGAGGCGGCCGGCCGAGCTTTCCGGCGGTCAGCGCCAGCGCGTCGCCATCGGCCGCGCCGTGGTGCGCGAGCCCAAGCTTTTTCTGTTCGACGAGCCGCTGTCCAACCTCGATGCCGCGCTGCGCGTCAACACCAGGCTGGAGATCGCGCAATTGCATCGCCGGCTGAAGGCCACGATGATCTATGTCACCCACGACCAGGTCGAGGCGATGACACTGGCCGACAAGATCGTCGTGCTGAACGCGGGAAAGATCGAGCAGATCGGCGGACCGATGGAGCTTTACAATTCGCCGGCAAATGAATTCGTCGCCGGCTTCATCGGCTCACCGAAGATGAACTTCGTCGACGGGGCCAGGCTTGGCGAGACGGCCAAGACCATCGGTGTCCGTCCCGAGCACCTGACCGTCGATGCGAAATCCGGTGCCTGGAAAGGCACGGTTGTCCATGCCGAGCATCTTGGCGCCGACACCAATCTCTATCTCGACTGCGAGAAGGCTGGCTTGATCACCGTGCGCATTTTTGGCGTCTATAACGCCGAACCTGGTGCCACGCTGTACGCGACGCCGGATCCGGCGAAGACGTACCGGTTTGGGGCCGATGGGAGGGTGCTGAAGTAGCTGCTCTTTTCCTTCTCCCCTTGTGGGAGAAGGTGGATTGGCGCGCAGCGCCAAGACGGTTGAGGGGTGCTGGACGGAGTGCCGTCGTTGCCAAGCTGGAGCACCCCTCATCCGTCGCCTTCGGCGACACCTTCTCCCACAAGGAGAGAAGGGAAGGGTGCGCTACACGTCAGCCCTGAACGTCTGCTTCTGGATGCCCAGCCCTTCGATGCCGAGCTCGACGACGTCGCCGGGCTTCAGGAACACCGGCGGCTTCATGCCGAGGCCGACGCCGGGCGGCGTGCCGGTCGAGATGATGTCGCCGGGGTGCAGCGACATGAACTGGCTGAGATAGGACACGAGATAAGCGACGCCGAAGACCATGGTCTTGGTCGAGCCGTTTTGCATCGTCTTGCCGTTGACCGTCAGCCACATCGGGATGTTCTGCGGGTCCTTGACCTCGTCCTTGGTCACCAGCCACGGGCCGATCGGCCCGAACGTGTCGCAGCTCTTGCCCTTGGTCCACTGGCCCTGGCGCTCGGCCTGGAACGCGCGCTCGGAGACGTCATGGGCGACGCAATAGCCGGCGACATAATCCAGCGCCTCGGCCTCGGTGACATACTTCGCTTTTCTGCCGATGACCACGCCGAGCTCGACCTCCCAGTCGGTCTTGACCGAGCCGCGCGGGATCAGCACGTCGTCATTCGGCCCGACAATAGCCGAGCTTGCCTTCATGAAGATGATCGGTTCCGGCGGCACGGTAGCGCCGGTTTCGGCGGCGTGGTCGGAATAGTTGAGACCGATGCAGATGAATTTGCCGGTGCCGGCGACGCAGGCGCCGATCCGCAGCTTGCCGGAAACCGCCGGCAGCGATTTCGGATCGAGCTTCGACAATGTCTCGAGCGATGCCGGGTCAAGCGCCTTGCCGGCAATGTCGGTGACATGGGCGGAGAGGTCACGGATCGTTCCATCGGCATCGAGCAGGCCGGGGCGTTCGTTCCCCGCCTCGCCATAGCGCAGCAGTTTCATAGAATTCCTCTCCTTGATTTGAGATGAGCTTAGATCGACCAGCCACCGTCGATATTATAAGCCTGCCCCGACGTATAGGTGGCGCCGGCCAGATAGACGGCGAGATCGGCGATTTCCTCGGGCGTGCCGAGGCGGCCCATCGGCTGGCGGGCGATGAAGGCGGCACGAGCTGCTTCGTAGTCGCCCTGCGCATGCATGCGATCCTGCAGTGACGGGCTTTCGACCGTGCCCGGACAGATCGCATTGCAGCGTATGCCCTTGCCGACATAGTCGGCGGCGACCGATTTGGTCAGGCCGATGACGGCTGCCTTGGTCAGCCCGTAAACGAAGCGGTTCGGCACGCCCTTGGTCGAACTGGCCAGCGACGCCATGTTGATGATCGAGCCGTCGCCGCGCTCCAGCATGCCGGGCAGCACGGCGCGGATGGTGCGGATCATCGAGCGGACATTGAGATCATAGGCGAAGTCGAGATCGCCGTCCTTCATCTCGAGGATCGAACCGGAATGGACGAAGCCGGCGCAATTGAACAGCACATCGACGGCGCCGATCTCGGCAAAAGCGGCATTCACCGCCTCGTCGTTCAGCACGTCGAGCTTGCGGGTCTTGATACCGGGCGTCTTGCCGAGATCGGCGAGCACCACCTCGTTGATGTCGGTGGCATGGACGACGGCGCCGGCCTTGGCGAACGCCAGCGCACTTGCCCGGCCGATGCCTTGCGCCGCCGCCGTGACGACAACGACCTTGCCAGTCAGATCTGCCATGCTTTTCTCCTCGCCCGTCTCTAATCGTTCGGCTTTTTACCGGCACAAGGCCGGGCGCAATGTGCCAGGCGGACAGTACCATCCGCCTGTTTCGGTATTCGCCTGCCGCCCAAATGTTTTTTCTCGGTAAAGAACATCTGTTGGCCCGTCAAGCCCGGACGTCCCCTCCGGGACACTCAGTCGCCGTAGGGCACCCAGACGTTCTTGACTTCGATCGCACGGCGCAGCAAGGCATCGCCGGCTGCTTCGCTCGACGCCCAGTCGAGACTGTGGCCGTTGCCGGTCCAGACACGCTTGAGATTGCCGATGGACTCGGCCTCCGCCTTGGCACAGGTCTCGGCATCGGCGAACATCCAGAGCCCGTCGACATCGTCGTGCTTGGCCAGCACGCCGGCCAGCTCGGCGCTACGGCCCGTAACGATGTTGATGGCGCCCGCCGGAACGTCGGAATATTCGATGACCTGGTAGAGGTCGGTGGCAAGCAGCGGGTATTTTTCGGATGGCACTGCGACTACGGTGTTGCCCATGGCAAGCGCCGGTGCCATCAGCGAGATCAGGCCAAGCAGAGGCGCATTGTCCGGTGCGATGATGCCGACGACGCCGACTGGCTCGTGCAGCGCCAGCGTGACGGCGCGGGCCGGCGGCTGGTGGACGCGGCCCTCGAATTTGTCGGCCAGGCCGGCATAGAGGAACAGGCGCTCGATCGACAGCTCGACCTCGTCACGCGCCGCCTTGCCGGTCGCGCCGGTGAGCTGGATCAAACGGGCGGCAAACTCGTCGGCGCGGCCGGAAAGGTTTTCGGCCACGTAGTAGAGTACCTGGCTGCGGTTGTAGGCGGTCGCCTCCGGCCAGGCCTTGCAGGCGCGCGCGGCCGCGACGGCGTCACGGATATCCTTGCGGTTGCCGAGACCGACCTCGCCGGCAAGCTTGCCCTTGGCGCTGGCGATGGCCAAGGAATAATTGCCGTCCGGCCGGACCTGCTTGCCGCCGATGAACAGCTTTGCCGTGCGGTCGATGGCGCCAACTTCCGCCTGCTCGACAGGTTGGGCAGAAGACGTTGCCGGTTTGATGATCGGGCCAAGCGGCAGTTTTGCCGAGAGATATTCGAACATGCCCTCGCGCCCGCCTTCGCGACCAAAGCCGCTCTCGCGATAGCCGCCGAAGCCGCAGGAGGCGTCGAACATATTGGTGCCGTTGACCCAGACGACGCCGGCCTTCAATTGCGGCGCGACGTGCAGGGCAAGATTGATGTTCTCGCTCCACACTGAAGCGGCCAGGCCATAGCGTGTGTTGTTGGCGAGCTCGATCGCTTCCTCGGTGTTGCGGAAGGTCATGGTGGCGAGTACCGGCCCGAACACCTCTTCCTGTGCCAAGATGTTAGCCGGCGAAACACCGGTCGCCAGCGTTGGCAGATGGTAATAGCCCGCGGCGGGCAGTGCCGAGTCCGGCTGCCAGCAGATCGCGCCCTGCTTGGCGCCGTCGGCGATCAGGCCCTTGACGCGATCGAGCTGAGTCAAATCGACCAGCGGGCCGATATCGGTGTTCTTGTCGAGCGGGCTGCCGACGCGCAGCCGGCTCATCCGCGTCTTGACCTTGGCGATGAAGGCGTCGGCGATGCCTTCCTGCACCAGAAGGCGCGAGCCGGCACAGCACACCTGGCCCTGGTTGAACCAGATACCGTCGACCAGACCCTCGACGGCGCTGTCGAGGTCGGCATCCTCGAAAACGACGAATGCCGACTTGCCGCCGAGCTCCAACGAAAGTTTCTTGCCCGAGCCGGCAGTGGCCTTGCGGATGATCTTGCCGACCTCGGACGAACCGGTGAAGGCAATCTTCTGGACGCCGGGATGGTTGACGATGGCCGCGCCCGCCTCCGGCCCGCCCTGGACGATGTTGACGACGCCCTTCGGCACGCCGGCGCGTGCGCAGATCTCGGCAAACAGGATCGCGGTGAGTGGCGTGAATTCCGCGGGTTTGAGCACCACGGTGCAGCCCGCGGCGAGCGCCGGCGCGATCTTCCAGGCGAGCATCAAGAGCGGGAAGTTCCACGGGATGATCTGGCCGACGACGCCGACGCCCTTGTGACCGGGAAAATCCCTGTCCAGCGTCTGCGCCCAGCCGGCATGATGGATAAAATGGCGGATCGCCAGCGGCACGTCGATGTCGCGGCTTTCGCGGATCGGCTTGCCATTGTCGATTGTCTCAAGCACCGCGAACAGCCGTTGGTGGCGCTGCATGGCGCGGCCGATGGCATAGAGCACCTTGGCTCGGCTGTAGCCGGTGCTGGCGCTCCATTTCGGCAGCGCTTTTGTGGCGGCCGACACCGCCGCGTCGATATCGGCGGCACCAGCGCCCGACACCTTGGCCAGCAGCTTTCCCGAGGACGGATCGCTGGTGTCGAAGGTTTTGCCTCCGCTGGCTGCCTTCCAGTCGCCGCCGATGAACAGCGCTTTGCCGAAATCCCGCGCGGCCAGCCAGGCATCGGCCTCGTTGCGGGCTTCCGGCGCCAGCCCGTAATCCATGGCGTGATAGCGTTCGAGGATGTTCATGAAGCGCTCCGAATCACGCCATCGCGTGGCGATGATTGGCCGAGTAGTGGCCGGTCAGATGATGCTCGAGCTGGCGCTCGATATCGGTCAAAAGGCTCGATGCTCCGAAGCGGAACAGCTCCGGCTCCAGCCACGGCCGGCCAAGCTCTTCCTTCATCAGCACCAGCCAATCGAGCGAGGCTTTTGCCGTGGAAATGCCACCGGCCGGCTTGAAGCCGATGAGATAGCCGGTTTCCTCGAAATAGGCGCGGATCGCGCGCACCATGGCAAGGCCGACCGGCAGCGTCGCGTTGACACTTTCCTTGCCGGTCGAGGTTTTGATGAAATCTGCACCCGCCATCATCGCCACCATCGAGGCGAGCATGACGTTGCGCAGCGTGGCGAGGTCGCCGGTACCGAGGATCACCTTCAGATGCGCCTCGCCGCAAGCTGCGCGCATCGAGACGATCTCGTTATAGAGCTCCTGCCATTTCGCCCCGAATACCAAGCCGCGCGGGATGACGACGTCGATCTCGTCGGCGCCGTCGCGGACCGATGCTTCGATCTCTTGCAGGCGCGTCGAAAGCGGTGCAAGTCCATGCGGGAAGGCGGTCGAAACGGCGGCGACATGGACGCCGCTGCCGCGCAGCGCTTCGACGGCGGTGGCGACGAAGGGATGATAGACGCAGACCGCCGCCGGGCGGATCTTTTCACCAGTAATGCCGAGCCCTTCGACGATGTCGCGACGGAACGGGTTGACCGCCTTGGCACAGAGCCGGCGCACGCGCTCTTCCGTGTCATTCGAGTTCAGCGTCGTCAGGTCCATGCAGGCGACGGCGCGCAGCAGCCAGGCCGCCTGGTTATCGGCCTTGATCGAGCGTCTTTTGGTCAGGCTGGCGACGCGGCGTTCCAGCGCCGAGCGGTTGACGCTGCGCATCGATTCCATGAAGCCGAGATCGAGCCTCATGCCGGGATTGCGGGCAATGCCATGGGCTTGCGGCATCGGCGCATTGGCGGCGGCGCGCGCCGGCAGCGGCGTGATCTTGGACGTGCCGAGATCGGTTTCGCGGATTGTGCTGCTCATCTCCTGCCCCTTGTTCAGCGAGTTATGCCGAAGATAGACCGTGAAGCAGCGCTTCACGAGTCCTTCAAGCGGTCATAGCGGAAAAAGACGGTCGAGGCAGCCGACTTTTGACCGTATGGTCAAAATCAGGGTCGCGAACCAGTAGACTCTGAACTGCCGCGTCTCAGCCGACGAAGGCGCGCTCGACGACGAAGCTTGCCGGATGATGCAGCGAGCCTTCCTGGAAGCCGTGGCTTTCAGCCAGCTCCTTGACGTCCTTGAGCATATGCATCGAGCCGCAGATCATGATGCGGTCGGTCTCGGGATTGAGCCTGTCGATGCCGAGATCGGTGTAGAATTTGCCCGAGCCGATCAGCGCGGTGATGCGGCCCATGCGCTCGGAGGTCTCGCGCGTCGTCGAATTATACAGCGTGACGCGGCCGCCGGTAAGCTCGCCGATCAGCGGATCGTTCTCCAGTGCGGCCACCAGTTCCTGGCCGTAGGTGAGCTCGGCATTGTCGCGGCAGGTATGGGTCAGGATAACCTGCTCGAACTTCTCATAAGTATCGGGATCGCGCAGCAGGCTGGCGAAGGGAGCAATGCCGGTGCCGGTCGAGATCATGAACAGGCGCTTGGCCGGCGTCAGCGCGTCGACCACCAGCGTGCCCGTCGACTTCTGCCGCATGATGACGGTATCGCCGATCTCGATTTTCTGCAGCTCCGAGGTAAGCGGGCCGTCCGGCACCTTGATCGAGAAGAACTCGAGTTCGTCGTCCCAGGACGGGCTGGCGATCGAATAGGCGCGGAACACTGGCTTCTCGGCATTGGGCAGGCCGATCATGACGAATTCGCCGGAGCGAAAGCGCAGCGACTGCGGCCGGGTGATGCGGAACGAAAACAGCCGGTCGGTATAATGCTTCACCGAGACCACGGTTTCGGCATAGACATTGGCCGGTATCGGGAACTGCAACGGCCGGGCGCCGGCTGTGTTGAACGCGGATGTGGTGTTCATCAAACCTAACCTTCTGGGCCGGCTCAGCGCCGGCGCCAAATCTCCACCTGCGCGCCCGAACCGGTCAGGTTCCAGCGTGCCGTTTGCACACTCCGAAGCGGTAAGCTCTTGTGTCCGGAATTTATTAGTATACAAACGATATTTGCGTCAAGACGCCGCCGTAAAACAGCTTTCCAAACTAAGGCATGTAGGCAGTTCGGGCATTTCGGGTTTCGACAATGGGACAGAATTTTTCGGCGCAAGCGCTGGATTCGACTGGCAGCGTCGTCGCCGGTATCGATGTCGGCGGAACTTTTACCGACCTCCTTCTGATCGACGGCCGTGACGGTGGCCGGGTGCACATCGCCAAGACCCCGACGACAGTCGACAACCAGGCGTTCGGCGTCGTTTCGGCACTTGGCGCCACCGGATTTCCGGTCGACGGCATCGACCTCATCGTGCACGGCACGACGACGACCACCAACGCGGTCCTGGAGCGCCGGCTGGCCAAGACCGGCATGATCACCACGCGCGGCTTTCGCGACGTCATCGAGCTTGGCCGGCGGACACGGCCGCAGGCCTATGGCATGACGGGTACCTTCATCCCGATCATTCCGCGCAATCTGCGGCTCGAAGTGTCGGAGCGGGTCGAGGCCTCGGGCGCGGTGCGCATTCCGCTCGACGAGGCCGAGATGCGGACAGCGATTTCACAACTGATCGCAGCCGGCTGCGAATCCCTGGTCATCCATTTCCTGCATTCCTACGCCAACCCGGCGCATGAGCGGCGCGCCGCCGAGATAGCGGCCGAGCTTTGGCCGAACGACTACATCACGACAGGCCACGCCCTGCTTTCGGAAGCGCGCGAATTCGAGCGCGGCGTGACCGCTTCGGTCAACGCCTCGGTGCAGCCGATCCTCGAACGCTATGTCGGGCGGCTGCGCAAGGAGCTGGCGTCAAAAGGCTACGCCCGCGACTTCCTGATCATGAACGGCAATGGCGGTATGATCTCGGCCCGCTTTGTCACACGTGAGTCGGCCAAGACCGTCATGTCCGGCCCCGCTTCCGGCGTCATTGCTGCCGCCTATACCGGCAAACGCGCCGGCTTCGAAAACCTGGTCACCTACGACATGGGCGGCACCTCGACCGACGTGGCGCTGATCCGCAACGCCGAGCCGGCAGTGTCGAACGAGATCGAGATCGAATATGCGATGCCGATCCACGTGCCGATGGTGGCGGTGCATACGGTCGGCGCCGGCGGCGGCTCGATCGCCCGCATCGATGCGGCAGGCCTGATCCAGATTGGCCCGGAAAGCGCCGGCGCCAATCCCGGGCCAATCTGCTACGGACGCGGCGGCTTGGAGCCGACCATCACCGACGCCAATCTGGTGCTCGGCAGGCTGGCGCCGAAGAAGCTGCTCGCGGTGGAAAACCCGGTCACTGTCGAACGGGTCACCGGCATATTCGAGGACAGGATCGGCCGCGCCACAGGCTTGTCCGGCGTCGAGGCGGCGGGTGCGGTGCTGCGGCTCGGCAACGTGAAGATGGCCGGCGCCATCCGCATGGTCTCGGTGTCGCGCGGCCACGACCCGCGCGATTTCGCGCTGTTCGCCTTCGGCGGCGCCGGTCCGCTGCATGCGACGGCATTGGCGCGCGAACTAGGCCTGCCGAAAGTGCTGGTGCCGGCGCGGCCAGGCATCACCAATGCTCTCGGCTGCGTCGTCGCCGATCTGCGCCATGATTTCGTCAACACGGTCAACCAGCCGGTGGCCAGTCTCGATGAAGCCCAACTCCACGAGACATTGGAACGGCACCGAAACGAAGGCGAGGAGCTGATCGGCAAGGAAGCGGTGAAGCCGGAAGCAATCCGCGTCACGCATTCCGCCGACATGCAGTTCGTCGGCCAGACGCATATCATCAACGTGCTGCTGCCCTCGTCTGCGGTGACACGCCAGGTACTGCAGCAACTGTTCGAGAGTGCCTATTTCGCCCGCTTCAAGGTCGAGCTACCGGAAATCCGCGCCAATCTGGTCAACCTCAACACGTCGGTCACCGGCGTGCGGCCGACGATCGATCTGTCCCGGCTGATCGACCCGGCTGGGCGCGCCAAAACACTCGAAGAGGCGCGGCGCGAAATCCGGCCGGTCTGGTATGGCGGGCGCTGGTACGATACGCCGGTCTACAGCAGGGAAAAGCTGCCGCTCGACGCAGTCATCATGGGGCCGGCGATCCTCGAACAGATGGACGCCACCACAGTGCTCGAGCCCGGCGACCGGGCGCGGTCGGATGCCGACGGCAACATCATCATCGATATCGGCGAGGCCTGAGATGGCGCAGCTCGACACTATTACGCTTTCGGTCCTCCAGGCGGCCCTGCAGCAGGTCTGCGACGAAATGGACCTGACGTTTTCGCGCGCCGCGTTCTCGCCTGTTATCGCCGAGGCCAATGACCGTTCGGATGGCATCTATTCGGCGCTCGATGGTTCGCTGATCGCGCAAGGCAGCCAGGGTCTGCCGGTGTTCGTCGGCGTCATGCAGTATTCGACCAAAACGGTGATCGAGATGATCGCCGACGGACGCTGCCTGCCGCCCGAGCCGGGCGATATTTACATCGTCAACGATCCCTATCTCGGCGGCACCCATCTGATGGATGTGCGCTTCGCCATGCCGGTCTACCGGGACGGGAAGATCTTCTGCTGGTTGTCGAACACCGGCCATTGGCCTGACATTGGCGGTTCGGTGCCGGGCGGCTTCTCCGCCTCGGCAACGGCGGTCGAGCAGGAAGGCTTGCGGTTGCCGCCGGTGAAACTGTTCAAGAAGGGCGTGCTCGACCCGGAGATCTACGCCATCATCTGCTCCAACATCCGTGTTGCCGACCAGCGCATTGGCGATATCCGCGCGCAGGCGGCGGCACTGCTGATCGGCCAGGACAGGCTCAATGGAATCCTGGATCGTTACGGACACGAAACGGTTGTCCAAGCGATCGCCGAATTGCGGCGCCGCGCCGCTGAACAGATGCGCGTCAACATATCGACCATTCCCGACGGAATCTATCGCTCGCAGGCCTTCGTCGATTCAGACGGGGTGGTAAACGAGCCGCTGATCATCGCGCTGGCAGTCGAGAAAAAAGGCGACACGCTCAGCTTCGACTTCTCGGGCTCATCAAAACCCTGCGCCGGGCCGATGAACAGCGTTCTGGCGACGACCTTGTCCTCGGTCTATCTCGCCATGCGCCATATTTTCCCGGATGTGCCGATTAGCGCCGGCGCCTTCGAACCGCTGATCGTCAAGCGGCCGGAAGGCACCTTCCTCGACGCCAAATATCCGCGCCCTGTATCGGGCTGCGCAGCCGAGGTTTCGCAGCGCATCGCCGAGGCGGTGTTCGCGGCGATGGTGCAGGCTCTGCCGGACAGAGTGACGGCGGCTCCGGCTGGCTCCAGCGGCAATTTCGCACTCGGCGGCAACGACCCGGCGCGCGGCCGCGATTATGTCATGTACCAGATCTCGGGCGGCGGCTATGGTGGCAATGCCGATCACGACGGCCTGACCAATGGCTGCTCGACCATAGGCATCTCCAAGTCGCCGCCGGTCGAGATTATGGAGCAGGCCTTTCCGGTGCTCTACCGCCACTATGCGCTGCGCGAAGGCTCCGGTGGCGCCGGCAAGCATCGCGGCGGTTTTGGGCTTGCCTATGAGGTGGAAATCCTGCGCGGTGATGCACGTGCCTCTTTCGTCATGGACCACGGCCGCTTCGGCCCGCAAGGCGCGCTCGGCGGCAAGGATGGCGCGGTCAACACGGTGACCGTGTTCCGCGACGGCAAGGAACATGTGCCGCCGCACCTGTCCAAGGAGCAGGACATCGCGTTGAAAGCCGGCGACCGCGTGCGCGTCGGCACGCCGGGCGGCGGCGGCTATGGCGATCCGTTGCAGCGGGACGCCGATCTTGTGGCGAGGGATGTCGCGCTGGGCTATTACACGCCCGCAGAAGCCGCCGAAAGGTTCGGGGTCGCTCTCTCGGCGGATGGATTGGGGATCGACCGGGCAGCCACGGAAAAGAGGCGCGCCGGCTGATGGCGCGACCCCGGATTTCCCTCATTTGCGGCCAACGATCAGGTGCGGTGATCCAGCCTCGCGACCAGCCGGTCGCCGGCCCACTGGATGCCGCAGACCAGGACGATCAGGACGATGACCACGGCGATCATGACTGACGTTTCGAAGCGCTGGTAACCGTAGCGGATGGCGAGGTCGCCGAGCCCGCCGGCGCCGATGGCGCCGGCCATCGCCGAGGCGCCGATCAGCGTCACCAGCGTCACCGTGAAGCCGGCGACGATGCCGGGCAGCGCTTCCGGCACCAGCACCTCGCGAATGATCGTCCAGCGGTTGCCGCCCATGGCGCGCGCCGCTTCGATCAGCCCGTGGTCGACCTCACGCAGCGACACTTCGGCGATCCGGGCATAGTAGGGCGTCGCGGCGATCGACAGCGGAACGATCGCTGCCCAGGTGCCGATCGAGGTGCCGACGATCAGCCGCGTCACCGGGATCAGCGCAACCAGCAGGATGATGAAAGGCACAGAGCGGAAGCCGTTGATGACAGCGCCAAGCGCGCGGTTCACCCACAGGTTTTCGGCGATGCCGCCGCGGTCGGTGGCGACCAGCGCCAGGCCGAGCGGCAGCCCGAAAACCAGCGAGACGAGGCCGGAGGCGGCCGTCATCAGGATCGTTTCCCAGATCGAACGGACGAGAAGCTCAAACAGAACCGGCGACATGGCCAAGCACCTCCACCCGCGCTTGGCGGGCTTTCAAGAACGCGATCACCTCTGCCAGGTGAGCTTCATTGCTGCCGGCGACCGCAACGAACAGTGTCCCGACCGGCTGCTGCTGGACGTGATCGATGCCGCCATGCACGAGGCGGAACGAGCCGGGAACTGCCGAGGCAAGATCGGACAAAAGCGGGCTTCGCGCGGCCTCACCGGCCACGTCGATCCTGAGGATCGCCTCCACGCCGGCGTTCCGCGTTAGCCGGCTTGCGATCTCTGCCGGCAATTGCGGCCGGATGCCGCCGAGCAGGCTCTGCGTGATCGCCGACTTGGGGTCCGCAAAAACCGACCAGACCGGGCCTTGCTCGACGATCCGCCCAGCGTCGATCACCGCGACACGATCGGCGATCGAACGGATCACCTCCATCTCGTGCGTGATGAGCAGGATGGTCAGGCCGAGCTGCCGGTTGATGTCTCTGAGCAAGGCAAGGATGGAGCGCGTCGTCTCCGGGTCCAACGCCGAGGTCGCTTCGTCCGACAGCAGCAGCGCCGGGCGCCCCGCAAGCGCCCGGGCAATGCCGACGCGCTGCTTCTGCCCGCCCGACAGCGACGCAGGATAGGCTTTCGCCTTTTCCGACAGGCCGGCAAGCTCGAGCAGCTCGGCGGCGCGCGCCAGGCGTTCGGCCCTGGGCCGGCCTTCGATCTTGAGCGGCAGCGCTACATTGTCTTCGACCGTCTTGGCGGACAGCAGGTTGAAATGCTGGAAGATCATGCCGATGCGCCGGCGCAGCGGCTGCAATTCGCGCTCGCCGAGCCGGCTGATGTCGCGGCCTTCGATGAAGACCTGTCCTGAATCCGGCCGCTCCAGGCCGTTCAGGCAGCGTATCAGCGTCGACTTGCCGGCGCCGCTGCGGCCGATGATGCCGAGGATCTCGCCCTGGCGCACGCTGAGCGACACGCCGTCCAGCGCCGCTGTCGCGCCGAAACGGCGCTTCAGCTCGATGAGGCGCACGACATCGTTCGGTCCCGCGGAGGGGCCGCCGACGGGATGCGTGACTTCCGTGACCGAGGCGAAATGCTGGTTCATAAAAGTTCCTGTATTGGTGTCCCGCAAACGCGATCGCGGTCCGCGTTGAAGCGCGGACCGCTTTATCATGCCGGGCTTCAGCGCCCAGTTGAGCTCGGCATCAATAGGCGCTGATGCCGGTTCCCTTGTAGACCCGGTCGAATTCGGCCTTCACCTTTTCGTTCTGATAGGAAGCGACCAATGTCTTTACCCAGGGCTGGTTTTCATTGCCGGCCTTGACCGCGATGAAATTGCGATAGGGATTGTCGGCCACCGCCTCCTGGGCGATGCGGTTCTCCGGTGTGAGGCCGCTTTTAAGCGCCCAATCCGTGTTGACTACGGCCCCGTCGAGGTCTTCCACCGAGCGCCCGACGATGCCTGCGTCCAGCTCCTTGATGACCAAGTGCTTCGGGTTTTCGGCGATGTCGGTGGTCGTCGCCAGAATGCCGGTGCCTTCCCTGAGCTTGATCAGATGTTCGCTCTGCAGGACGCGCAGTGCGCGGCCCTCATTGGACGGGTCGTTCGGCACGCCAATGACCGCGTCTTCGGGCAGGTCGGCAATATTCGCGTACTTCTTGGAATAAAGGCCGATCGGCCAGACCCCGGTATAGCCGACCGGGACGATGTGATAGCCCTGCGTCTTGATCTGGTTGTCGAGATAGGGCTTGTGCTGGAAGGCGTTGGCGTCGATTTCGCCACGCTCGAGCGCTTCATTCGGCTGGGTATAGTCGTTGAACACCACGGTCTCGATCGTCAGGCCCCTCTCCGCCGCCTGGGCGGTGACGACGCGCCAGACGTCCTCGTCCTCGCCGCTCATGATGCCGACCTTGACCGCCGTCTTGTCCTCGGCGAACGACGGCGCAGCAAGGCTGACAATCGCAACCGCTGATGCAAGAAGTACAGCGAAGCCGGCGCGCCGGCTTATAGTTGCCGAGAAGAATTGAAGCAAAGTGTTGGTGTTCCGAGGCATGGTCAATCTCATCGGTTTTTGCAATCGTTGCGGCCAAGCGGAATGCGAAGCCTTGCGGGCATCATCGGAAATGCTGATCGCCAGATCAAAGAACAGTATTTCACACCAGATGAGGAGCCGGGGTGGTGACTCGCTATGTGGCCCGCCGTGCGTCGGAACGGCGGGCCCTTTCTGCGTCGGAATGCCCAACAAGGGCAGCAGTCTGGGATGTCGACAATGCTGGACGCGCCGCATGTCCCTTCAAAGCGACGCGCTTGTTCACTCGATGACCTTCACGATCCTGCGCGTGCCAGGATCGACCAGGACGGTCCGATTGTCGACGACGACGTAGCGGTATTTGACGCTGGGAACTTCATGAAGCTCGACGGTATCGGGCAGTGTCGAGCCGACATTGAGCTCCACGCCGGGAAGCTGGACGGACGCCAGAGGCTGCTTTTTCACATACTCGCGTACGATCGTCTCCTGCTGCGGTTCGATGACCACGTCCTGGGCGGCAGCGGCGCCGACGCCCGCTAGCAACAAGAACCCAGCCGCGGCTGCGGAAAGATGCATTCTCATGATCGTCTCCTTTCGTCTGAGCCACCTCTGCGCTGCGCCGCGTCATGCCGTTCGCAACGGGGTCGCTAGGTCGGTAACGTCACCGGGTAGAGCTTGTTCCGCCGCTCGGATCGCTTGCCGTTTCGCTCGGTTAATTTGGAACAAAGTTTTTTAGCCACAGTTTTACGCGGTGAAGGGACGCATTTTCCAAGGAGATCTCTCATGAAAGGCGTTCTGATTACCAGCATGCTAGCAATCAGCGTCAGCTGCGGAGCGGCACTTGCCCAGACGCAGCAGTCGACCGACGACCAGTCCGGCGCCAATTGCGCAGCCGGCACTGCCAACTGTCCAAATGGCGCCAAGATGGGCGAGCAGGCTCAGGGCAAGGCCGGCGCTACGACTGAACAACAGGCGCAGGGCAACAAAAAGCTGAAGACCGACGAGCAAGCCCAGGGCAAGGCTGGCGCTACGACTGACCAGCAGGCTCAGGGCAAGCCGAAAATGAAGACCGACGAGCAAGCTCAGGGCAAGGCTGGCGCCACGACTGACCAGCAGGCCACGGGCAACACCAAAATGAAAACCGACGAGCAGGCCCAGGGCAAAACCGGAACCACCACTACCGAGCAGGCCCAAGGCAACACGAAAATGAAGACCGAGGAGCATGCTCAGGGCAAGACTGGGACCACGACCAGCGAGCAGACTCAGGGCAACGCCTCTACGCAGACGCAGGACCAGAGTTCGACCGCTTCCATCAGCAATGTGACCGTTGAACAGAAGACAGAGATTACCCAGGTCATCAAGGAAACGAATGTCCAACCGGTTTCCAATGTCGATTTCGACATCTCTGTCGGCATCGAGGTTCCGCGAAAGAAGGTCCGGCTGCATCGTCTGCCGGCGCGCATCGTCAAGATTGTTCCGGCTTACGAATCCTATGAATATTTCGTGCTGGCCGATGGCCGAATCGTCATCGTCGATCCGAATACCTACAAGATCGTGCTTATCCTGACCTAGTTGTAGCCGGACGGTTTGCAAGACCGTTTGATTGCACCGGTAAGCCCGCGGCGCGACTTGCGCGGCGGGCCTTACCGCATCCCGCTCCACAGCGTTGCAGCGTCTGCAAATCGCAGATCACGGCCCGTCCTCGGGGCGAGGAGCCAGCATGGTCTGATCGATGGTGTCGGGCAGGCATGGACTTGGAGCGCACCTTGTTCGGAATGACGCGGTGGCCATGGCATCAATATTCGGGACCAGCACCATTCTCGCGTAGTGCCGCGGCCACAGCGGTTCTCCAAACAAGATGAAGATGCCGCCAACCATCAGCGCCAGCAACAAGAGCGCCGTTGCGTTTGCAAATATCTCGCCGTAGCGCATGGTAACCTGTCCCGGCCGGAAATCGATTCAGCCTGTGACAGCGGCAATCGGAACGGTGCCGAAACCCAGCTCTACTGCCCTCGGCGCCTCGCGAATGCCGCCTCCCATTGGATCCTCCCGGGAATAGGCCAAGTGAATAACGGCACTCTCGGTACTTTGTTCCCGGGGCCGACGACGGCCGCTCCCTTCAAGCCCGGCGTCTCCGTTGGCGAAACCGCTGGCGGTCGTCGCCCTCATTGATGCGCGGCAGCGAGATCCTTCACGTGACGTTCGTGCATTTGCAGCACCGGCAGCGTCTTTTTGGCAAATTCCTTCATCGCCGGATCGTCGCCGGAATTTGCGTAAGCGGAAAACAGCGCCACCGCTTCCTTATGCGCCTGGGTCTGCATGTCGATGTATTTCGATTGGAAGCTGTCCCCGCTGGCCTCCTTGAGTTGGTCGAGCAGCGCCTGGTGCTTGGTGTCCAGCGGCGGGCCGGCTGGCGCGGTGGCCGAAGTCGTCTGACCCTTGCTCAGCGCCGCCTTGAACTCCTCGTCGGCCTTGGTGTGGTCCGTGACCATTTGCGCCGCGAAGGCTTTTACGTCGTCGGCCTTCGCCTGCGTCTGCGCAAGTCGGCTCGATTCGATTTCGAATGTATTGGCGATGGGCACCGTCTTGACAAACGTCGCAGTGTCAACCTTGCTCATGGTGTCGGTCGTTAGAGGCGTCAGCGTCGCCGATTGGGCAAAAGCAGCCAAAGGCGCGCCGGCCACCATCGCTGCCGCAGTGATGGATGGAAGTATTCTCATGGGGGTTCTCCGAGGCTGATGTCATCCCTCGATGGCTCAACGCGGAAGCTGCAGCGAGGTTGCCTGGTCGTGGCGCCAGAGCCGCCGCGACGCCAGACAATGGTTTGGAAACGCAAAACAAAGGACGCCGGCTGCGTCCCGCAAATCGCAACGCACGCGGCGAGATCGTACGGAATCGTACAAGCTCTTTCGCTTTGCCGCAGTCTTGCTATCGTCGGTCGGGAGAGATGGGTGGAGGCCCCCGTGGGCAGATCAAATCGCCGCTAGGAATCGGTATTGATACCGACGCTGCCGTTCATACCGTCATGGCCGACTACCATTCCGGCGACATTCTCTCGACCACCCTCGTCATAGCCGATTTGCGCAGACGCTTTCCCTGGTTCCGGCAAACCGACGAGGAGCTGGTTGGCTTCATCGTTCGCGCGCTGGACGGTCTGGAGATCGCGGTCAGTTTTGACCACCGCGGCCGTTAGGCGCTAATTTGCGGCAAAAACGGACAGGCCGCGGAGCCTTTGCTCCGCGGCCTGGTCAGGCTGTGATCACCGGGCGCTTACTTGCCGCAGTGGTTGTCGTTCACCGTCGGGGCCATTGTGCCAGGAGCCTTGCCGGTCGCATCGGGCAGAGCCCCCTGCGGGCCTGGCGGGCAATTCCGGTCGGCATTCGAATTCGTCGTTGAGAAATCGCGAATGCTGTTGGTGATGGTCGAATCCGTGCCGGTGTCAGGGCCGCCATTATCCGGGACTACGATCGTCCGCCCGCTGCCGTCGGTAGCGTCTCCGGAGGGATCGCCGACGTTCTGGGCCATCGCTGACGTGGCCAGACCGATCGTAAGCGCGGAAGCTGCGAGAATTTTCGTGAGCATGAGGCTTCTCCTTTTTACGAGGGTCGTCGCGTTGCGACTACGAAAACAACCGTTCGGGCGGGCGAAGGTTCCGACAAATTCCCCATGAATTTCAGCATGTTCTCAGGTGTTCAAGGCGGCCGCCATGCCATTCTCCGCAGGCATGCATCTGTGGACTTTTCTGACGGCACGGCCCGGCATTTTGCTTGCCGCATGAGTGTACGCCTTACCGTCCCGCCGGAACAGGAATGCTTCTTGCGAGTTCATACCTTTGTACAATGCGACGCGCTGATGCGAATGGCGGCAGCGCAAACAAGGAGAGCAGACATCATGGGCCTTGGAACCATTCTCATCATCATCTTGGTCCTTGCCTTGCTTGGCGGCTTCAGCGGCTTGGGCGGCGGACCGTTCTATGGCACCGGCTATTACGGTGGTGGCGGCCTCGGCCTGGTGCTGCTTATCGTCATTATCCTGGTCCTGCTTGGGCGCATCTGATGCATGTCGCGCAAAAGCATGCCCTCGGGCTTGACCCGAGGGTGTGCAGCGGTTTTGTGATAACGACATGCATAAAACAGGAACCTAAAGTGCGTCGCATGAGGCCGGTCAAGCGCGACACGCGTTAGTGTCACGCTCGCGACAAAAACGCCTGCTTGGTAATAAGCGCCGGGCGTTTTGTCGTGAAAAGACAAGATTTCCAAGTATCCTTGGCAAACCGGGACCCTGGCTAGAAAGGGCGACTCGGTGCCGAACCTTTCGGCGCCGAGGACGCCACCATAGCAGCAGCTTAGTGTTGGCGATCGGCGGCCAGCGCTTCTTTCAGATCGGCGCTGAGCACACCCTCGTTGAACAGCGACATGATACGGGCTGCCAACCGCTCGCGGACAGGACTGTCGTCCGCAACACCCAACTCGCGGCAGCAGTCGTCGAGCGCTTTTCTCAGCACGCTCAGTTCGGCTGGAGTTGCTGCACCTTGCATCGACATGCCATCCTCCCTTGAAAAGGGCGAAAGCGCGAAGCGTCTTACAAGCGTCCACTCGCCATGCCTGTGTGAACGCCTCCAATTCAATTAGCGCCGCTCTCGTCCAAACTCAATGTACAGAAATTACCAAGCAGACAGTTTGGGAACGACTGTCTCGCACCTGCATTGTTGCTGCGATCCAACCCACCCTCATTTGGATCACTGGGCGTAGCCCACGACGCCCGAATGGAGCCCGTTGCATCCCTCGCGACGGGCTCTTTTGCGCCCGGCGATCTCAATTGTCGTTTTCGTACGAAACCGTCTTTGGTACGTTTCCAACTCTAACTTTCAGTCGGATGTTTTCGTAGGCAAGCGGCAGGAGAACTGCCGTGCATCGATTCATTTTTTTATTTAGTAGGCTCCATACCTTTCAGTGCTTATATAGGCGCTATCGTTCGCAGGTTATACCGGGCGCGGACGGCTGGGAGATAAGAAAGCTCTTGCCCTGTTTTGGGCCCAGCTATGTCTGATCCAGCAACTTCCAATAAGAATCCATATTCCAATAAAAATCCATACAAAAACAAGCTGTTGCGCCGAATGAGCGCCGGCGATTTCGCATCTCTCGAGCCGCACATCGAGCGCTGTTCGCTGGAGTTACGGCAATCGCTCGAAGTGTCCGGATCGCCGATCGAGGCCATCTATTTCCTCGAGGAGGGTATCGGTTCCGTGGTTGCGAAAATGCCGAACGGCAGCGATGCGGAAGTTGGCCTTGTCGGCTTGGAAGGTATGACCGGCTCGGCCCTGATAATGGGCGACGACCGTACGGTCCATGATTGCTATGTGCAGCTGGCGGGAGAAGCCGCCAAGATCGACGCCGAGCCGTTCAAAGCGGCGCTGACACAAAGCCCGACGCTGCGGCTGTTCTTGCTGCGCTACGTGCAATATCTGCATGTACAGACTGGCTTTACCGCGCTGGTCAACGCGCGATCGAAACTTGAAGACCGGCTGGCGCGCTGGCTGCTCATGTGTGACGATCGGGTGGACGGCGGCCGGCTGACGATCACTCACGAATTCCTGTCGATCATGCTTGGCGTAAGGCGCCCGGGTGTAACGGTCGCGCTGCAGCTGCTTGAGGGGCGAGGGCTCATCCGGTCCCGCCGCGGCGAAATTATCATCCGCGACCGCGATGGTCTCGTCGCACTGGCAGATGGCGGCTACGGCTTGGCCGAGGCCGAATACATCCGCCTGTTCGAGCATATCGGCGAGCGCTGACGGCGCTTTCCTCGCCGATTGCTGCCGCAGGTCAAGGCCCTTGCGACACCACACGCAGGTCGGAAAAAATTTTCAAAGCTCCCGTAGCGTCAGGGAACTTGTTTCCCGTCGGAGGGTTATCGGACACCTCCACTTTGCGAGGCGGCACCAACCATTCGGGAGAGGATCATGGCGACCACGAAAAAGGCCGCGAAGGCGGCAAGCAAGGGCCTTGAGGATCTGTTCCTCGACGGGCTCAAAGACCTCTACTACGCCGAGAAGAAGATACTGAAAGCGCTGCCCAAAATGGCCAAGGGAGCGGAGTCGGAAGAAGTGACCGCCGCTTTCGAGAAACACCGCATGGAAACCGAAGGACATGTCGACCGCCTCGAGGAGGTGTTCGAGAAATTCGGCAAGCCGGCCCGCGGCAAAACCTGTCCGGCGATTGACGGCATCATCGAAGAGGGCTCGGAAATGCTCGAGGAGTATAATGGTGCTCCCGCGCTCGACGCCGGGCTTGTCGGTGCGGCGCAAGCTGTCGAACATTACGAGATCGCTCGCTACGGCACTTTGATCGCGTGGGCGGAAGAACTTGGCAAGAGCGATGTTGTCGAGCTGCTCAGGGCAACTCTCAAGGAAGAGGTCGCGACCGACGAAGCGCTTTCCAAGCTCGGCGAAAGCGGTGTCAACGAACGCGCAATGCAAGAAGCCGCTTGATTTCAAAACCGCAACCGAGCCTCGGAAATGTTGCCAAGGCTCGGTTGGCCGCGGCGAACCGGTGAATTCTGCATTGGTCCGTCATGAACGGTAGAGCCGGCGGCTGGAGTCTTGAAGCGGTGCGTCGAAGCGGACTTACTCGATCTGCTCGAACGTGCATTGCCGGGGCTCCTTGTCCGGCCGCCAGCGCAACAGCTTGGTTCCGTGCCGGAATCGGTCGCCGGTCACATGGTCGAACCGAACCTCGACCACCAGTTCAGGCTTTATCGGTTCCCATTGTCCGCTCCGCTCCGTGCTCCAGCGGCTTGGTCCGCCCGGCGCCTTGCCGGTGAAACCCGGTTTGGCCCGCAGTTTTTCCAGCCGTCTGGTCAATGCTGCCCTGTCGTCCTTGCCGATGGTCGAGGTGAACCCGACATGGTCCAGCCTGCCTTCGTTATTGTAGAGGCCAAGCAGCAGGGATCCGACTTCGTTGCTGCCGGCGAGATAGCGAAAGCCGCCGACCACGCAATCCGCAGTGCGTAGTCGCTTGACCTTGACCATGGCGCGCTCGCCGGGCCGGTATGGCCCGGCGATCAGTTTTGCAACAACACCGTCGGTGGAGCCGTAGCCGGCGCCCTGCAGCCAGCGCTCGGCGGTGGCGGCGTCGTGCGTATATTTGGACAGGTGCAGTTCGGGCCGTGCCGCCGACGCGACAAAGGCCTCAATCGCCTGCCTCCTGGTGGTGAGAGGCTCTTCGATGATGATCCTGCCGCCGGGTTCGGCCAGCATATCGAACAGGACCAGCATGGCGGGCGTCTCGAGGCTCAACTTGCGGATCCTGCTTTCGGCGGGATGAAGGCGCATTTGCAGGGCCTCGAACGAGGACGATCCGTCGACCTCGATGACGATCTCGCCGTCGGCAACAAACCGTCGCGAGCTCACATCGCGCAGCACCGCGACCAGTTCGGGAAAATAGCGGCCAAGCGGCTTGCCCGATTTTGCTCGCAGGTCGACGGCATCGTCGCCCTTGAACGCGAGGCAGCGAAACCCGTCCCATTTCGGCTCGTATTGCCAAAGCCCGTCGCCGCCAGGAATTGCATCGGCGGCTTTGGCTTCCATCGGACGAAGGTCGAGCGGCAACGGAAATGCGGTCATGGCTGGTCAGTGCCGCCGCTATGCCATTCGCTACCGCCGTCGGCCATTCCTCTGTGCCCCGCTTTGCCGCCTCGGCGCCTTGCGGCCGGCTTGGTCGGCTGAAGGCGACAGCGGATCGACCTCGCCGGACCCACCGATCTCCTTGGTGATGCGATAGGCCAGATAAGCGACGGCTCCAGCAAGCAGCAAGCGGACCATGACTGTAAATCCTTCGTTGGCGTGAACCCACCAACCCGCAGGCCGAAGGTTTTGTTCCGCCGCTGCCCATCGCCGGGGTGAATCGTCGGCGGTGCAACCAAAATCCAGGCGCATCGTTTGTTGCTTATCGACGAAAAGAATTTGCGATGAAGACGCTCTTGCCCTTGTTCGCTTTGACCATGGCGCTATTCCTGCCCAGCAGCGCCTGGCCCAACGGGTGACCGCGATGCTCCTCGTTGTTCCGGTTTGGCAGGACATCGCGGCACGACTACTTCTGACCGCGCTCGCCGGCTTGTTGATAGGCCTCAACCGGGAGGCGCGCGGGCACGCGGCGGGGCTACGCACCACCGTGCTGGTCGGGTTGGCGGCCGCCATCGCAATGGTCCAGGCCAGCATTCTGCTGGGAACCGTCGGCAAGCACCCGGATTCGTTTGCATCGATGGACGTCTTGCGCTTTCCGCTGGGCGTGCTGACCGGCGTCGGCTTTATCGGTGGTGGCGCCATTCTTCGCCGTGGCAGTCTGGTCAGCGGCGTCACCACGGCGGCCACCTTGTGGGTGATGACGGCAATCGGATTGGCTTTCGGTGGTGGCCAATACGGCTTGGGCGCGGCCGGCACCGCACTGACGCTGGCCACCTTGCTCGTCCTGAAATGGGTGGATCTTCGAATTTCGCGCGAACACCACGCCCAGTTGGCGGTGACCTGGAAGGCCGCAGCCCGACAGGAACTCGATACGATGATCGGGCCGATTGGTTACCGGGCACGCCTCGTCGCGATAGAGAGGCGCCCGGATATCAAAGACCCCGTTTTCTCGTTCGAGATCAGTTGGAGGCGGCCGGACACTGGCGCACCGCCAATAGATCTGCTGGAATCGGTGGGCGAGCATTGCGAGATCCAGAAGTTTGATCTCCTCAGCGAACCTGCCCGCTAGCTGGCGGCTTGCAACGATCGCGGCCTGAATCAGGCCATAGCTTCTCCACACCCCTTTCGATACCTATCTGTCGAGGCAGGACTCAAGGAGCAAGCAAAAGACCGTGGCACAGCGATCGGGAAGTGCTGATCTCCCACTTCACGGCGGGCGCGTACCGAAATGGCTCGGCGACCGCATGACGCGGCTTGGCGCGGTCATGTGCGAGGCGATCATCCACCATTACGGCCGCGATGAATTGCTGCGCCGGCTGGCGCATCCGTTCTGGTTCCAGTCTTTTGGCGCCGTGATGGGGATGGACTGGCATTCCTCCGGCATCACCACCAGCGTCGTCGGAGCGTTGAAGCGCGGTCTGTCGCCGCTTTCCGGCGAACTCGGCATCCACGTTTGCGGCGGCCGCGGCGCGCATTCGCGCAAGACCCCGCATGAGCTCGCCCTGATCGGCGAGCGTGTCGGTCTCGACGGGCAAGGCCTCGCGACTGCCAGCCGGCTTGTCGCCAAGGTGGACAGCGCCGCGGTCCAGGACGGTTTCGATCTCTATCTGCACGGCTTTATCGTCACCGACGACGGCAAGTGGGTGGTGGTGCAGCAAGGCATGAACGGCGACAGCAAGGTGGCGCGCCGCTATCACTGGCTGTCCGAGGGCCTGAAGAGCTTTGTCGACCAGCCGCATGCTGCCATCGAGGGCGCCAATCAGGGCGAGATCGTCAACCTGACCGACCGCCGCGCCGAAGCGTCGCGCCAGGGACAACTGGACCTTCTGCACGACCTTGGACCGGATCGCATCGTGAGGGAACTTGCCGCTTTGGAGCGGGGTTCGGCGCCAGCGCCGGACCCGACACAAAAGCTGCTGCCGCATCTGGTCATGCCGGCGCACCACGATGTGCGCGAAAGCGATGTCGTCATGCGCCGCCTGCACGGCAGTATCGCCGCGGCGGCTGAGCGCGGTCCGACGGATTTCGCCGAGCTTCTCCTCGTGCCCAATGTCGGCGCGCGCACGGTGCGGGCGCTGGCGTTGGTCGCCGAAGTCGTGCATGGCGCGCCGTGCCGTTTTTCCGATCCAGGACGCTTCTCGCTGGCGCATGGCGGCAAGGACAGGCACCCGTTCCCTGTGCCGCTGAAGGTCTATGACGAGACGATCGGCGTGCTGAAGTCGGCTGTCCAGAAGGCCAGGCTCGGCCGTGACGAAGAGATCGGCGCCTTGCGGCGGCTGGACGACCAGTCGCGGCAGGTCGAGCGCTATGTCACCGGCCCAAGCCTGAATGAAATCGTCGCCGGGGAGTTCGAGCAATCGCATCTGCTCGGCGGCCGCAGCGTCTTCGGTTGGGAGGTCGTACCCGAAACGGCCGCAGTCAAATCAACGAAGTGATCGGCTCGGATCAAGGCTCCAGGTCGATCAGGGCGACGCCGAGTTCGGGATGATGCCTGCGGCGCAGATGGCCAGGCGTCTCCACCAATGTGACCTCAAGCGTCGGCCGCACGATTCCGTCCAGCAGATGACCACCCCTCGTGGTGCCGTCACTCAATCCAAGGACTGCGTGGACGTGCAGGCTGGGCCTGCCGTCGTCGCCGATGGCAACATCGCCGATCGCGCTCAGCACTTCGCACTGTTCCTGGATGGGGATTTTCCGGTAGGTCCTTTCTCCCGGGTCGAACCAGCCGACGGTTGCCCTTTCGAAAGCGCCGAGCGCAGTCAGCGACGCGCCGCCGACGCCACGCTCGACCGCAAACGACGTCAGCTGCGCAAACGCCTCTTCGCCGGGATCAAGCACAACCACGAACGTTCTCTGCCCGGCGCTTTCGGCAACAAGCTGTGATTTCATGATTTCGCTCCAGCCGTCAGGAATTCAAATCCACCACACCAGCCATACCAGAAAGACGAGACCCACCGGGCCGGCGATGAAAGTGATCCGGCGCGCCCGCGTCCGCAGGATGATCTCGCCCTGCCGCGCCTGCTCCGCCGAAAAGACAGGATCATTCTGGTCCGGGTCGCTGCTCATCCATCGTCTCTTTCCGGGGCAATTATTCGGCATTGATTGGATCTGGCGCCCGATAGAACACAATTTCGTTTGGCGGATGAGGTTCCACGGCTGGGCGCCGCTTGCATCTATTCCTTTGGCGCGGTGGCGGGCGCGGTATAGCGGCGGCGCACTGCGTCCAGGATGTGGTTGCGGCTCTCCTGCGCCGAAAGTGTGCCGTCTTTCTCCGCCTCCGCGGTCTCGCGCGCCAGTTCCTTGTCCCTGATCTGGTGGCGAAACCATTCGGAATAGTCGCCGGCGCGCAGATGATGTTCCCAGGTCCTGTCGTCGATCCCCTCGGCGATCTGGGCGAAAATCATCAGATTATGGGCGCGGAGGTTCATTGCATTGTCGGGGCCGCGGAAATAGAAGCTGCCCTTCTCGTCGAGCTGGCCCTCGGCATATTTGCGGCTGTGGCGCTTGAGCGACTGCCGCGGCTCGATCGGCTCGACCATGGCAGGTTTCTTGTGCGCCTGCGGTCGCCAGAACAGCACGCGCTGGTCTTTCGGAGAGCTCAGATCCTTGTCCTTTGGCGGTTCGGTGCCGGTCTCGCGGCAGAACGTCTTGATGACCTTTTTTGCCTTGGGGCCGAGTGCGATGACGGCGGTGACCAGCCGCAATGCATCGGTTGAGATCGCGTCCGGATGAACCGTGATCAGGATCGTGCCGGGCAATTCCATCGCCAGCACCATCGGGGTATCGTCGCGCCGCTTCGGCAGGAGGTGATGCGCCTCGTCGATGATCAGCCAGTGCGGTCGTGCCGTACGGAAACGAAGACTGCCAAGGCCCGGCAGCAGGTCGGCAAAGAAGTCCGGCCGCTCGTTGACGCGCAGCGCCAGGCCATTGACGACAAGATTGTTGTCGGGCTTCTCCAGGAGATCGAGCAATTGCGTTTTCGTCGGCGCGTTCGAGCCGTCGCCCAGCCGGACCGCGCCTTCGAGGCCATCGTAGTCGCCTTCCGGATCGAAGATGCAGAACTGGAACTTTCTCTCGACGAAGCGCTCCGTCAGTGCGGTCGCCAGGGTCGATTTGCCGATGCCGGAGCTCCCGGCGATCAGCACCGTATCGGTTGGCGACAGATACACCTCCTTGCCGTCCTCCGAGCCAAGCTCAATGCCGTCGCGGCTCGGCACAAGCTCGCGATCGCGCTCCACCACCTTGGCGATCAGTTCCTCGACGCCTTTTCCGCGCGCGCCGCGTGTCACGAGATCCGCCGTTTCCTTGACTGCCGGCAGCGCGTTGTCGACGGCGACGCTGAAGCCGCAGGCGCGGAGGAAGGCGTGGTCGTTTTCGGCGTCGCCGACACCGACGACGTTGTGCGGCGACAATCTGAGGTCCTGAAGCGCGGCTGTCAGGCCGGTCGCCTTGTTGATGCCGCTGGGCAGGATCATCACCGCGCCCTTGTTGAAGATGATTTCCAGCTCCAGCCCCAATTTCTTGATGACCTCGAGCGCGGTAGCCTGATGCGGTTCCCAGGTTGCGACGATCGAGCATCCGACCGAAAGCGGTTTGACACCGCGTTTCCTGAGTTTGGCGATGAGCTCGGGGACGGGCGGCGGAGATATCGTCCGCTCCTCCTCGCTGGCCGGCGTGTAGATCAACGCGCCGTTTTCGGCGACGACCTTGTCGAAGATCGCGACTTCGGGAAAGACGCGTTTGAGGTCGGGCAGCTCGCGCCCGGTGACGAGAATGAGTTTGCGGCCGCTCTTCTTGAAGCGTTCAAGCGCCGCAAGCGTCTTCTGGGCAACGATCCCCTCATGCGCCAGCGTGCCGTCATAGTCAGTGGCCAAGGCAATGAAATACATGCCGTCAGTAGCCGCCCACGATCGGCAATATCTCGCCGGTGATATAGCTCGAGCAGTGCGGCGAGGCGAGGAACACGTAGGCCGGCGCGATCTCCTCCGGCTGGGCGGGCCGTTTCATCGGCGTATCCGCGCCAAATTTCGAAACATCGCCGGCTTCCTTGTCCGAGGGGTTGAGCGGCGTCCAAACCGGCCCCGGCGCCACGGCGTTGACCCTTATGCCCTTGTCGACAAGGTTGCCCGAGAGCGCGCGGGTGAAGGCATGAATGCCGCCCTTGGTCATGGAGTAGTCGACCAGTTGCTTCGAGCCCTCGATGCCGGTCACTGAACCGGTATTGATGATTGCCGAACCGGGCTTCATGTGCGGTACCGCCTCCTGAGCCATGTGGAAATAGCCGTAGAGGTTGGTCTTCAGCGTCGTGTCGAAATGCTCCTCGGTCAGCTCGCTGAAATCGCTGGAGTGGATCTGGAAAGCGGCGTTGTTGACCAGCACGTCGATGCGCCCAAACTCCTGCACGATCTCAGCCACCGCGTTGTGGCAGTGGTCGCGTTCGCTGACATCGGCCTTGATCAGGATGCAGCGCCGGCCTTCGGCTTCGACGGCCCTTTTGGTCTCTTCGGCGTCCTTGTCCTCCGAGAGATAGACGATCCCCACATCGGCGCCTTCACGCGCATAGAGCACGGCCACCGCACGACCGATGCCTGAATCGCCGCCGGTAATGACGGCCACTTTGCCGTCGAGCTTTTTCGATCCGATATAAAATGGCGCATCATAAAGCGGCGCCGGCTCGATCGCCCATTCATGCCCCGGCTTCGGCTGGTGCTGCTCGGGGAAGGGCGGTTCGGGATATTTGCGGGCGCCGGCCTGCATGGCGCCTTTTTGCTTGCCATTGGACCTGGACTTGTCCTTCTCGTCGATACGGCGCTGGATATGCCGCTGCTTGGCGGCCTCGCCGGCGATTTCCGATTTCATCTGCATGGTCATCTCCCTGGCTTGAAACCCAACAACGCATGTCCGGCGAAAAGGTTTATGCCATGGCGTCATTCCTTCAGTCCGGAGCGGATCGTGCGAAGTCTGAGCCACGGCAACCCGCTGTACGAACCCGCTGAAAATGCCCAGGAGATTGCGGCGTCCTCAGTGGCGCATTTGTTCGGCCCGCCCTGAATCACAGATTGTTCTGCAGTGTCGCCCGACCGCTGGCTCCAGCCGTCCTATTCATGTCGCTGCCCTTGCCATTGAGTTGCCTGGCCTCGTCCTCGGCTGCGTCTTCGAGCTTGGCGACGAGCAGATCCTTGAGGTCGCCAACCTCTTCCTCGATGTCTTCGATGGGTACCCCAGCGTTGGCCGCCTCTTGCTTGCATTCCCTAGCGAGGATTTCCGCCTCCTTTTCAAGCCTGATCGGAGGCGGCGGCACATGAACGTTTTCGTGAATCCAGTCCTGCAAGAATTCTATCGCATTAGCACTCATGGTGCTCACCTGTAGCGGCAAACTGTAGTGTCATTAACGTACGTGCTGCAAAATGGATGCTTGGCAACGCCGGATTTCAAACAGAGATACTTAACGATAGCGTGATCGCCAAGGAGCTAGAGCTTTGCAGTCAAGCGAAATCATTTGGCGTCGCAGAATGCCGCTAACCAGACATTTGGGGCGGGGTGTAATTTGCAGGCATCCCGCCCTAAGACGCGTTGCGCCGTCGCGCCGGTGTTGCGCGGTTCGGGTCGCCTGACGGCCGAACATCGTCACCTGCGGCAGATCGTGTCGGCCGCTCAGCGACACGTCCGGCGCGCATTTTGCGTTTGTGCGCCATCCAGAACGGCAAGAGCTCGGCAAGAAAACTGTATAGCGTGGTCTTCATCGGCATGCTCCGGACCGGATTACAACTCGTGATCCCGCATTTCCGTTCCGACAAAGAGTCGCGTTCCGACAAATCCGTCGCTTCTACAATTGCGATTCGATCGGCAGGCAGCCAACCAGCGCTGAAATGATGCGCCGATAGAGACTGGCCTCCGGTTCACGCGAATATTGCCGCATCTCGCCATCCGCCAAGCCGAGCCAACGCAAGGCGCCTTTGTCCAGGACCAGCTGGTAGCTCGTCTGCGGTGACTTTTCGTGCTCGAACAGCCGGCGCAACTCCCTCACCAGATTGGTATCGTGGAAAAGCACGCCCATTTCCGCATTCAACGACACCGAACGCGGATCGAAATTGAAGGAACCGACAAACCCCAGCGTGTCGTCGACCGTAAAGGCCTTGGTATGCAGGCTGGCTCCCTTTGAGCCGAAAACGGAGATGTTGGCCTGGCGGTCGAAGGGCTGCAATTCGAAAAGCTGGATACCTTTTTTAAGCAGCTTGCGGCGGTATTTGGCATAGGCGCCGTGCACGGCGGCGACGTCCGTCGCGGCGAGCGAGTTGGTCAGGATTGCAACCTCGGCGCCACGGTCCACCAGCTTCGACAGGATGGCCAACCCGGTGCGGCTGGGGATGAAATAGGGCGAGACAATTTCGAGGCGCTGCCTGGTCGCCGCGATAGCGGGAAGCAGCTCCTTTGTCAGCCAGTTTCTGCGCCTCTTGCCGCGCACCTTTTCCGGCGGATCGGAAATGACGCGAACGCCTTTCGTCCAGCAGACGTCGCTGTGCGCTACAATGAACTCCGTGATCGTGCGCCAGGCACTGAGGCTGTTCAAAAGCTGGCCGTCCGCGGTCGCATCGAGATTGTCGAGGAAATCGGCGCGCGAGCCCGCTGCAGCCGGGTTGAGCAGTTCGATCGGCCTTGCCGCCTCGCAACTCCAGAACGCCTCGAAGATCTGCATCGTCTGCCCTACGGCAGGACCGAGAAGCAACAGGTCGAGATCGCGAAAATTCGTCTCCGCAGCGTCGAAATAGGCGTCGCCGATGTTTCTTCCTCCGACAATGGCCAGGCCCTCATCGGCGATCCAGGCCTTGTTGTGCATGCGGCGGGTCATCGCAAACAGCCGGGCGACCATCTCCAGCGAGCGAAAGATGCTGCCGTTCCTCATGCCGCTGGGGTTGAACAGCCTCAGCTCGATGTTCTTGTAGCTGTTGAGCGCCAGGTAAGCGGCGTCGCTGTTGCGCGGATTGATATCGTCCAGCAGCATGCGGACGCGGACACCGCGCTCCGCCGCCTTGACGACCTCCTGCATCAGCAGCCGGCCGCTATGGTCGTCGTGCCAGAGATAGTACATCAGGTCGAGGCTGCTGGTGGCACTGCGCGCAGCAAGGATTCGCGCGGCAAACGCGTCATAATTGTCGGCGATCAGCAGCAACCCGCTATTGCCGGCCGCGATCTTGTCCCGGGCAAACCGCGAAATGGCTGTATCCATGAAGTGCACCGACAAACATCAGCGAAGCAAACCGTCTGAAATCTGACTAACAACCCTTCAGGTTCATTCTGGTTGCAGTCGCGGCTGCCGTATCGCGTCCAGGTTCAGCCGGGCCTTGATCGGCAGATGATCGGAAGCGCGCTGCGCCAGCGGCGTCTTGTGCACCTCGATGCTGGAAATCAGGTGGGGCGGCCTGGCCAGGATGCGGTCGAGCGCAAACAGTGGAAAGCGCGACGGAAAGCTCGGCAGAACCGCATCGATCGGACCGAAATGCGGCAGCAAGGCCAGCAGCGAAGACCTGTTGCGGACGCGCCATTCGTTGAGGTCGCCAAGCAGGATTGTTGGCCGCAGAACCGGGTGCGTGGCTTCGACCAGCGCGTTGGCCTGCTGCGAGCGCGACCGCCGCAGCAGGCCAAAATGTGCGGCTATGATCCTGAGCGAGACGCCCTTCAGCTCCAGATCCGCGATGACCGCACCGCGCGGCTCAAGGCCGGGCAGCCGGATCTGGTTCACGCTTTCGACCACGCCGCGGCGCGCCAGGATCAGATTGCCGTGCCAGCCATGGCTGCGGCGGTTTTCCGGGACATGTGTGGGGACGAGGTCGCTGTCCCGCTCGAGCGCTGCGAGATCGAGCAAACCCTGCCTGCTTCCGGTTCTTTCGTCGGCCTCCTGCAAAGCAATGATATCGGCGTCGAGTTCCTTGACCACGGCCGCGACCCGCTCCGGATCGAACCTGCCATCGGTGCCGACGCATTTATGCACATTGTAGGATGCAACCGTGGTGCACGAAATTTCGTTGCCGGGCGCCGTAAACCGCGGCACTTCCCTTCGCAGCGCAGCGCCAAGCGACCTTGGAAGGGTAGGCGATCGATCCAGCATCTGATCCATTTGCTTTTGAGTCGGCGAGTGGCGGCCATTGCGATTATGGCGCGTGCGGAGGTCTGAAACAACGACGACCTTGTAAAACCGTTCCACCGCCGGCGTCGGCGCGCCCGCGGTCTGGAACCCTGACGGGCAACAACACGTTTCGGGAGGGCAGCGCAGTCTACGGAGAAGTCGAATGCAGCCCTTAGCCGCAAATTCCGCCCCCCAGCCAGGCCCGCTCAGGATTGTCCCGTTCGATGGAACCGTAACCGTTCGGTTCTCCGACGCCATTATTGCATCGAGCGCGCGGGCAAAGCTGCTCTACGAAGACGGTCACGATCCTGTCTTCTACATACCCTTCGAGGACATCTATTTCGACCTTCTGGAGAAGACGAACACAACGAGCCACAGCCCGCTGAAGGGCACGGCAAACTATTGGCGTGTTCATGCGGTCGGCTCGTCGGCAGAAGACTTCATGTGGGCCTACGAGACGCCCGACACCCCGGCACTGGCGATCGCCCGCCACGGCGCGTTCGATCCCGGCCGGGCGCGGATCGAGGCCGATACCGCGGAGGACAAGCGGCATACGCCGCACGTCACCGAATAGACCCACATCGGCGACAGGCGCCAGCCTTCCGTCAGCTCGCGAACTCTTCTCTGAGAATGCGCAGGCCGGCTTCGTATTTCTCTGTCGAGGCACCGATCTGCCGTGCCTGCCATAGATTGTCGACAAGATCGGCGCGCTTGACCGGCAACGCCAGCGGGTTGGCCGCAGCCCTGCGAACGAACACGGAATCGTCCTCGTTCGGCCGCCGTGTCAGTGCGTCGACGGCCGATACGATGGACGGCCCGAACCCGGCCGCCTCAAGCCGGTCGCGATTCCAGCCGTCGCCTTTTTCGATAACGTCGTGAAGATAGGCGATGGCTTTCTGATCGAGCGTTTCGACGGCATCGACGACCCGGCGGCAATGTTCGATATAAGGCCGCCCTGTGTTGTCCGTCTGCCCGGCATGGGCCTGTTCGGCGATTTTCGCTGCGCGATAAAGCACGCTCATTGGGTCGATCCCGTAACGAACAGCACATGTCCTGGCGCACCAACGCGCCATTGTCAGTGCGAGTTCCTACGCGCCGCGGGACCCTGCTGCCTCGCTTGCGAGCTGAATGCCGCGGTGGCGGGCGGAATAGTCAGGAGACGCGTTCAAAACTGTCGAGGCTGGTTCCAAAGGCACGCCAGGCGGGGAGTTTCCTGGCTCGGGCCGGCGCCCCTTCCTTTTCCGCCGACAAAGCGGCATCCGCAACGGTGTGCCACAGCATCTCCAGCTTCCCGTTCCTGAGGATGCCGGTATAGCTCACCGCCGCGGCTCCGACCCGCCCTTCGGCCGCGCAGGTGAATCCGATGACATCTCCATGGCAGGCTCCGAACAGCGGCACCGTCGTGCCGAAGAAGGCGCTGTCCTCCAGCGCCGTCCTGAAGGTTCCGCTGATCCGTCCGCCCTCTTCGCTGGTCAGTTCGACGACCGACCCGTACTGGTTCCGCCAGGTGCCCAGCCAACTCATCGCTGCTCCTCCTGATTGCTGCCATAGGGATTGCGTTGGCACACGGCCTCCAAGCCGCGGCCGAGGTAGCGGCCTTCAATCAGCCGCAATGCCAGCCATCGACATCTGAACGAAGCGCAGCGGCGCTTCCAGCGTCCAGGTGATGCCGTGCCTCTCAAATTCCAGGCGGCCGGTGCCGCTGAGCGCCTGCGGGGTGACGCGTTTGAGCACGACCGTTCCGAAACCGCGTCGCGTGTTTTCATCGACCAATGGTCCGTCCAGTTCCCGCCAGACAAGGCGGAAGCCGTCGCTGCCATCGGCGGCTGGCGTCACGGTCCATTCGACCTCGACCCGCCCGTCAAGGCGCGACAGCGCTCCGTGCTTTACCGAATTGGTGGCCAGCTCGTGAAAGGCAATGCCGAGATATTGCACCGCATTCGGCTGCAGCATGATCATCGGCCCGCTCATCGATAGCCTGGCCTGTGTCGCGAAGGCCTTGGTCTGGGCATGGATTAGTTCGCCGATGGTCGCGCCACGCCATTCGGCATCGACCAGCAGATCGTGTGATTCCGAAAGTGCCATGATGCGTTCCCGGACTTGGGAAAGGAAAGCCTCTGGCGTACCCGCCAGCTTGCTGGTCTCGCGGATCATCGAGACGATCACCGAATACTGGTTTTTAACGCGATGGTTGACTTCGCGCATGAGTGTGCGGATACGCCGTTCGCTGTCCTTATGCGGGCTGATGTCGCGCGCGATCTTGGAAGCGCCGACGATACGCCCAATGCCGTCGCGTATCGGCGAGATGGTGAGCGAAACCGGAACCAGGGTGCCGTCCTTGCGCTGCCGGATAGTCTCATATGAAGGAATCCGTTCGCCGGCGCGAATGCGGCTGATGATCATGGCTTCCTCATCCAGGTGGTCGGGCGGGATGAGCATCGTCACCGGGCGACCGATCGCCTCCGCGGGCGTGTAGCCGAACAGGCGTTGTGCCGCGTCGTTCCAGCTGGTGATAATGCCGTTCAGGTCTTTCGACACGATCGCGTCCATCGAAGATTCGACGATGGCAGCGAGCCTTATGCTGGCGTCGTCAGCCAGCGCCTGGGTGCGCAGGTCGAGCAAGGTGTTGATGGCGCCGACGACCTCGCCGTTCGCATCGCGAAGCAGGACCGGATGCGCGCTGAACGGGATGAACTGGCCGTCCGGCCGCTCGGCGATCGCCCGGCCCCCAGGAACGTCCCGCTCCTCCAGCAAGGCAACGGCCATCGGACATTCGTCGTGCGCCATCGGCCGTCCGTCGAGGTGGCGAAGCTTCCATGATCCGCACCAGCGGTCCTGGCCGATAACCGGACGATATCCCCAGAGATCGGCAGCGGCTTCGTTGAAGAACGAGATGTAGCCTTGTCTGTCGGTGGTGTAGACAGCCACAGGCAACGCCTGCATCAGATCGGCGGAGGAAACTTGCGGGATTCCGCCAGTCTTTAGTTCAACGACGTCCACCAGTCCCCCGCTCCGCTTGGCTTGCCGACGGATTGCTACGTCATCTAAATGCGCGCGAGCGTTTTCGGTTCCGTTCGATCCGCTTTCGGACATTCAGGCTGATCTGCGTTTCGCGGCCGTTCCCCGACCTTTGTTACGAGCCTTGCCGCCTTCCTGCGCCAGGCTTCTGCGCAGAATATCGGCGAGGTTGACGACATTCGTCCTCGGCGCAGGTGCCGGCTTGGGCGGTTTCTTGCCCTTGCGCTTGGCTTCGATCATCGCAACCAGCGCCTGTTCATAAGTGTCTTCGAACTTTGACGGGTCGAATTTGGCGGGCTTCTTGTCGATCAGCAATTGCGCGATTTCCAGCATCTCGGGATCGACCTTGCGAGCCTTCAGTCCTTCGAACACCGCGTCCGTTGCGACCACTTCATTGTGGTTGCGTAATTCCGTCATCACCATGCCCTTGCCCAGCGGCTGGATCAGCACCTCTCGGCCTCGCTGGTACAGCACGACGCAGGAGCGGGCTGCCACTTTCTTCCTGGCCATGGCGTCCCGGATCACCGCGAAGGCCTCAGTGGAGGGCGCGTCGGCCGGAACCAGATAATAGGGCTTTTCGAGGTAGCGTGCGTCGATTTCGGCGGTGGGCACAAACTCGCCGATCTCGAGCGTGTGCTGCGATACCATCTTTAGTTTCTTGATTTCGTCCGGCTCTATGCGGATGAATTCGCCCTTCTCGACTTCATAGCCCTTTACCTGGTCGGCAGCCTCCACCGTATCGCCGGTCTCCTCGTCGATATAAGCGCTCTTGACCGGGAGACCGTCCTTGCGGTTCAGGATCCTGAAATGCACTTTCTCGGCCTCGCTGACGGCGCCGATGATCTTGACGCCACAGGAAACCGATCCGACTTTCATAAAGCCCTTCCAGGCAGCTCGCGGCGTCGCCATGTCAATCACTCATTTGCCGAACGGACGGAACGGCTGCGAGCCGAAATCGTTCCGCCGTGGCAGGCTGGTCCGTACGCCGGCCCGGACGAGAACATTCGGTTCATTTTCGTCAGGGGAATAGCGGAATGGCCAAACGCAGCGCAGGGTTGCTCATTTATCGCCAAAGCCGAGGTTCACTTCAGGTGCTGCTGGTGCATCCCGGCGGCCCATTCTGGGCGAAGAAGGACGACGGCGCATGGTCGATCCCGAAGGGCCTGGTCGACGAGAACGAGGACGAACTGGCGGCGGCAAAACGCGAAGCCGAAGAGGAGCTCGGGGTCGCCATCGATGGAGTTTTCGAACACCTTGGCAGCTACCGGCAGCCGGGCGGCAAGCTCGTCGTCGCATGGTGCGTCGAAGCGGATTTCGACAGCGACGCCATAAGCAGCAACACCTTCGTCATGGAATGGCCGCCAAGGTCCGGCTCGATGAAGGAATTTGCCGAAGTCGACAGAGCGGGCTGGTTCTCCCTGCCTGAAGCCAACCTCAAGATACTGAAAGGCCAGCGCGCCATGCTGGCGGATTTGGCCGGTCGGCATGGCGACCCATGAAATCGTATCGGCTCAGTACTTCAGGGCGGTGCCTGGCTTGCCTTACGGCGCTATCCCAAGCGAATTTTGCGCGCGCAGCGTGCGTAATGTGATCGAATAGCGGTGCTCGGCGACCGGCGGAATGCTGTGCTCCCATTCGTTGCGCGCAGCACCCGTCATCAAATAGGCTGATCTTGGCTCGACGGTGACCGTCTTGCGATCCCATCGCGTGCCGTTTTTCCGGCGCAGGCGGAAGCTGCAGGCGGCCAGCAGCGAAACGCCGGCGACCACTTCGAAATGAGGCTTGTCGCGGTGCCAGCCGATACCGGCGCCCGGCCGGTACTCGTTGATCAGCACCTGCACGAAGGTTTCGGCCGGCAGGCGGGCAAAGGCTGCAACTTTGTCCCTGAGCGGCAGCAGAAAGCCGGGTATCGGCGGTGCTTCGACGACTTCGCGCCGGTCGTAGTCGTAACGCAGCCCGAAGCCGACCACCCGCCGGTTTGCCAGATGGCCGTGAAAGTCGAAGGGCTGAAAAGGCAGGCCGTCGAGCTGGCTTGCCAACGCTGCTTCCTCGTCCGGCGTGATCAGTTCGGGCCGGTAGCGGAATCCTTCCGGCAGGTCGTCGGTGGCGGCAAAGAGATCGCCCTGACGGGCTGCAGCCGATGTCTTGAGCGGTGGCATCAACTGTACTTGGTGAAGCCGGCCCGTAGCGGCAAGGCTGCTTCGGCAGCAAGGAACCTCGCTCTCCGTGCAGGGTTATTCACACGATGGCGTGGATTGGAGCACTGCCGAGCATTGGAGCTGTCGAGATGCCTTCAACTGCGATCAGAAACATCGACTACCAGCCGGCGACGAGGGTACTCTCGGTGTGGTTCGTCCCGAGCGGAAACCGCTATGATTACGAGGACGTTCCGCCGCAGGTCCACGCCGCGTTCCGCAAGGCTTTGTCGAAGGGCCGGTTCTTCAACGAACATATTCGCGACCGGTATAAATACCATCTGGTCGAGCAGAGCCATTCGAGCTGAGTCTTCCGACGCTTCTCAACCATGATCTCGGCTCTCCGCCATTCGTAGCCGCGCGGCAATGAGCGGACTTCGCAGTTGGTGAGCGACCTGATATTGATCATGGCTTCACCAGAAACATCGAAAGCCTGGAATGCCCGCCGAAGTCGAAAAAACCGAGCAGCTCCAGCAATTGCTCGATACCCCGCATCTGGCGGGCGTGCTGGATAGCGAACAATTCAAGAGATTTCTCGACCAGCTGCCGATCGCGATCGCAATTTCCGATCTCAGCGGCGACGAACGTGTCGTCTATGTCAATTCCGAGTTCCAGAAATTGTCAGCCGTATCCGTCGCCGAGCTCAAGCGCTGGAACTGGGCCGCACTGAGCGGAGAAGGCTTGAGCGAATACAAGGACCGGCCGCTGGCCCGGGCCATCGTCGAGGATATCGATCGCGCGGGAACATTCAGGATACAACGTGCCGCCGCAGCGCCAGCCATCGTCGATGTCTATTCGAACCTGATCGAGGACGAGCGCGGGCGACGGTCCTTTCGACTGGTCGCCCTTGTCGACGTGACCGCGCACAAGGCAAGCGACAGCGAGGCCATCGAACAACGCATTCGGGAAAAGGACATGCTGCTGCGCGAGTTGCAGCATCGGATGAAGAACAATCTCCAGATGATCACGGCTCTCATCAGGTTGGAGGCCCGCAGTGCGGCGTCACCCGATCAGAAACGCTTCGAGCGCCTCGCCGGCCGCGTCGATGCGCTCGCAATTCTCTACCAGACGCTGTCGGTCGACGAACAGAAGGCCGAAGTGGACCTTGGCGTCTATCTCAGCCAGATCGCTTCCGCCGTGATGACGTCGCACGCCATGCAGGGCATCCGGCTGGACATGAAGGTTGATGCCTATCCCGTGTCCATCAACGTGGCGATGCCAACGGGTCTGGTGGTCAATGAGCTTTTGACGAACGCGCTGAAACACGCCTTTCTGGGTCGCGAAGGCGGGACGATCACGCTGCGCAGCGTCGTCGACGGAGACGGTTTTCGCATCGTAGTCGCCGATGACGGCATCGGCCTGCCCGAAGGCGAGACCTGGCCGAAACCCGGCAAGCTCGGAGCGTTGATCGCTCAATCGCTTATTGAGAATGCCAAAGCCCGGTTCGAGGTGGATTCTGCCCCCGGCAAAGGAACGCGCGTGACCATCGTGTTCAACAGATCGGCCGCCGTCGCGACGTAGCCGGTCGAGCAAGCGCCATCAAGGCCATCCGCATCAGCCAGGCCCGTCGATCACCTTGCGCGTGTGGCGGGCGATGACACCTTCTTCGTCGGTCGCGATGACGCGGACTTCGACCTTGCTGTCCGCCTGGCTTATGAGCGCTTCATGGGAGCTGTTGTCGGCTTCGTCGATCGCCACGCCGAGCCAGCCAAGCCTGCCGCAAATCGCTTTGCGGGCCGCGGCAGAGTGCTCGCCGATGCCGCCGGTGAACACCAGGCATTCCAGCCCGCCCAGCGTGTTGGCGAGAGCGGCAACTTCCCTGGCGGCGCGGAAGGCGAAAAGCTCCACCGCTTCGCGCGCCCGGCGGTCGTCGCTGGCCTCCAGCGTGCGCATGTCGCCGGAAATGCCGGACACGCCGAGCAGGCCGGATTCCTCGTAGAGCATGTCTTGCAGCGCCTCTCCCGAAACACCTCTTTCCAGTAGCAGGTACAAAAGCACGCCCGGATCGATGGCGCCGCAGCGTGTGCCCATGACCAGGCCGTCAAGCGCCGAAAAGCCCATCGTCGTATCGACGCTTCTCCCGTCGCGCATGGCGCACAGGCTCGCCCCGTTGCCGAGATGGGCGACGATGGTTCTTTTCGCCGCCAGATCGGGCGATATCTGCTTGAGCCGGCCCGCGACATATTCGTCGGAAAGCCCGTGAAAGCCGTAGCGGTGGATGCCGTCTGCCTCATAGCGGCGCGGCAGCGCGAAACGGCTGACCAGAGGCTCGATGGTCCGATGGAAGGCCGTGTCGAAACATCCGACCTGCGGCAAGTCGGGCCGCAACGCGGCAAGCGCCCGGATCGGCGCGAGGCTGCGCGGCTGGTGCAGTGGCGCAAGCGGCGTCAGCCTGTCGAGAGCCTCGATAACTGTCGGTGTCAGGCGGACAGGTTCGACGAACTCGCGTCCGCCATGGACGATGCGATGGCCGGCGGCGATCAGTTTCCTTCCGCCAAGTTCGTTCTCGATCCATTGCAGCATCTGGCCGAGGCCCATGTCGCGTGATGCGTCCGCGGCAAGCGGCCGATCGCACTGCAGCTCCCCATCGGCGGCTTTCGCGGTCAGCCTTGGCACATCGCCCAAATCCAGCGAACCGCGAGACGCAAGATCCAGCTCGGCGGATGCTGCAAGGTCGTAAAGTCTAAACTTGATGCTCGACGAGCCGGCATTCAACGCAAGGATCGATCGTCGCATCAATCGCCGGCCCTTGTCGCGCCGTCCTGCGGCCAGGACCATTTCTGGATCTCGGGCATGTCCTCGCCATGTTCGCGGACATAGGCTTTGTGCTCAGCCAATTTCCCATGCAGCGCCGCGGCAAGCTCCTTCGCCCGCTCGGCCAGCCCCGGCACACGCGCGATCGCGGCGAGCGCCAGATGATAGCGGTCGAGCTGGTTGAGCACGACCATATCGAACGGCGTCGTCGTCGTGCCTTCCTCGCGAAAGCCATGCACATGCATGTTGTCGTGGTTGGTGCGCCGGTAGGTCAGACGGTGAATGAGATAGGGGTAGCCGTGATAGGCGAAGATGACCGGCTTGGCCTTGGTGAACAGTGCGTCGAATCTGTCGTCGGCAAAGCCATGCGGATGCTCGGAATTCGACTGCAAAATCATCAGGTCGACGACATTGACGACGCGGATCTTCAGGTCCGGAACGCCCGAGCGCAGGATGTCGGCTGCGGCAAGCGTCTCCAGCGTCGGCACGTCGCCGGCGCAAGCCAGGACCACATCCGGATCTTCGCCCTTGGCAACCGTCCCGGCCCATTCCCAGATGCCCGCGCCGGCCTTGCAGTGCGCTTCCGCGTCCTCGGCGGACAGCCATTGCGGCGCCGGCTGCTTGCCGGCGACGATGACGTTGATGCGGTTGTAGGTTTTCAGGCAATGGTCGGTGATCCACAGCAGCGTGTTTGCATCCGGCGGGAAATAGAGCCTTACCGTGTCGGCCTTCTTGTTGGCGACGAAATCGGCAAAGCCCGGATCCTGATGGCTGAAGCCGTTGTGATCCTGCCGCCAGACATGCGAGGTCAGCAGGTAGTTTAGCGAGGCGATCGGCTTGCGCCAGGCAAGTTCGCCGGAGGTCTTCAGCCATTTGGCATGCTGGTTGACCATGGAATCGACGATGTGGACGAACGCCTCGTAGCACGAGAACAGGCCGTGGCGGCCGGTCAGCAGATAGCCCTCCAGCCAGCCCTGGCAAAGATGCTCGCTGAGCACTTCCATGACGCGGCCGCCGCGGGAAAGATGAACGTCGTAAGGCTCGATCCGCTCCATCCAGACCCGGTCCGTAACCTCGAACACGTCGTCGAGGCGGTTGGAGGACGTCTCGTCGGGTCCCATCAGCCGGAAATTCCTGGCCTCGGCGTTCAAGCGGATCACGTCGCGAAGATAGCTCCCCACGGTCCGCGTTGCCTCGCCAACAGTGCCGCCCGGACGCGGTACCTCGAGCGCCAGGCCTTTCCAGTCGGGAAGCACGAGGTCTTGCTTCAGCAGGCCGCCATTGGCGTAGGGGATTGCGCCCATGCGTCTTGGCCCTGTGGGCGCCAGCGCCGCGAGCTCCGCCAGGAGATGCCCGCCTTCATCGAACAGCATCTTCGGTTCGTAGCTGCGCATCCAGTCTTCGAGGATCTGGCGGTGGGCCGCGTCGCCGCGCGCGTTCGACACCGGCACCTGGTGCGAACGCCAGAAATCCTCGACTCGTCTGCCGTCGACCTCTTTCGGCCCGGTCCAGCCCTTTGGGCTGCGCAGCACGATCATCGGCCACAGCGGCCGCTCTCCCTTCCAGCCCGCGGCTCGTGCAGGCTCCTGGATGGAGTGGATCCGGTCGAGCACGGTATCGAGCGTGCGGGCCATCTCCCGATGCATCGGGGCAGGCTCGTGGCCTTCCACGAAAAAGGTTTCGTAGCCATAGCCGAGGAACAGGCTGCGCAACGCCTCGTCTTCCATACGGCCGAGGATCGTCGGGCTGGCGATCTTGTAGCCGTTGAGATGCAGGATCGGCACGACGGCACCGTCGGATGCCGGGTTCAGGAACTTGTTGGAATGCCAGGCCGCGGCGAGCGGGCCGGTCTCGGCTTCGCCGTCGCCGACGACGCAGGCAACCACAAGGTTCGGATTGTCGAAGGCGGCGCCGAAGGCATGGACCAGCGCATAGCCGAGCTCTCCGCCTTCGTGGATCGAGCCGGGTGTCTCCGGGGCCGCGTGGCTCGGCACTCCGCCGGGGAACGAGAACTGCCGGAACAGCTTTCGCAGGCCGTCTTCGTCCCTGCCGACCTCGGGATAAATTTCGCTGTAGGTGCCCTCGAGCCAGGTGTTCGCGACCATTGCCGGGCCGCCGTGACCCGGCCCGCAGATGAACAGAACATCGAGACCACGTTCACGGATGATCCGGTTCAGATGCACATAGATGAAATTGAGGCCGGGCGTCGTGCCCCAATGGCCGAGCAGCCGCGGCTTGATGTGCTCGGGCCGCAAGGGCTCGCGCAAGAGCGGATTGTCGAGCAGATAGATCTGGCCAACCGAAATGTAGTTCGCGGCGCGCCAGTAGCGGTCCATCAGATTCATCTGGTCAAGGCCGGTTGTTTGCGCAGTGGTGCGGGCCTCGTCGTTCATGGAAATGCCTCCGGAATACCCTCGTCCGTCGTTATCTGGAGTGGCGTCGCCTCGGAGAAAGGATTTGCCTCGAAATAAGTTTGGGCGGGCACGGCCAGCTCCCGCTCGCCGATCCTGCAATCCGCCTCGCCCGATAAAAAGCGGGTCGGTCTTTTGAGGAACCTCGGGGCTTGCCAACGGTTAGGAAGATGCACCGCATTGCATGAATCCAAGGGGACTGCCGAGGCCCCGGGGACATCGACTGGCCAAAGTGCCGTTTGAGCAGCTTGGGCGATTGTGGCGGAGGCCCGTAGGAGGAGCAAAAAATGCTCGATCTCTCCCATGCCCGCAACCAAATGGTCGACATTCACCTAAGCCGCCGTGGCGTTCGCGACCGCAATGTCCTTCAGGCGATGCGCGAGGTCCCGCGCGAGGCTTTCGTCGAGCCCGGTTTTGAAGAATTTGCCTATGAAGACGGGCCGCTGCCGATCGCCGAAGGTCAGACGATATCGCAGCCCTATATCGTTGCGTTGATGATCGAAATGGCCGAGGTCGGAGCCGGTGACCATGTTCTCGAGGTCGGCACCGGCTCGGGCTATGCGGCTGCCGTAATGAGCCGGATCGTCGAACGTGTCTACACCATTGAGCGCCACGCCGCGTTGGCTGCAACGGCAAGGCAGCGGTTTAAAAAGCTTGGCTACGACAATATCGAAGTCCGCACCGGCGACGGCACCAAGGGCTGGCCAGAGGCTGCACCCTTCGATGCTATCCTGGTTGCCGCCGCTGGACCCGGCGCACCGCTCGCGCTGCAGGAACAGCTCGACGTCGCTGGCCGGCTTATCATCCCGGTCGGCGACGAATTCGACGCGCAGCGCCTGCTCAAGGTCACCCGGACCGGCGCAGCAACTTACACCGAGGAGGATTTCGGCGGCGTGCGGTTTGTTCCGCTGATCGGCGAGCAAGGCTGGGGCGAGCCAGGCAGCGACAGCCAGATAGCGGCCGATCTTCCGCACCGGCATCAGCGCAGGAGCAGCCTGCCGCAGATGATAGCGGCCGCCGCCGAACCGCTTCCGGATTTCGACGATCCGGCCTTCGGTGCGCTGTTCGACCGGTTTGCCGACCGCCGCGTCGTCTTGCTCGGCGAAGCCAGCCACGGCACGTCGGAGTTCTATCGTGCGCGCGCCGCGATCACGCGCAGGCTGATCGAGAAGCATGGCTTCACCATCGTCGCGGTCGAGGCCGACTGGCCCGATGCCGCGGCGATCGACCGTTACGTCCGCCACCGGCCACCACGGCCGGGCGCCGATCCGCCGTTCCAGCGCTTTCCCACCTGGATGTGGCGCAACACCGACGTCGCGGCGTTCGTCGACTGGATGCGAGAGCATAACGAGCGGATCAGGATATCCTCCCGGCGGGCCGGGTTCTATGGTCTCGACATTTACAATATGGGCGGGTCGATCGCGGCGGTCCTGCAATATCTCGACCGGGTCGATCCGCAGGCGGCTAGGATCGCACGCGAACGCTACGGCTGCTTGACGCCGTGGCAGAACGACCCGGCCACTTATGGCCGTGTCGCACTCACTTCCGGCTACCAGAAATGCGAGAAGGCCGTGCTCGAGCAATGCCGGGAACTGCTTGCCAGAGAGCTCGACTATGCGCAGCAGGACGGGTTCGATTTCCTCGACGCCACCCAGAACGCCCGCCTGGTCGCCTCCGCCGAGCGCTATTACCGCACCATGTATTATGGTGGCGCGCAATCCTGGAACCTGCGCGACACCCACATGTTCGAAACGCTGGAGCACCTGCTGCAGGCCCGCGGCCCGAACGCCAAGGCGGTGGTGTGGGCGCATAATTCCCATATTGGCGATGCCCGCTATACCGAGATGGGGATCGTCAGGGACGAATTGAACATCGGCCAGCTCTGCCGCCAGCGTCTTGGCGACGAGGCTGCCTTGATTGGGCTCAGTACGCATTCCGGGACGGTGGCCGCTGCCACCGACTGGGACGGCGACATGGAAGTCAAACCGGTTCGGCCTTCCCACAGCGACAGCTATGAGCGGCTTTGCCACGACAGCGGCGTCTCGCCTTTCCTGCTCGATTTCGAGCGCGACGACACGCTGCGCCAACGGCTTCTGGAGCGCCGGCTGGAACGCTTTATCGGCGTCATCTATCGGCCCGAGACCGAGCTGCACAGCCACTATGCGGACGCCTCGCTCGCCCGCCAGTTCGATGCTTTCGTCTGGTTCGATGAAACCAATGCCGTGACGCCGCTTGGGCCGGAGCATGCGGGGACAGGCCTTCCCGAGACTTATCCTTTCGGGCTGTAGCGAATCTGGACCTTGGGGAAGCGGAAAATCGAAAGGAAGGAGGTCACCAATGGCCGGAAAGAAGACTCATGAGCAGCAATTGCGCATCATCGAAGAGCGCGAGAACACGAAAAACGCCGGCAAGGATTTCGACGCGGCAGCGGATTTGAAAAAGACCAGGCAAGAGCGCGAGGCGTTCCGGCGCGGTGCCGAGCTCAGATCGGACCCGAAAGATATTGCCGATCCCGACGATCGCAACATCATCCGCGGCGAGCACCAGGAAAGCGCCCACAACAAGCATCGCGCCGACCGCTGAACGGCCGGATCGCTTGACGTTAAGACAATACGGCGCCGGGTCCGTCCCCTGACCTTAATCCCTGGGGCTATTCGGCAAAAAATGTCGCGGCGACAGCAATTGAGACGAGGCTCAGCATTGCCAGGCCTGCCCTGGCGACGTGCGAAGCCTCCCAGGCGTTGCGCAAATCTATCCAGTCGCCGGTCTGCTTTCGAGAGAACATTGAAAAAAAGTCGCGGCGGATTTCGGCAGGACAGTGTCTTGCACCCAGAAATTATTGACGGGGTGGGTGACCAACCAATAGGTCGCGTGCTCCGCCAGCAATGAGACAAGCGCCGCCAAGGTCCACCAGAATCGGGCGCTTGGATAGGGCGTCAGGTAAAGCAGGACGGCGAGTGCAATGATGCCGCCGATCTCGGCGAACCCGCCGATCGTGAAGCCGGGATAGTAGATCGCCTGCACTGATCTGTAGGTGGCCTCCTTGAGGCGCAACTTGCCGGGCAATTCCAAAGCGTGCGCGAGCGAGAGCGCCATCGAGACGGCGACCAACAGAAGCGTGGCGATCGTCAATGCGCGCATGTTCCTGCTCCCGACCATGCGCTCGTGGTGCGCGCGTAGATAGGGTGGGTGGCAATCCTGAAAAGGCGCCCGACTTCGCCGGCAGGCTGTTCGGTCATTCCCCGATCTGGCTGGTCGAGCGTTCGTGGAGCCTGGCGCCGGTCTGCGCGTCGACCGCGACCATGCTGACCTCGTAGCCCCAGAGCTTGCGGATGTGGCGCAGCGTGGCGTCGCGGCTGCCGCCTTCCAGCACGATGCCGTCCTTGACCTTGTGCTGCAGGCGCAGATGCCGGTCGCCGAGCAGGTCCACATCCACCACCTGGATGTCCGGCCGGCTGGCGCCGATGTCGTAGCAGTGGGCGAGTGCGCTGCGGATACTCTCGTAGCCGCGCTCATTGTGTATCGAGGCGACTTCGTAATGGGGGTCGTTGGCAGCGTCGGCAAGCACAAAGAACCGCCATTTCCGTATCAGGGTAGGGCTCAGATATTGGCGGATGAAGGACTCGTCGCGATGGTTGGCCCAGGCGTCCAGCAAGGTCTGGCGCCAGTCGCCGTTGCCGGCGATATCGGGGAACCAGTCGCGGTCCTCGGCCGTCGGCGCGGTCGAGATGCGCTGGATGTCCTGCATCATGTCAAGACCCAGCGCGTAAGGGTTGATACCGGAAAAGCGCGGATCGTCGAAGCCCGGCTGGAAGATCACGTTCGAATGGTTGCGCAGGATCTCCAGCATGGCACCTTCGCCGATCAGCCCGCGGTCGAACAAAAGGTTCATCAGCGTGTAATGCACGAAGGTGGCGCAACCCTCGTTCATCACCTGCGTTTGGCGCTGTGGATAGAAATACTGCGCGATAACGCGGACGATCCGGATAACCTCACGCTGCCACGGTTCCAGGATCAGGCTGTTCTTCTCCAGGAAATAAAGCAGGTTCTCCTCGGGCAGCTTGAGCGATTTCTTGCGCTCCGCCATGGTGTCCGTCTCGCGGACCTTGGTGCCGTCCTTGGACGGCGGCAGCGTGCGCCACAGATCGTTGTAGGAGCGCTCCTCGTATTCCAGGCGCTCGCGAAGGCCCTCGCGCTGCTTTTCCGACGACAGCTTCGGTGGCCGGTGATATCTGAACACGCCCTGTTCCATCAGCGCATGTGCGGCATCGAGGATCTCTTCCACCGCATCGACGCCATGCCGCTCCTCGCAGCGGGCAATGTAGCCCTTGGCAAAGTCCAGATAGCTGAGGATGGCGCCGGCGTCCGTCCACTGCCGGAAAAGATAGTTGTTCTTGAAGAAATGGTTATGGCCGAGTGCTGCGTGCGCCGTCACCAGGGCCTGGAGGGCCATGGTGTTTTCCTCCATCAGATAGACGATGCAGGGATTCGAATTGATGACGAGTTCATAGGCGAGCCCCCGCCCGCCTTTGCGATAGAGCAGTTCCTGGTAGAGGTAGTGCTTGCCGAAGGACCAGTGCCGGTACATCAGCGGCATGCCGACCGAGGAATAGGCGTCGAGCATCTGTTCGGACGAGATGATCTCCATCTGTACCGGATAGGTGTCGAGGTGGAGCTCTTCGGTGGCGATCGCCTCGATGGTCTCGTAGGCGCGCGACAGCGTCCTGAAATCCCAGTCGGAACCGGAAAACAGCAGCCCGGATCTGCTCGCCATCAGCCCCCTCTTTCACCGCTCTTTTGATAGCCCGGCTGTCTGGCGAAGAGCTGGCGGAAAACCGGGTAGATGTCGGCCGCGGTGGCGATGCGGCTCATCTGGAAATTCGACCACCTCAGCTTGACCGCACTGTAGGCACGCCACAGCGACGTGCCGTTGTCGGTAGCGCCGAAGATGTGGCTCTCGCGCTCGTCGAGGATCTCGACATAGGCGAAATACTGGCACAGCCGCATGATCTGTTCGTCGAGCAGGGCGATGCAGCGCTCGGAATCGGTGACGAAATTGTCACCGTCCGAGGCCTGGGCGACATAGATGTTCCATTCGCGGCTGGGATAGCGTTGCTCGACGATGCGGTGCATCTCCTCGAGCGCGGTGGAAACCACCGTACCGCCGCTCTGGGTGTTGTAGAAGAAGGTTTCCTCGTCGACCTCCTGCGCCTCGTGGGTGTGGCGGATGAAGACCACTTCGGTCCGGTCGTAGCGCCGCTTCAGGAACAGGTGCAGCAGCACGAAGAAGCGCTTGGCCAGATCCTTCTCGCGTTCGCCCATCGAACCGGACACGTCCATGAGGCAGAACATCACCGCGTTGGCGTTCGGCACCGGCTGGGCGTCGAAGCGGTTGAAGCGGATATCGACCGGGTCGACATAGGCGATCCGCTTGCGGCGACGCTCCAGTCGATCGAACTCTTCCTGCAGCGCCACGATGCGCTGGCGCATCTCGACGTTTTGCGGCTTCGCCTCCAGCGACGCAATCTCCTGCGCGATCGCATCGAGGTCCTCCTGCTTGGGACGCCTGAGCGCTATGCGGCGGCCATGGCTGTTGCGCATCGTGCGCCCGACATTGATGTTGGTCGGCGAGCCGGTCGCGGCGAAGCCGGCCCGGCGCGGCTTGAAGGCGAGGATCTCCTTGAGGTTGAGCTTGACCATGTCAGGCAGCTCGAGGTCTTCGAAAAAGAGGTCGAGCACCTCTTCGCGCGACAGCACGAAGCGGAAATCGTCCTCCGATTCGGTTCTCCCCGGTGCGGACCCCATACCGCCGCCCTGGCCGGGCTTGGGCAGCCGGTCGCCTGGGGAGAAATGCTTGTTGCCGGGCAGGACGTGCTGGCGGCTGCCGCTGTTCCTGGCATCGTTGAAGCTCGGCTCGCCGGTGCCTCGCGCCGGCATCGAAACGGCATGCTCGGCGTCCACGTCGGCGATCTTGCCGGTGCGAATCTGATCGCGGATGGTGCGCTTCAACTCTTCGCGCGCCCGCCGCAGGAAACGCTGCCGATTGCCGAGGCTTTTGTCCTTCGGGTTCAGTCGGCGATCGATGAAGATCGGCATATATTACCCCGGGCTGGCTTCAACCCGCCTTGTTCACCCGCATGTACCAGTCCACCAGCCGGCGAACCTGGCGTTCGGTGTAACCGCGCTGGATCATCCGCTGCACGAATTCGGTATGCCGCTTCTCCGTCACGCTGTCCTGCTTGGAGCCGAAGCTGATCACCGGCAGCAGATCCTCGACCTGCCCGAACATCCGCTTCTCGATGACTTCGCGCAGCTTTTCATAGCTTGTCCATGACGGGTTGCGGCCATGGTTTCTGGCCCGCGCGCGCAGCGTGAACTTCACCACTTCATTGCGGAAGTCTTTGGGATTGGCGATGCCGGCCGGCTTTTCGACCTGCGACAGTTCATTGTCCAAGACCTCGCGATTGAGGATCTGGCCGGTATCGGTATCCTTGTAGTCCTGATCCTCGATCCAGGCATCGGCATAGGCGATGTAGCGGTCGAACAGGTTCTGGCCGTATTCGCTGTACGATTCCAGATAGGCCTTCTGGATCTCGTGGCCGATGAACTCGGCATAACGGGTGGCCAGCTCCGACTTTATGAAATCGAGATAGTCCGCCTCTGTTTCCTTCGGGAACTGCTCGCGCTTGATCGCCTCTTCCAGGATGTACATCAGATGCACCGGATCGGCGGCCACCTCTTCGGTGTCGTAGTTGAAGGTCTGCGACAGGATTTTGAAGGCGAAGCGGGTGCTGACGCCGGTCATGCCTTCATCGACACCGGCCGCGTTTCGGTACTCCTGGACCGACTTCGCCTTGGGATCGGTTTCCTTGAGGTTCTCGCCGTCATAGACGCGCATCTTGGTGTAGAGCGGCGAATTGTCGTGTTCGGCCAGGCGGGTCGAGACGGTGAACCGGCTGAGGATGTCGAGCACTTCCGGAGCGCAGGGGCTGTTAGCCAATTCGCTTTCGCGCAACAGCTTCTCGTAGATCTGCCGCTCTTCGGTGACGCGCAGGCAATACGGCACCTTGACCACCAGGATGCGGTCGAGGAACGCCTCGTTGTTCTTGTTGTTCTTGAACTGCAGCCATTCCGATTCGTTGGAATGGGCAACGATGATGCCCTGATAGGGGAAAGCGCCGAAATTCTCGGTGCCGTTGTAGCTGCCTTCCTGGGTGGCGGTCAGCAGCGGATGCAGCACCTTGATCGGCGCCTTGAACATCTCGACGAATTCGAGCAGTCCTTGCGTCGTCCGGTTCAGCCCGCCGCTATAGGAATAGGCGTCCGGATCGGACTGGCTGAAGTTTTCCAGCTGCCTGATGTCGACCTTGCCGACCAGGGCCGAAACGTCCTGGTTGTTCTCGTCGCCCGGCTCGGTCTTGGCGATGCCGATCTGGCGAAGCCTGGACGGCATCAGCTTGACGACGCTGAATTTGGAGATGTCGCCGGACAATTCGTCGAGGCGCTTGGCCGCCCAGGGCGAGATCAGGCCGGTCAGCCGCCGCCGGGCGATGCCGTATTTGTCCTCCAAAAGATCGCCCATGCGGTCGGGATCGAACAGCCCGAGCGGCGATTCGAAGACCGGGCTGACCTGGCCGCCGACCTTCAGCGTATAGATCGGACGCTGCTCCATCAGCCTTTTCAACTGCTCCGCAAGCGAGGACTTGCCGCCGCCGACCGGGCCGAGGAGATAGAGGATCTGCTTGCGTTCCTCGAGCCCTTGCGACGCGTAGCGGAAATAACCGGCGATACGCTCGATCGTATCCTCCATGCCGTAAAAGTCGGCGAAGGTCGGATAGATCTTGATCGTCCGGTTCGAAAAAATACGGCCGAGCCGCTCGTCCTTGCTGGTATCGACAAAGGTCGGCTCGCCGATCGCCTCGACCATCCGCTCGGGCGCCGAGGCGTACATCGACTTGTCCTCGCGGCAGGCAAGCAGATATTGCTGGAGGCTTATCTCCTCCTGCGCCGCATTCTTGTAAACCTCGGAAAACAGATCGAAGACGTCGGATTGATTCTCACGCATGGTATTCCTAGCCCCGGAGCCGATGTGGCTGCATGTTTGTCTCTTGAACAACCAAATGTTGGAAAGCCCTTGTGGTTCCCTTCACTTCGCAGAGAGTGCATGTGACCGAACGATAAGAGTCTAGATAAGGGCATCCTGAGTGCAGACAAGGCGTGGAACGTCCTGCTCGCGGCACAAAATCCTGAATCGCACCACGTCCTGCGGGCGACATCCAACAAGACGGAGGAACGGTTCGGGTCCTTTCCGGTTGTGAGGGAAAGGAGACGGTCGATGTCTGGGAATAGTTTGTGGTTGCTCGTTGTTGCAGGCGGTCCACTGCTGCTGGCAGTCCTGATCGCCTACGCCCTGCTCACGCAGCGCCGTCGCGGCCCGGCGGAGCGCAGGGAAAGCGAGCGTGCGACCGAGCGCCTGTATCAGGAAAAGAAGGACTGACCGACGGGATCGCAGCTCAGCTGCCGGCAACCGCCAGCCCGGTCGCTTTTTCGGCGCGGAGCAGCATGCCAAACAGGTCGCGCGGCTCATCGGGATCGGCCAGAAGGTCTAGTTCCTCGTAAAGGCCGGTCCGCTGCAGCTGATCACGGACGTAGCGCAGCGCGGAAAAATCCTCGATCGCAAAGCCGACGGAATCAAACAATGTGATCTGTCGGGCATCCGTCCGGCCTGCTGCCGTTCCTGTCATCACCTGCCACAATTCGGTGAGCGGATGATCCGCATCGAGCTGCTGGCTCTCGCCTTCGATGCGCGTCTGCGGCGGATATTCGACGAAAATGTCCGAGCGCAGCAGTATGTCGCGATGCAGCTCGGTCTTGCCCGGGCAGTCGCCGCCCACCGCGTTGATGTGCACGCCGGATCCGACCATGTTGTCGGTCAGGATTGTTGCCGACCGCTTGTCGGCGGTAACCGTGGTGATGATCTCTGCACCTTCAACGGCTTCCTGCGCCGACGCGCAGAGCTTGATGTCGAAACCCATGCCGGCAAGGTTCCTCATGCATTTCGTCGAGGCCGCCGGGTCGATATCGTAGAGACGCAGCCTGTCGACGCCAAGCAGCGCCTTGAAGGCAATCGCCTGGAATTCCGATTGCGCACCATTGCCGATGATCGCCATGCACCTGGCGGCCTCGGGAGCAAGGTATTTCGCCGCGACGGCCGAGCTTGCGGCGGTTCGGAGCGCGGTCAGGATGGTCATTTCCGAAAGCAGCATCGGATAGCCGTTGCCGACATCGGCAAGCACGCCGAAAGCGGTCACGGTCTGGCGGCCGTCACGCGTGTTCTTCGGATGCCCGTTGACGTATTTGAACCCGTAAAGCTGTCCGTCGCTGGTCGGCATCAGCTCGATGACGCCGTCAACGCTGTGCGAGGCGACGCGCGGTGTCTTGTCGAACAGCTCCCAGCGCCTGAAATCCTCTTCGATATAGGCGGCAAGCTCGAGCAGGAAGCGCTCGATGCCGATGGCAAGCACCAGCTTCATCATGCGGTCGACGCTGACGAACGGCACGATGTTCAAATTCACGGTCATGGCTCAGAACCCCCTCGTCGGGCGATCCATGATCCGCCGGCCCATCAGGCTCGCTGTCAGGTCGACCAAAAGCGTGGCTGTGCGGCCGCGTTCGTCGAGAAAAGGGTTGAGCTCGACCAGGTCGAGACTGGTGACGAGGCCGCTGTCATGCAGCATTTCCATCGCCAGATGCGCCTCGCGGAAGGTGGCGCCGCCGGGAACGGTGGTGCCGACCGCCGGGGCGATCGACGGGTCGAGAAAATCGACGTCGAGGCTGACGTGCAGCATGCCGTTGGCGGCGCTCACCCGTTCGAGAAAGGCGCGAAGCAGTTGCGCAATGCCGTGCTCGTCGATCGAACGCATGTCATGGACCGTCACGCCGGCTCTGCGCAACGCTTCCCGTTCCGCCAGGTCCACGCTGCGGATCCCCAGCGCGCATATGCGAGCCGGGTCCACCTGCGCTGCAAGGCGGGGGAAATAGCCCTCGAAGCCGGGCTGCCCGCTGGCATAGGCCAGCGGCACACCATGCAAATTGCCGCTGGTGGTCGTGTCGAGCGTATGAAAATCGGGGTGCGCATCGAGCCACAGCACGAAGAGCGGCCGGCCGGCATTAGCCGCCCGGCGGGCAATGCCGGCGAGCGTGCCGGCCGAAATGCTGTGGTCGCCGCCGAGAAAGATCGGCATCGCATCGGCGCTCGCGGCATAGGCCGTTTCGCTGATTGCTGCCGTCCAGGCGGCAATTTCCGGCAGCGCCTTCACCGCCGCGTTGCCGTGTACGACGGGACGCATATCGGCAGGGACGATCGTTCCGAGGTCGGTCAGCGTATGGCCGAGCTCGGTCAATGCGGTGGCCAGGCCGGCCGTGCGCAGCGCACTCGGCCCCATCTCGCAGCCCATGCGGCCTGAGCCGGCCTGGATCGGTGCGCCCACGATCGTGCAATGCATTCTCATACCCCGCCAATTGCGATGCCTTTATTGAAGCCCGCATCGCTGGCAAAATGAACATGTCAAATTGGCAAATTTGTCGAAATGCCTTACCATAGTGGCATCATCTACTTCCGTTGTGAGCAATCATGGACCAGCTCGACGAGCAGATCATCACCTCTTTGCGGCACGACGCCCGGCGCAGCATTTCCGATCTTGCCGTCGGCCTGGGTGTCTCCCGGGCGACGGTAAGGTCCCGGATCGAGCGGCTTGAAAGGGACGGCGTCATCGTCGGCTACACCGTCATTCTGCGCGCCGACGCGGTCGATCAGCGCGTGCGTGGCATCATGATGATCGAGATCGAAGGCCACGCCGCCGATCGCGTCATTCGGGCGCTGGGTGGCTTCTCCGAGGTCTCGACCATCCACACCACCAATGGCCGCTGGGATCTGGTGATAGAACTCGGAACCCAGACCCTGAGCGAGTTCGACGCGGTGCTGAGACGTATCCGCCTGATCCCCGGAATTACCGGCAGCGAAACAAGCCTGCTCCTGGCAACGCCACGCACCACCAAGGCTCGGCTGTGATCCTCGAGTAACCACCTTGCCCTGTAGCGGCAACGAAATCCGAAGCCGCGGAACCTTCAATTGCCGCCGTGGTTGGGCTCGGACAGGCCTCCTTCGAGGGAGAACAATCATGGCTCACGCCCAGCAGGAACTGGTCGAATTCGTTATCAGCAAAGCCTTCAACCCGGTCATGCGAGCCAAACCGGACGGAAAATCCGATGCCGAGCGCAAGACGCTCGAACACGTCCAGCAGGCCACGAAGACCGAGATTGAGCGCTATCGCCGCTACGGCTCGGCCGAGGAGGTCGCGACCAACTTCAGGCGCGACCTGAATTCCGACGCTGCCAAAAAGTTGCACGCCCAGCTGCGCCGACTGCATCTGCCGACGATCGAGGACATTCGTGACGACTTCGAGGACAAGGCCCGCAAGCTCGGGGTCAAGGCCTCGTCGTAGATCCGCGACAGATCGCCTCGGTGACGTCCGTCAGGCCGTCATCACAATCCATTCTTGGTCGGAGGCCACCCTGACCGAGCTGTCTCGGGGATGTTGTCCGACGTCAGCTCGCCGCGATTGAGCTTTTCAATCGCTTCATCGGCTTCGCTTTCGTCGAGACCGGAAAGCGGCAAGCCATCGACCACGACGGCTTCGTCGCTCTCGCTGTCATAGACCTCCCAGAGGCCTTCCGGATCCTGTCGTTTGTCGTAAACGGTTGGCATGGCCATTTCCGTAACCACTCCTGCAGGCAACGCCCCTATTGCACGCCCGCCACCCGTTTCAGGGCCTGGGCCTTTTCTGAGTTGCTGCCTGCCCGAAACAAACTCGGGCCATTGGTGGATGTTCCCTGCCGGAGGCGTGCTTGACTTCAACCTGACATGGCTAGAATCGGCCGGCTTCCCCGATCGGCCCTCGGATCGCCTGGCTGACGACGGTATAACGCGTGATTTGACCCTCCTCGGGGTCCTCCCCGTGGAAATGGATTGCTGCGTTCGGCGGCAGCCGCGCAGTGCTGCCGAACTGCTTGACGGCGGAGACATGCACGATCTGGATGTTGGGGTCGCGCTTCATGGCGTCCATCGCTGCCAGCTCGGCGCTGCTGCTGCCACCGATCCGCCAGCTGGCTTCCAGCACACCCGATCGCCAGATGCCCGAGGAATCGACACCTTGGCCGATGTCGTAGTTGCGTCGCGAGGCGAAGAATCCGGGATAGCCATCCATCGCTGCGTCATAGGTTCTCGCCTGCGCCACGGCCAAACCCAGCGCCGGAGATAATCGCAGCTCATCCAGCGCCTCCCATCCGCCGCGCACGACAACCAGATCGGATCCGCCGTAGACGGGCTGTCCGTCGTTGTCGGTCGTCGTCCGCTGGGTGCCGTAATAGCTGATCGACAATTCGTCGATCATGGTTCTGCCAACGCTCAGCGTAACGATGTCGCGAAGCTGCGTTTCGAGAACAAGGCCGTATTCGCTTAGCTCAGACGACGGATATTGGTCCAGCAGCCTTTCGACATCGCCGACCGTCGCGGCGGTGTGCTGGTCGCGGCCCCGCGAAGCGCGCGGTGGCTTGAACCGGACCAGCCCGAGCTCCAGCAGACGTTGCGCTGCGCGCAGCGCGTCGTGGCGTGAAAATGCGGTGTAGCCGGGCAGTACGGCCGCGGCGACGGCGCTGCCGAAGCCGGCGTGCCATTCTTTTGGCCGTGCCGCCGATTCGTCCACCAGCTCGTGGGTTATGGCCTTGGTGGTTGCGAGGCGCCAGGGCACCACCCCGCCGAAGAGATCGTCGGGCCCGTTTATGCCCAGTTGAACCGCATCGGCAGCAAGCAGGCTGTCGTCCGGCACGAAATACAACCCGCCCCTGTCACCGCCACCGTCACGCAGGCCCTCGCGGAAGGAAAATCCCTTCAACGCTGCAATCGTGCGTGCGACGGCAGCGACGGTTTCCCGTTCATGGGCGTAGATGGTCTCGCCGCCCGGCGCGGAGAATGCGATCACAACACCTCTCGCCCCGCTTGGTTGCCTACCGCTTAGCCCGGTCATGTCGCGCCCTTCGTCCATTGCCGAGCCCATTGCCGTTTCCGCGGCAATGCGTCCGAACCAAAAAACCCGTTGACGCGGCGAATGTTCCGGCCAACGGCCGGCTGCGGGTTTGACCGGGTGGCTGCCCGGAGCTTCTTGCAGTCGACGTCGAGACGCTGCGTCCCGGCGAGAAGGCCGCCGTGGACGACGTGCTGAAGGAGGCCGCCCCACACGTCCTGTGAGACGCCGACCTCGTCGGCACATTCGAACGGGCTTGAGACCGGAGTTCGCTGTCGCATGAACTGCGGCCGATGGCCGGAATAATCGCTAAATCAGCGGTTCATGTTTATGGTCGCGTTCATCGGCATCAAATTGTGGTCGAGATTGGCCATGATCCAGATCGAGCCGCCGATCACCAGAACTACGATCAGCACGCCGAAGGCAAGCGCCAGGGCGTTGTTGGTGTTGTCCGGTCCCGTCGTGATGTGCAGGAAGAAGACGAGATGCACCCCCATCTGGGCGATCGCCAGCACGACCAGCGCCACCGGAACGCCGGGTGCCCATACCAGGTCGGTTCCGGGCAACCAGAACGAGGCGATGGTCAGCAGCGTTGCCAGCCCGAGGCCGATCACATAGCCGCGTAGCCCGGATCCGACGTCGGTGTCGCCGAGGTATTCGTCACCCGGCGCCGTATCGATGTCGTAGCGCTCCAGGCCATGGGTGTCGCGCCGTTGCGCGTGGCGATCATCCGCATTGCTCATCGACTTGCTCCCAGGAGATAGACCACGGTGAACAGCGCGACCCAGATGATGTCGAGGGCGTGCCAGAACAGGCTGAAGCACATGAAACGCCGAAGAATATCGTCGCGGAATCCCTTGGCGAAGATCTGCGCCATCATCGTGAGCAGCCACAGCAGCCCCGCCGTGACGTGAAGGCCATGGCATCCCACCAGCGTGAAGAACGCCGACAGGAAAGCGCTGCGCGTCGGTCCGGCACCACTGGCAACCATATGCACGAACTCGCGCAACTCGAGCAGGATGAAGCTGGCGCCGAGCACGAAGGTAACAGTCATCGCGACATAGAACCAGGAGCTTCGCCGCGCTGTCACGGCAAGGCCGGCGAGACCGCAGGTAAAGCTCGACAACAGCAAAGCGGCCGTCTCGATCGCGACGTTGCGCAGGTCGAACAGCTCGGCCCCGCTTGGTCCGCCCGCCGTCTTGCCCGCCAGCACGGCATAGGCCGCGAAGAAGGCGGAGAACATCACGATGTCGCTCAGAAGGAAGATCCAGAAGCCATAGCCGACGACGATCCGGATCGGGGCCGGGCCGCCGAGTGCATGGCCGTGCCCGCCATGGATACGGTAAGGGTCACGCTCTCGAACGTCCATCGCGGTCATGGCCTTGGCCCCGTGTAGGTAGCCAGCGCCTCGCGGCGCGCGCTTCGGTTGGCGCGGTCGATCCGGGCGACTTCGGCGGCAGAAATGACGTATTCGGGTTTGTCGCGCCATGCGAATACGACGAAGGTAGCGAAAGCACCGAGCGCGCCGAGTGCCACCATCCACCAGATGTGCCAGATGAGAGCGAAACCCATCACGGTCGCAAAGAAGGCGCAGATGAACCCGGTGGGACTGTTGCGCGGCATCTCGATCGGCTCGTATTCAGGCTCGTCGCGCAGGCGGTTTTGCTCGCGTGCCCGCTGCTTGATGCTCCAGTAGGGCTCTTCGCCCTCGACGTGCGGAAGCGCGGCGAAGTTGAAGACCGGCGGCGGCGAGGGCGTGGCCCATTCCAGCGAGCGCCCGTCCCAGGGATCCCCTGTGGAATCTCGAAGCGCCGCACGCTGCCGGATGCTGACGACGAGCTGTATGATCTGCGCGACCACGCCGGCGGTGGTGATGATCATGCCGGCGCCGGCAACCAGCACCCAGGGATACCAGGCCGGCACGTCGAAATGCTGCATGCGGCGGGTCATGCCGAGCAGACCGACGGCGTAGAGCGGCACGAAGGTGGCGTAGAACCCGATCAGCGTCAGCCAGAAGGCCAGCTTGCCCCAGCCCTCGTGCAGCCGGAAACCGAATGCCTTGGGAAACCAGTAGGTATATCCCGCGAAGGCACCGAACAGCACGCCGCCGATGATGACGTTGTGGAAATGCGCCACCAGGAACAGGCTGTTGTGGAGCAGGAAATCGGCCGGCGGCACAGCCAGCAAAACGCCCGTCATGCCGCCGATGACGAACGTCACCATGAAGCCCAGCGACCACAGCATTGGGGTCGCGAAGCGGATGCGGCCGCCATACATGGTGAACATCCAGTTGTAGATCTTCACGCCGGTACCGACAGCGATGATGCTGGTTGCGATGCCGAACGCAGCGTTGACGTCGGCGCCGGCGCCCATGGTGAAGAAGTGGTGCAGCCACACCATGAAGGAAACGATGCAGATGAAGAGTGTCGCGGCCACCATCGAGCGGTAGCCGAACAGCGGCTTGCTGGAGAAGGTGGAGATGACCTCCGAGAAGATGCCGAACGCCGGCAGGACGAGGATGTAGACCTCGGGATGGCCCCAGGCCCAGATCAGGTTCACGAACATCAGCATGTTGCCGCCGGCTTCGTTGGTGAAGAAATGAAAGCCGAAATAGCGGTCGAGCGTCAGCATCGCGAGCGTGGCTGTGAGGATCGGGAACGCTGCGACGATGAGCAGGCTGGCGGCGAGCGAAGTCCAGCAGAACATCGACATCCTGAGGTAACTCATGCCGGGCGCCCGCATCTTCAGGATCGTGGTGACGAAATTGATGCCGGTGAGCAGCGTTCCGACACCCGCTATCTGCACCGCCCACAGATAGTAATCGACACCGACGCCCGGCGAGTAGGCGGTCTCGCTGAGCGGCGGATAGGGCAGCCATCCGGTGCGCGCGAACTCGCCGATCACCAGCGAGATGTTGACCAGCAGCGCGCCGGTGGCGGTGAGCCAGAAACTCACCGAGTTGAGCGTTGGAAAGGCAACGTCGCGGACGCCGAGCTGCAGCGGCACGACCAGGTTCATCAGGCCGATGACGAACGGCATCGCCCCGAAAAAGATCATGATGGTGCCGTGGGCGGAAAAGACCTGATTGAAGTGGTCGGGCGGCAGATAGCCGGGCGCCTGGAAGGCGAGGGCCTGCTGGGACCGCATCATGACGGCGTCGCTGAAGCCGCGCAGCAGCATCAGCAGCGCCAGCAGCGTGTACATCACGCCAATCCGCTTGTGATCGACGCTGGTGATCCATTCGCGCCACAGATAGGGAAAATGGCCGGCCAGGAAGACCCAGGCCAGCACGCCGAGGATTGCCAGGGCGACGACCGCCGAGGCGATCATCGGCAGAGGCTGATCGAACGGAATGACGTCCCAGCTCAATTTTCCGAGCATTGTCAGCCTCCTGTCTTGGGCGATACGCTCGGCTCGGCGCGATCGGCCTGGGGACCGGGCGCGGGCGGAACGCCCTGCGTCGCGATTTCATGGAAAAGGTCCGGCTCGACCGAGCGATAGGTCGAAGGCGGCACGTCGATGCTCTGTCTGGCTAGTTCGTGGTAGCTGGCCTTGTCGAGTGCCTGTCCCCGGCTTCGCGCCGAATTGACGAACGCGTCGAAGGCATCCGCTGCGACGGCATGCAGCACGAATTGCATACCTGGAAAACCGTCGCCGCTGAAATGGGCCGACCGCCCATAGAATTCGCCGGGCTGATCCGCCTGCAGGTGAAGCTGCGTCGTCATGCCGTTCATCGTGTAGATCATGCCGCCGAGCTGAGGCACGAAGAACGCATTCATCACGCTTGCCGAGGTGAGCGAGAAATGCACCGGCCTGCCCGCCGGCACCACAAGCTGGTTGATGCTCGCGACATTCTGCTCGGGGTAGATGAACAGCCATTTCCAGTCGAGCGACACGACCTGCACCTCGAGCGGCTTTTGCTGGGAATCCAGCGGCTTGATTGGATCGAGGTCATGCGACCCGATCCAGATGATGCCGCTCAGAAACAGGATGACGAGGATGGGGATCGACCAGACCACCAGTTCGATGCGCCCGGAATAGGCCCATTCCGGCAGGTACTGCGCCCTTGTGTTGGTTTCCCGGAACCACCAGGCAAAACCGAGTGTCGCCAGGATCGTCGGGATGACGATGGCCAACATGATGGCGACCGAATTGAGCAGGATCGTCCGCTGCGCGGCGCCGACTGGTCCTTGCGGGTCGAGTACGCCGCCCTGGCAGCCGGCAAGCAGCGCGGCAAGCAGCATCGTCGCGCCGACGCGGCCAACACGGATGGCCGCACAATTTCGAACGATCGCCCTCAGCAACATGAGATCTCGCCGTGTCCTGAAAACCGATTGGAACGTTGCAGGCAGCGTGGCTGCCAACCCCGAATGTGCGCGCCGGTGTGTTCCTGGCGACAGTTTCTTCACGCACGGGGCCCCGGCTCGCAGAACCACATGCGGCGGATGTCATCGTTAAGCGGTCGACCTGTCGAGAACCCCTCCAAATCCTAAAAACCCGCGGCAAATCCCAAGCAACCAGAGCCAAATCCTAAGAAAACCAGAACCAAATCCCTAAGAAACCAGAAACAGTACCCAGATCGAAGTTATCGCCAGAAACGTGGCGAATGCCAAGGCGGCAAACCGGTTCATGGCCGCGCCCATAGTTGGTCCATTTAGTCCGCTCCCTGCGACGTGGCTGCTGATTCCAGTGATGCTGCTCTGGAGGGCTGCGCCAACCGAACGAATGTTCGTCGCGAAAGTTCCCAAAAACCCAGATCCACCGCAGCCTTTGGTTGCAGCGCAGGGCGGCAACGCGACGCGAACCAGGGGCGGCTGGGGGCTTTCTGTCAAATGGAAGCGAGAGTTCGGCTTTGCGTATGTAAAAACTACTTGTGTAGGTGAAAATAGTTGCTACTAATCGGCTGGGCCGGCGCATGGCCGGCTCTGGGAGGAATTTCGGCATGACAAGACTGCGCGGCCTCGCGTGGGATCACCGACGCTGCTGGGGTCCGCTCGAGGCCAGCATCGGGCCGTATTGCGCCGCCAGTCCCGGTCTTGAGATCGAATGGGACCGCCGCAGCCTCTATGAGTTCGGCGAGGGCGCGCTTGGTCCGGTGCTCGGCGCCTATGATCTTGTCGTGTTCGATCATCCGTTCATCGGCGATATTGCCGAAGGCGGGCTGATGGTGCCGTTCGATTTGTCGGCTGAGCAGCGCCGCGGCTTCGAACGGGATTCGGTCGGCGCATCCTGGGAATCCTACGCGAGGGACGGGCGCCAATGGGCGTTGCCGATCGATGCTGCCTGCCAGGTTGCCTCGTATCGCCCTGATCTACTGGAGCGCTACGGTTCGCTGCCGCGTAGCCATGACGAGGTGCTGGAGCTCGGCCGGCGCGCCTTGAAGGACGGCAGATGGCTTGGGCTGCCGTTGGTGCCGACTGACGCCATGTGCCTGCTTTTGACGCTCGGTGAGCCCCGCGAAGACGGCGACGAGTTCATTGCTGGGGAAAAAATCGAGCAGGCCGTCGGGCAGTTGCGCCAGCTTGCGGCGCTGTCGCACCCGAACTCGCCGAAATGGAACCCGATCCGCTGCTACGATCATATGATCGCGCATAACGACGTGGTCTACGTGCCGTTCGCCTTCGGCTATGTGAACTACGCCTCCAGGGCAGACAGGCCGTATCTGCGCTTCGCCGACGTGCCGACGCCGCGATCCGCCGGCGCCTTGCTCGGCGGTGCCGGCATCGGCGTCAGCGCTCAATCGAAACACAAGCAGGCAGCCATCGATTACGCGCTGTTTCTGTGCTCGCCCGGCTATCAGCGCGGCGACTACGTGAAATCCGGCGGACAGCCGGGATCGCTGGCGGCGTGGCAGGATGCCGAGGTCAACGCTCTCTCAGGCGGCTTCTTCGCCTCGACGCTGGCGACGATCGAAGCTTCCTATCTGCGCCCGACCCATCCGGGCTTCATCAGCTTCTTCCGCCAATGCGCCCCTCACGCCGCGGCGGCCATCACCGGCGAATTGCCGGCGGCGGAGCTCGCGGACCGGCTGAACCGGCTCTATCGCGAGACCAGGCATGGCCAGCCGCAACGGAGCGTCGCGTAATGGCCACCGATATTGCCAACATCGTCGACGAAGGCGAAAGCGGCCGCAACGGCTACCGCGTGCCCGCTGTGGAGAAGGCGCTCGACATACTGGAATTCATGGCTGCCAGCGGCGAGCCGCTGACCCAGACCGAGATCGCCACCGGAATTGGGCGCTCCATTCACGAGATCTATCGCATCCTGCTGCTGCTGGAGAAGCGCGGCTACATTTTCCGGACGCAATCGGACCGCTTCCGCTTGTCGCTGAAGCTGTTCGAACTGGCGCATATGCATCCCCCGGTGAACCGCCTGGTCGAATGCGCGCTGCCGGTGATGCGCGGCCTGGCCGCCAATGCCGACCAGAGCTGCCATCTCGTCGTGCGCGAAGGCGAGAGCGCACTGGTCGTGCTGCAGATCGATTCGCCTTTGCCGATGCGTTATTCGGTTGCCCTTGGCTCGCATTTCCCGATCCTCGAAACGAGTTCCGGCGCGGTGCTGCTGGCGCATTCGAGCCGCGCCGAGCGCGACCGCATCGTCGAGCGGATCGTCGCTGCAGGCGAAGGCCAAGGCAGCCGGGCGGAAATCGAAGCGCGGCTGAACGAAGTCGCAAGGCTCGGCTATGAAATGCGCGCCTCGCTGGCTGTCGAGGGCTGCATCAACATCTCGACGCCGGTGCGCGACCATACCGGCGCGGTCATTGCCGCGCTCACCGTCCCGTTCCTGCCGCAAAAGGCCGCGCGCTTCGATCGCAGCACCGTCTTTGAACGGACTAAGGCGGCGGCCGAGACGATATCGGCGGCGCTGGGCGCGGGCGAAGCTGCCGCCTCTTCACGTGCCGACCCGGAACGGCGGGACTATCCGTTCAGCAACTGACAAGAAATACAGGGAGAAGAAACATGAACTGGTCCAAATCGATGCTGTTTGCGTCGGCGGCCGTGCTGGCTCTGAGCGCCGCCGCGGCACAGGCCGAAAACATGCCGAAGCGCATCGGCTACGTCACCAACTACGCCACGCATGAGTGGTATCAGAACGTCATCAAGGGTATGCAGGCCCGCGCCAAGGAACTCGGTATCGAGCTCGAGGTGCAGGACGCCAATCTGGACGTCGCCAAGGAGGTCTCCGCCGCCGAAGATTTCATGGCCAAGGGCATCGACGTCCTGATCATCACGCCCGTCAACGAGGAAGGCGTCGTGCCGCTGCTGCGCCAGGCGAAATCCAACAACGTTCCGGTCGTGCTCGAAGGCAATCCAGTCAAGGGCATGACCACAATGGTCGCGATCTGCGACTACGACACCGGCTACACCGCCGGCGTCGAAGCCGGCAAATACGCCAAGGAAAAGCTCGAGGGCAAAGCCAAGGTGATGAATGTCGGCCTGCCGCTGCTGTCCGCCACCGTCCTGCGGTCGCAGGGTTTCATGGACGGCCTGAAGACCATCATCCCCGACGCGGTCATGGTCCACGACCTCGACGGCGGCGGCAATCCCGATCGCGCACTCGAAGTCTCGTCGTCGGCTCTTGCCAAGAACGCCGACATCAACATCATCTACGGCATCAACGATTCCTCCTCGCTCGGCGGCCTTCAGGCCTGGAAAGCGGCCGGCAAGTCGCAGGATAGCCTGTTGACTGTCGGCACCGGCGGCGAAGGCCTCGCCTTCATCAATGCGATGCAGAACGAGCCGTCCTACCGGATCGAGGCCGCGATGTTCCCGGAAAAGGAAGGCTACACCGCCATCGATGCAGCGGTTAAGCTCTTCAACGGCGAAGAGGTGCCGGAACACATCGTCAGCCCGACCGCGCCGATGAACGGTGACGACTGGAAGAAGTTCTACGACTACGATGGCACCACACGCAAAATCAAATGGGATGCCGTCAATGCACTCCAGCCACCGGAAAAATGCATGAAAACCTCTGCTGATCTGAAGAAGTAAGGATTCCGGGTAGCCCTTCTCGCACGGCGGGAAGGGCATCGGATCGGATGCCGACGGCAAAACAGGTCAATCGTCCTGTTTTGACCGGCAGGTTTCCGAACGGCGATGGCACCGATACGGGCCCGGAATGAAATGGATATGAGCGAGCTTACGCAATCCTCTGCGCCAAGGCGTTTCATCGGCGGCCAGCTGCTGGGCAGCAGCCAGCTGGTGCTCGGCGTGATCCTGGCCGTGCTCTGCATCGCCATGTCGATTGCGGCGCCGCAATTCTATTCCGAGGCCAACATCATCGCCATCCTGCGCCAATGCGCGCTGGTGCTGATCGTTGCCTCCGGCATGACGATGCTGATCGTCACCGCGGAAGTCGACCTGTCGGTCGGTGCATCGCTGGCTTTTGTCGGCTGTATCGGCATGGCCGTGCTCAATTCAACACACAGCCTGACGCTCGGCCTGCTGGCGGCACTCGCCTTTTCAGGCGCGGTCGGTCTGTTCAACGGGCTGGTCGTCACCATGCTCAAGGTGAACTCGCTGATCGCCACCATCGGCACCATGATGATGCTGCAGGGCGGCGTCTATCTGTTCACCCGCGAGGCGGTGCAGAACCACCACCGACTTGCCGGTTTCACCGAGCTCGGCGCCGGCTATATCGGCGCGATCCCGCTGCCCGTGGTCGTTGCCGCGGTGATTTTCGCGCTGGCCGCGGCAACGCTGCGCTTCACCACGCTCGGCCGTTATCTCTACGCTGTCGGCGCCAACGAGCGCGCGGTTCGTCTCTCCGGCGTGCGCTCGCAACGCTTAAAACTCTTCGCCTTCGTCGTCACCGGCCTCTGCGTCGGCATTGCCGGCATGATCCTGTCGTCGCTGATGAATGCCGGCCAGCCGACCGCCGGCCGCGGCTTCGAGCTGACGGTTATTGCCGCGGTCATCCTCGGCGGCACCAGCCTGCTTGGCGGCCGCGGCTCGCTGCTTGGCACGTTGCTTGGCGTGCTGGTGCTGAAGGTCATCGACAACGGCATCATCATTCTCGGCTGGAACCAGGATCTGCAGATGGTGGTGCCCGGCATCGTCATCATCCTGGCGAGCTATCTCGACATCGTGCGGAACAGAACCAATGTCGGTTGATTTCCTTCACCCCGCCGAAACCGTGGCTGTCGATAAAAGCGTGCCGGCGCTGGAGATGCGCGGCATCGGCAAGCGCTTTCCCGGCGTGGTGGCGCTGGATAACGTCGATCTGACCCTGGAACCCGGTAAGATCCATGCACTGATGGGCGAGAACGGCGCCGGCAAGTCGACGCTGATCAAGATCATGGCCGGGGTCTACGGCAAGGATGCCGGCACCATCCGCCTGCGCGGCCGCGAGGCCGACATCAAGTCGCCGCGCGACAGCCTGAAAGAGGGCATCAAGGTGGTGTTCCAGGAGATCGCGCTGATCGCCGAATTCAGCGTCGCCGAGAACATCTTCCTCGAAGGCTATCCGACCGGCAAAGGCGGCTCGATCGACTGGAAGAAGATCCGTGCCGATGCGGCCGCTCTGTTCAGGCGTATCGGCTTCAACGTCGACCCGGCGGCGCGCACGGGATCGCTGCCGGTCAGCCAGCAGCAGATGGTCGAGATCGCCCGCGCACTCGCCCATGAAGCACGCGTCGTGGTGATGGACGAGCCGACCTCCTCGCTGACGCCGAACGAGGTCTCGCTGCTGTTCACCGTCATTCGCCGGCTGGCCGCGCTCGGCATCGCCGTGCTCTATGTCAGCCACAAGCTCGACGAGGTCTTCGAGATCGCCGATACCGTGACCGTGCTGCGCGACGGCCGCCACGTCTCGACCAGGCCGATCGGCGAGCACACCAACGATACGCTGATCCAGGACATGATCGGTCGGCGCATCGAAAACCTGTTCCCGCGCAAGCGCGGTGCACCAGCCAGCAAGGTCGCCCTTTCCGTGCAAGGACTTAGCACGGCGAAGAAGCTGAAGGACGTGTCGTTCGAGGCGCATGCCGGCGAAATCCTCGGCTTCTTCGGCTTGATGGGAGCGGGCCGAACCGAGCTCGCCAAGGCGATTGTCGGCTTCGATCCGATCACCTCCGGCACGATTTCGGTCGATGGCAGCCCGCTGCTGCCGCACGACACGCACACCGGCGTCCGGCTCGGCATCGGCCTGCTCACCGAAGACCGCAAGAGCGAAGGGCTGATGGGCGAGCTGCCGGTTACCAGAATGCCAGCCTCGCCTCGCTCCGTGCCTTCGCCAGGATGGGCTTCGTCGATAAGGCAAGCGAACGCAAAGCGGTGCAGGACTATGTCGACCGTTTCCGCATCAGGACGCCGAGCTTGTTCCAGCAGGTCAAGAACCTGTCGGGCGGCAATCAGCAGAAAGTGCTGATCTCGCGCTGGCTGATGCGCGGTCTCAAGGTGATCGTCGTCGACGAACCGACCCGCGGCATCGACGTCGGCGCCAAGTCGGAGATTTTTGCGCTCATCGACCGGCTCGCCGGCGAAGGCCTGGCGGTCGTCATGATGACGTCCGAAATGCCCGAGCTGCTGGGGCTTGCCGACCGAATCGCGGTGATCTGCGAAGGCCGCCTCACCGCGATCATGTCCCGCGACGAGGCCACGCAGGAGAACATCCTCAATGCGGCGATCGGCTAAGACGATGACGCTTCGCAAAGGGACCAAGCGATGAGCCTGGCAAGCACCGACACCACGAAATCTGGGCCGTCCATGCTGGCGCGGCTCGTCGCACGGCAGGAAGTGGCATTGCTCCTCTGCCTCATCCTGGTGATCGCGTTCTTTTCCTTCACCGCCGAGAATTTCTTCTCCGTGCGCAACATCACCAATGTGCTCGGTCAGGCTTCGCTAGCGCTGACAGCCGGCATCGGCTGCGCCATCGTCTTCATCTCCGGCGAGGTCGACATCTCGATCGGGTCGCTGCTGGCGACGATCGCGCTGCCGCTGATCATCATCATGAACGACACCAACTCGCTTGTGCTCGGCATCAGCGGCGCGTTGCTGTTCGGGCTGATCATCGGCGTTGTGAATGGTTATCTGACGGCCTATGTCGGCATCAACTCGCTGATCGTGACCCTGGGCACGATGTTCATCATGCGCGGCGGTGTCTACCTCTACACCGGCCAGCGCGCCATCCCCGACGATGCAGCGCTCGACAGCTTCATCGCGCTGTCGGACGGTCGCCTGTTCAACGTCGTTCCCTATTCGGCTGTCATTGCCATCGTTCTGCTCGCCGTCTTCGCCTACGTGATGCAGCACCGGCCGTTCGGACGGCAGATCTATGCCGTCGGCGGCAATCCGGAAGTGGCACGGCTGGCAGGCTACGACGTGCGCCGTGTCAAGTTCATCTGCTTCATCATCAGCGCGCTGCTGGCAACGGTAGCCGGCACTATCCTGGCCGCCCGCGTCGGCTCGGCGCAGCATACGGCCGGGCTGAATTTCGAGTTCCAGGTCGTCGCCGCCACCGTGCTCGGCGGGGTGAGCCTTGCCGGCGGCATCGGCAGCCTGACCGGCATGGCGCTCGGCGTGCTGATCCTGCAGTTTCTGTCCAACGGGCTGCGTGGTCTCGGCCTGCCGACCGAATGGCAATTGGTCATTACCGGCATGATCATCATTGCCGCCGTCGCTTTCGACGAAGCGAAGCGCCGGCGCGCCATTGGAGTCTGACATGGATCGTCTCAAAGGGAAAACCGCAATCGTCACCGGCGCCGCCGACGGCATCGGCCATGCGATCAGCGAGGCAATGGCGCGTGAGGGCGCGCACGTCTTCCTCGGCGACATCGATGATGAGAAGGGCGAAAAATTCGCAGCCGAGCTGCGCGCCGCCGGCCACCGCGCCGACTACATCCATTGCGACGTGGCAGAGGAGGCCGACATCGCCGCCCTGATAGACGGCGCCGTCGGCAAGACCGGTCATCTCGACATTCTGGTCAACAATGCCGCCATCGCCATCGGCGGCATGCCGGTCCATGAGATGACCGACGAGCAGTGGCACCGGCTGATCGCGGTCAACCTGACCAGCGTGTTCCGCGGCTGCAAATATGCGCTGCCGCATATGATCGCGCAGAAATCCGGCTCGATCATCAACATGGCCTCGGCGCAAGGTCATATCGGGCTCGACGGCTGGACCGCCTATGCCGGCGCCAAAGGTGCGGTGATGGCGATGACGCGTCAGATGGCGGTCGAGTTCGGCCCGCTCAACATTCGCGTCAACTCGATCTCGCCCGGAACCATCAACACGCCGATGAACGACAAACTGGTCAAGGAGATCGGCGGCAATCTCGCCAAGGCCTGGGTGAAAATGCATCCGCTCGGTCGCATCGGCAAACCGTCCGAAGTGGCAGAAGCCGCCGTCTATCTCGCCTCCGACGCCGCCGGCTTCACCACCGGTACCGACCTGCGCGTCGACGGCGGCCTCACCGCCGCACCCCGCTACGTACCCGACCTGCTTTGACAACCAATGAGACAAAAATGAACAAGGCCCTCGAAGGCGTCCGCATCCTCGATTTCAGCCATCTGCTGCAGGGGCCGTTCGCCACGCAGCTGCTCGGCGACATGGGCGCCGACGTCATCAAGATCGAGCGTTCAGGCGCCGGCGACATGTTCCGCGGCATGACCTTCTTCGCCAAATGGGTCGGCGGCTCCGAAAGCCCGAATTTCCTCGCCTGGAACCGCAACAAGCGCTCTATCGCGCTCAACCTGAAAAGCCGCAAGGTGCATGCCATCATCATGGACATGGCCAAGAAGGCGGATGTGGTGGTGCAGAATTTCCGCCCCGGCGTGCTCGCCAGGCTCGGCTATGGCTACGAGGATTTCAAGGCGGTCAACGCCGGCATCATCTATTGCTCTGGCTCCGGCTATGGCGAGGAAGGCCCCTATGTCGAGCGTCCCGGCCAGGACATGCTGATCCAGGGGCTGTCCGGGCTGATCTCCAACACCGGCCGCGGCGATCAGGCTCCTGTTCCGGCCGGTGCCGGCCTCGCCGACCAGATCGGCGCCATGAACATGGTCTACGGCATATTGTCGGCGCTCTACTATCGCGAGAAGACCGGCAAGGGCCAAAAGATCGAGGTCAATCTGCTGGCCGGGATGCTGGCGCACCTCAATCAGGAATATGTCGCCGTGCTCAATCTCGGCGAGGATTTCGTGCGTCCGAATTCAGGCATCGGCCACCCCGGCATGCAGGCACCGTTCGGCATCTACGAAGCGAAGGACGGCGGCTATGTGTCCATCGCCATGAGCCCGTTCAAGACGCTGTATGAAGTGCTGGAGGCGCCGCAGCTTGCTGTCTATGACGATCTCAAGACGCTGTTCGACAAGCGCGACGAGGTGTTCGACAAGGTCAACGCCGAAACTAGGAAGTTTGCCACGCAGGACCTGCTGGCGCGGCTGCTGGCAGCCGACATCTGGTGTGCCGAGGTGAAGGACATAAGGCGCGCAGCCGAGGACCCGCAGGTCAAGCACTTGGGCATGATCACCAGCTACGACCATCCGCGCGGCGGTAAGGTCAGGGTGGTCGCACCGGCGGTCAAGATGAGCGAGACGCCGCCTACCATAGAGCGGCCGGCGCCGCTGGTCGGCCAGCATGGCCGCGAGATACTGGCCGAGTTCGGCCTCTCCAGCGGCGAGATTGCAGCACTTGAGGCCTCCGGCGACATGACCGTGGATGCTGTCTGACGATGAGCGTTTACCAGACACTCAGCTTGGAAATATCCGGGCGCGTCGCAGTCGTCACCTTCCGGCGCGCCGATCAGCTCAACGCCATGAACCGGCTGATGCAAAGCGAGATCACTGATGTTTTCGAGGTGCTGTCGCGGAATGACGGGGTCGGCGCGATCGTGGTGACCGGCGAGGGGCGCGGCTTCATGGCCGGCGCCGACATCAAGGAATACGCCGCCCAGACAGCTGCCGAGTTCGACGTCTTCCAGACTGCCGGCACGCGCATGTATGCGGCGATCGAGCAGAACCGCAAGCCGGTCATCGCCGCGGTCAATGGTTTTGCGCTCGGCGGCGGCATGGAGCTGGTGCTGTGTTGCGACATCGTCATCGCCAACCAGTTCGCGAAGCTCGGCCTGCCCGAGATCAAGCTAGGGCTGGTCCCCGGCGGCGGCGGCACGCAGCGCAGCGTCCAAAAGCTCGGCCGCAACCGCGCCAACCTTTTGCTGATGACCGGCGCCATCGTGCCGGCTTCCAAGCTCGTCGCCGCCGGGCTGGTCAACGAGGTCGTCGACGCCGAAAAGCTGATGCCGCGGGCGCTGGAACTCGCCGGCATGATAGCCGCCGAACCGGCTGCCGCGATCGAGGCATTGAAGGCGCTGACAGCGCACGCCGTGTCGGGCGACTTGGCGGAAGGCCTTGCCATGGAGCGCGACGTATTGGGCCGGCTTTATCGTAGCGAGACCGGCCAGCAGCGGGTGAAGGCGTTTGCCGAAAAAAGTGCCGCGCGGGCGAAGGCTGGGCAATGACATCCCTGGTCAAGCCGAACCGGCCGCGCTTCACCGATGTCGAGAGCCTGGCGGCGAGGGTCGGCGGCGGCGATGTCTTCGGCGTCGGCGGGCATCATTTTGCCCGGCTGCCGATCGCCCTGCTGCGCGCCATCGCCCGCTCGGGCGTCAAGGGCCTACGCTATGTCTGCTGGGCCGGCGGCCTGCCGCTCGAACTGCTCCTCGAAGCGGATGCCGTGGCGGAGATCGACATCTGCTTTTCCAGCCTCGACATTTTTGGCTTGCCGCCGCGCTTCCGCGCGGCCGCCGAGACCAATGCCGTGCCGGTCCGCGACTGGACGGCGCTGGCCATGATCCAGGCGCTGCGGGCGGCGCAGCAGAACCTGCCGTCGATGCCGTTTCAGCTTCCGGAGGGCTCGGACATGCTGGCGCGTGTGCCGGGCGCGATCGCGGTGCCCGATCCCATTGCCAGAACCGAGATCGGGTTCATCCCGGCCTTGCGGCTCGACACGTTCGTCGTCCATGGCCAGCGCGCCGACGAGAGCGGCAATATCCAGATCATCGGGCCGCGGGCGCTGGATTTCGCCATGGCCGGCGCGGCGCGCCAGGTGCTGGTCACGGTTGAGGAAATCGTCCCGGTCGGGGCGCTGCGGCATGACGGCCGGCAAAGCATTTTGACCCGCAATCAGGTGTCGGCCATAGCGCTGGCGCCGGGCGGCGCCTATCCCGCCTCCTGCCTGCCTTTCTATGTGACGGATTATCAAGCGTTGGCGGGGGCGTTCGCGGCCAAGGAAATACCTTTGTCGGACAGCCTGAGCATGCCTTCGGAAGGCGTGCCGGAGCGGGTTCAAGATGCTGCAAAAGTCCGGGCTGAGACAGTCCTCGCCATGCCCGGGCTCGTGCACGGCGAAAAGCAGGCGTCCATCGACGAGATCATCGCCGCCCGCATCGCCGCCGAACTCGACAATGAGAGCTTTGCCAGTGCCGGCGCGGTATCGCCGCTGGCCAATGTCGCCTATCGGCTGGCCAAAGCGACGCACGCGCCGGACATGATCATCGCCACCATGAGTTGCGGCCATCTCGACATCGCGCCGAGCCCGATGATCCTGTCGCTGATCGAAAGCCTCGATTGCGAAACGGCGGTGGCGCATGCCGGCGGCGACGACACCTATTCGACCTACTACCAGGCCGGCGCAGTGACGCATGAGATCGTCGGTGCCGCGCAGGTCGATCGACGCGGCCGCGTCAACACCATTGCGCTGCGCAAACGCGATGGCAGCGCCATCCGGCTGCCCGGGCAAGGCGGCATGGCCGATGTCGCCAACATGCACCGCGATTATCTGCTGTACGTCCCCCGCCATTCCGTGCAGTCGCTGGTCGATGCGGTCGAGATCGCCAGCTCGGCGCGCGGACTGTTGACGCAGGCCGAACGCGAGCCGATGGGCTATCGGACCGGGGCGGCGCTAGTGTTCACCGACCTTTGCGTGTTTCGGCTCGACCGGGAGAGCCGGCAACTGGCCGTCATCGAGACCATGCCGGGCGTGACGCGGCAGCAGATCCAAGATGCCACCGGATTTGCTGTGATATTCGATGCCGATTGCCGCGACGTTCCGCTGCCCGCGAACGAAACGCTCGATGTCCTGCGAAACCGGATCGACCCGCTCGGCCTGCGGCGACTGGAATTCGTCAGCGCCAAGGAGCGTGGCGCGCTGATCGCCGAGATCCTCGCCGCCGACCGGCTGATGGTCGAGCGCTGTATTGCCGCGCAGCAATCGCATATCGAAAAACGCTGAAGAGGGGCGGCGCATGGCAAAGCCGTTGCTCGAAATGTCGGCCGCGAAGGTCTTCTTCGACGGCATCTTCACCAGCCCGCGCGTCGCGCATCCTGAAGGCGTGGCCATCCATCGCGACGGCTCGATCTGGTGCGGCACCGAAACCGGCGACCTGCTGCGGCTGGCCGCCGATGGCAGCTCGGTCGAACGTATGGGTGGCACGGAAGGCTTTCTGCTTGGCATCGCCTTCGATAACGCAGGCAACTGCTTTGCTTGCGATCTCAGACATGCGGCGGTCTTTCGCTGGGATGCCGCGGTGGCCGAGATGCAACGCTTCGCTTCGGCCGGCATCCGCGTGCCGAATTATCCGATCGTCGACGAGGCGCGCGGCTGGCTCTATGTCTCCGATAGCCTCGGCGAAGACAACCGTTCCGGTATCTTCCGCTATGATCTGAAGACCGGCGAAGGCGGCCTGTGGTGCCGCGAGGCCATGGCCTTCGCCAACGGCATGGCGTTGGCGCCGGATGGCAATGGGCTTTACGTCGTGGAAAGCCACGCGGCCTGCGTCAGCTATGTGCCGATCCGTGCCGACGGCACGGCAGGACCTCGCCAGCTCGTCGTGGACGGCGTGAACAACGTCCCCGATGGCGTCGCCGTGGCGCCGGACGGTTCGCTGTTCATCTCGTGCTACGAGCCGAGCCGCATCTATCGCTGGCGACAAGATAGCGGGCTCGAGGTGCTGATCGAGGATCCGGCGGCAACCACGCTCGCCCATCCCACCAACATCGCCTTCAAGGGCGATAAGCTCTACACCGCAAATCTCGGCCGCTGGCACATTACCGAGATCGACCTGACGGCGATTTCCTAGATCAGGCGGGCGGCGCTCACCAGGGCTATTGCAGGCGACCGTGACTGGTGCGGATGCGCAGCACCTGCACCCGCGACGGCAGCTCGATCAGGAACTCTTCGTCCCGCTCCAGATGATGGATTTTTGTCGGATCGCCACCGGTGAATGCCGCCATCGCCTCGACATTTTCCCAATAGGAGATCGTCACGAATTCCGAATGGGTGGGCGTGTCCTCGCGAAAGGTCTGCACGCCCAGGGCCTTCTCGATCAGCGGCTTGATGCCGGCTTCGTAATTGTAACTCTCGTAGGCATCCGCCTTTTCAGGCACGGTTCTGCCGCGCCAGATACGGGCGATGGTCGGAGTTTTCTCCGTAATTTTCTCTGTCATGGCCAACGAATCCCTGCTGGTCTGATTGGTCCGCCGGCGTTCGAATGCCAGCCAAGGAACGGATCTCCCCGGCTGACAGCCTGGTATCCCGTTGCCAGCGGCGGTTTTCATCTTCCCGGCCGACGTAGGTGGCGCTGCCCGGATTGGCCTCCTTGCCGACCGGTGGGAGACTTACTCCTGATCCTCGGCGCCGCCTCCGTGAAAGAAGGACCGGATTTCCTGCATGTCGACGCTGCCGTCACCGTCCTCATCGACGGCGTTGAATATCCGCCCGACGAAATCCTGGACTTCGGTCTGGGAAAGCGCGCCATCGCCGTCCGCATCGACTATGGCGAACATCATTCGCATCCTCGCGCCATGCATCCCGCGTCCCATGCCACCGCGGCCTCCCGTCTCCCAATCTCGGTCAGGCGGGCCCATCCTGTAGTCATGATGCCAGCGGTCGCGACCGCGCCGTTCCGCCCGGGGCGCGCGATCCTCTTGCATTCTCTCCTCCAGCATCTCGGTCATCATCTGGCGCATCATATCGCGCATGGCATCCTGGCTCTGCCCGCTCATTCCGGGCGCCGGAGCTGCGGGCGCGGGCGGGCTCGTCTGGCCGAATGCCGGCGCGGCCAACATAGCCAGAGCCGCGGCAACTACAGTGGTTTTGCTTGCGAGCGTCATCGTAATCTCCATCGGTATGAATTGGTGGCTGCTGCATCCAAGCCAAACCGGCTGCTCGCCTCATGGTTCCTGGTAAGTCTGCTCGGCGGCGCAAAAGTCCGCCCGGTCGCGGCAACGAAAGCCGCTTGCCCACGTTGCCGTTGATGCGAAGCTCCACCAGGAGGAAAAAATGGCCGACGATAAGAGCAAGCGGGATTTCCGCGACCGCGATCGCGTTTCGGCGGAAGACGACCGTGAAGTCGAGTATTTTGCCCAGCAGAACGGCATCACCGCCGACCAGGTCCGTCAGCTGATCAAGAGCTTCGGCAATGATCGCGGCCGCCTGGTCGAAGCCGCGAAGGCGTTGCGGGGGATTTCACCTGCCGGAGCCGACGAGGTGACCAGGGAAGCCCGCCAGCAGGCGACACCCATGCATCTCGGCAAACCCGACGAGTGATGCCAGGCAGCTGCTCTGCCGCTGCCGCAGGCGTCAGAATTTGCGGCTCAGATAATCCGAGCCGCGCAGGCCGAACCGCCACTCGGCATCGATAGCCTTGGAAATGCCGATCCGGCGGCCTGTAAGAATGGCGCTGGCATCGCCCGGCTGCCTGAATTCGAATGGCGGCACGTCCAGTGGCAGCCCGTCATGGAATTTGTCGATTGCCAGCGCCTGGCAAAGACGACCGGGTCCCGAGCAAAGCAGCCGGGGGTCGTCAACGCCGCGATTGGCCCGCATAACCTCCAGCCCGGATTGCGGTTCGATTGCGCGGATGAGCACGGCACTGCCGGGCAGGCACACGGCATTGAGGCACCAGTGCAGGCCATAGGAGCGATAGACATACGCGCTGCCTGGGGTGCCGAACATTGCGCCATTGCGCACCGTCCTGCCACCGAAAGCATGCGAAGCCGGGTCATCGGGGCGATAGGCCTCGGTCTCGACGATGATGCCGCCAACGCCGTGCAAAAGCAGCGTCGTGCCAATCATGTCGCGCGCCACGGTGGTGGCGTCTCGGGCAAAGAATTGGTGGTTCGTGGTCAACGTGCACCGGACTGATCGCGCCTCAACCTGGCGCGTCAGCAAGTTCCCGGACCGGAAGCAAAATGTCCAGCCACTGCTCTCGGATCTGCGATATTCAGCGCAGCATGGCTGCGCCGATGAAAACCGCAGCGGCCAGCACGACGATGGCGGCAATCACCAGCACCGGCCCATATCTGCTCGGTTGGACGTTGGGCTCATCCTTCAGCGGACGCATCGCATTGGCATAGCTCGCCTGGTTGGTGAACTCCGGCTTTTCATGAGGCGCAGACCGATCCTTTGCCGGAACGCTGCCGGCCGATTCCGCGTCCGTTTCCATGGGAGCCGCGGCTGGGTCGATCCCCGGTGTCTTATCCCCTCCGCGCCCGGCGTCGATATCGCCCCGCGCTTGAGCCGGGCTTCGCCCAACAGGTGCTGCGTCGGTCATCGTCGAGGTCCTTTCAGAGCATCGGCCTCAAGCATTCTAACCAGCGTCTCATTTCAAAGTTCCCACGTTTCAAAGTTCCCCTTCTTAAAGTTCCCCCTTCTTAAAGTTCCACCAAGCGGAAGCCGCCTAGGCCTGTTTACAGGAACAACCGGCGATCGAGCGGGTTGAGCAAGCATTGGGGGGAGCAAGATGGACTTGGTGCGCCACGCGCCTACATGCGCGGCAGTTCGACAACGGGCCCCCGCGAGCGCGCATGATCTACTTCACCGCCGACACGCATTTCAGCGACCCGCGCATTTTGCGCATCGATCGCCGCCCGTTCGGCTCGCTGGCGGAGCATGATCGGGCGCTCATTGCGTTCTGGAACGAGACTGTCGGCCCGGACGACGAGGTCTGGCACCTCGGCGATTTTGCCAAGGGCTCGGCGTCCTTCGTGTCGTCGCTGCTGTCGTCTCTTCATGGCAGCAAGCACTTGATCATCGGCAACAACGATGCTGCGGCCACCATTGACGCGACGGGTTGGGCGAGCACGCAACACTACAAGGAGCTGACGCTGGACGGCAGCCTGCTGATCCTTTGCCACTATCCTTTTCGCACCTGGAACCAGATCGGCAGGAGGTCGATCGACCTGCATGGCCATTCGCACGGCCGGCTCACTCCGGTCACACGCCAGTATGACGTCGGTGTCGACAGCTGGGATTTTCGTCCGGTCACGCTTCCCACCATCCTCGCCAGCCGCGGCCGCCGGCCGGCGCGGGCAAAACCCGGCTGAAGGCGGCTGGCCGCAACCGGAACCTCTGCGCAGCTGAGGCGTTCGAAAAATTGCAAGGCGTAAAGGCAACGGCAATGGCTCAAAAGATCACGACAGGCGCGAACGACCGGCCGCGCAATGAAACCATCGGCCAATCCGGCGAAGGCCTGCCGGACGATAGCAGCAGGCCGCTCGAGGTCGACGAAGGCTGGGTCGCCCGGTTGAGAAACAAGCTGCAGGGCAAGCCCCGGCAAGCCGCTCAAACCAACATGGACGAGGTTCCGGCAGGCGTCCCCGGCGCTGGCGAGAACATTTGCCGCCGCTGTGCAGGGTCAGGCATGATCGACGGCCGGACCTGCCCCGAATGCGGCGGAACCGGCAAGGTGACGACGCCGATAGGCTGAGGCCAGAGCAATTCCAGGAAAAGTGTGAAACGGTTTCCGTCCGGAATTGCGTCAAAAAAAGATAGACCGGCTCTGCGTTTCCGTGAAACGCAGAGCCGTCCAGCACGGTCAGATCGCCGGCACCCACTTCCAGAACACGCCCTCCTTGCGTTCGGGGTAGTGCTTGAAGTCGCATTCGAAGCGCCAACCGTAATTCTTGGCGGCCGCAAGCGCCTCCTTGCTGACCGGGTTCATGCCCGTTCCTGGCGCAAACCAGTCCTCCAGCAGGTCGTCAGGTATGTAGGCGCCGATCCTCAACGGCAGCTTTTCGAGAACGACATCCATTTCGGGCGGTGCGGGCACGGGGCGCTCCCTTCGGGGTCACGAAGAAGTCGTTCAACGCCAAGCGGGTTCATTCTTTTGTTCATAGTCCTGGAACGCTTTCTGGAGACCGCCGATCACCTCGGCGGACGTCTCGAACATCGCCTTCAGCTGCGGCTCATCGACCTTCTCGATGTCCTCGCGAAGGTGCTGTTTCACCTCCTCCAATTTCTTCTGCATCTTCTGCGTGTGGTGGCGCGGATCGCCGTCGGCAGCGCTTGTCATGATCAATCTCCAATTTGTGATCTCGGAGAACTCGGCCCGGCCTCTGAGGATCGCCAGGCGGGTTTGCAGCGTAAACGGCTTGTCGATAGCTGTGGTTCCCGACTGTGCAGCGGTCTTCGTAGGCCTCAGCGCGCCGTTCTCGTTCTCAGCCGTCCGGTAGAGGCGGCCACAAGGCAGGTCGGAGAGGTCGCTTCCAATGAATTCGAGACGCGAGCAGTCGAAACGAGCCTAAATAAAGCTGAGAACTGATGGCGCCTCTGGCCAAGGACGGTAATCCACCACCTATAGCCTACGCCGCGTCCGCGATCCATTCGAGCGAGGCGCCATGCGGGTCAGTCCAGGCTACAGGGGAACCGTTCGCAGATAGGAGGAAGCGGCCGGGCGGCCAGCTTGTTCCGGCGCGTGTGGCGATGGACGGGAAGACGCGAGGGAACTCGTTCGATACCCAATAAGGCGAGAGACGCATCGCCTGCTCGGCGAAAGCTTCTCTGTCACCAGGGTCGGAGACATAGTCGAGGACGGCTGTGTGAAAGATGACGAGTGTAGCGTCGTTTGGCGCTTCGTTGCAGAGTTGCACGAGGTCGCTCCCGCGCAGGTCGCCCTTCACCACCCGAGGCTTGACTGTGGCAGCGATCTTCAGGGCCGCCCGCAGATTGGCGAGCCGTGCTGTCTGTTCCGGCCAGACCAGTGTCTCAAGCCATGCGACTTGCGAGTCATCCGAAGCATCTATCGGGCTCAGGTCCAATCCCGCCCGCCAGACGACTTGCGGCAAGGCCGTCGGCAATGGCGTTGTTTCGCTGGCGAAGCATCGGAAGACAGGCGGCTCCAAGGCCATCGCGGGTGCGCGGATCACCGTGCGTCCATAGTCATAGCCGTAGAGGTCGGGCATGAGGCATAGCCCTGCGGAGGTCCCGACCTCGATGAGCGCCAGCGGCTGCGGCAACCGAGCCAGGACGGGGAGCAGGGTGGCGCACCTTCCCGGCTCGTTGGTTTGCGTTGAGCGCTCGAGCATGAGCGAGCGGATAGCGTCGGGATTAGCCTGAAGCGCCTGGCGAAACTCGGTCCACCCTGTCGGCGTGCCGAACAGGTGACGCACCGCTGCAAGTAGAAGGTTCGGTTGCCGCTTTAGGTCCGGAAGGATCGACAGGAAACCGAGCGCCTCCCGATCCCCAGCGACTGCCCGAGCCAACTCCTCGTAGAGCGGCGAGCGACCGCGAGCTTCCGTATCGGCGAAGCGAATATATCGGGCTGAGATCTCGGCCAAGCCCTCCTCGTCCATATCCGCTGATCCTCGGTCCCGACGTCTCACCACAGTACATGATCCACGGATTTTATTGGAGCCAGGCCCGGCGTTTTTGCACAAGCTTGACCCTCCGCGGACTTCCCGCGGTCGCCTACCTAACCGTTGCGCTAGGAGGCTGTGCGCAATCCAAAATTTGGGGAACAGTCCCTAATTGGTGTCTCACCCTTATGGGTACGGTCCACCATGTCTCCGGTATAAACCGCAACCCATGTGTCCAGAATGGACCCTCTGAGAATTGGCGCACCCGACAGGATTCGAACCTGTGACCTCTGCCTTCGGAGGGCAGCGCTCTATCCAGCTGAGCTACGGGTGCTTTCAGGATCGGCGATCCGGAAAACGAACCAGCCGGTAAACCGGCCAGCCACGGCTTCTTAGCGGAAGCAGGCGCCGGCTTCAACGGGCAATCGCGGACGGACTCTCGTTGCCGTAGCGGCCCCTGGGATAGATATCTGTCCCGTCCGGCGGCCGCGGCTGCTCATGCGGTCACGGTAAGCACCGCCTTGCCGCTGATGCTGCGCTGCCGCAGCGCGTCGAGGGCCTGGCCGACGTCCCGCCACGGCACGGTCAGGACCACGCGCGTTTCGAGCCGGCCGGCTGCGATCAGCGCGAGCAGCGAGGCGATGTCCGCGCCACGGTCCGGACCGGACGTGTAGTAGGCGAAGGTCTGAAGCCGCGCGCCCTCATGACCTGGAACGAACTGGCGGAAGCCGATGGGCGTGAGTTCGCCGCTGCTCGAGCCGAACATGACGACGGTCCCACCAGGCGCCACCCTTTCGATCGCGTGTGCGAGGCTATCGCCGCCGACCGACTCGGTGATCAGCGAGAACAGTCCTTCGGCCAGCTCGATCGTTTCGACGACCCGCTCGGCGCCCAGGTTGCGGAGATCCGCGGCATGCCGGGAGGCGGCGACCGCCGTCACCGACGCGCCCTGCCGGCGGGCGAGCTGGACCTGGAAACGGCCGACCGCGCCGCTTGCGCCGGTAATCAGGACCCGCTGGCCGACCAGCTCGCCGCCAAGGCGCAGGGTCCGCAGCGCGGTCGTGCCTGCGACGGGGACAGTGGCGGCGGCAACGAAGCTGACGTCGTCCGGCAGGACGGCGAGGTGATCGGTTGGAACGGCAACATTTTCGGCCCACCCGGCCTCGTCGACCAGAGCCGCAACGCGGGCGCCGACGGCCGGCCCGGAGCCATCGGCCGCGGCGCGCTCGACAATTCCGGCGACGTCCTGGCCAGGCACCCAGCCGTTCCGGCGGATGTTGAGCAGGCGCAGTTCGCCGCGGTTCAGCGAGACAGCCCTGACCGAGACCAGCGCCTCGTGCGGGGCGGGCTCGGGCTCGCCAAGCTCGGCGAGCCTCAACCCTGTGGCGCTGTCGAGAGAGGTGATTAAAGCGAGCATGGCGTCATGGCTCCTCGGACGTGCCCGGCTTGGCGGGACAGGCGCGGGACGGAGGGTCTCGGAGCCCAGCCGCACGTCGAGGCAACGGGCCGCCAAGCCGTCGCCGTCTCCGATGGCCGCTGACGATGCGATCCACCGCCCGGTCTTTCAGTACCACCGCCGCGCGTCTGAACAATCTTTCTCATCGCTTTTGCAGGCTCCTGACTCATTCCGGGTCGGAGCTTATCGACTTTGCCGATGGAATAATTTAGCTATCATGTCACATGATCGCTAAAACCAGTCAAAATGAGACAGCCGCTTCGCTACCCCTGGCCGAATTTCGATCCCGATGACGTCCTTGCACCGGCAATTGCCGTGCGCGTCGACGTTCCCGAGACCAAGGCGGAGGTGCCGGACCATCGCCACCGCAAGGCGCAACTCGTCTTCGCGCTGGGCGGTGGCGTCACATGTCGCGTTCCCAGCGGCCTGTGGATGGTGCCGCCTCATTGCGGGGTGTGGATTCCGGGTGGCATGCAGCACAGCAACGTCGCGACCGCCAATGCCCGGATTTTTTTCGTCTATATCGAACCGGGAGCTGCCGATCTGCCGGACCGGTGCTGCACGCTTTCGATCTCGCCGTTGCTGCGCGAGCTCATCATCGAGCTGGCGGATCGCGGTGAGGACGATGATAGGAGGGGCGAGCTCCTGACCAGGGTACTGCTCACCGAACTGCCGCGCATGCCTGTCCAGCAGCTACATTTGCCGATCTCGTCCGAGCCGCGCTTGAGGCGCATCGCCGCGGCGCTGGCGGAAGATGCTGCCGACCGCAGCACCCTGGCGGAATGGGCCAATCGCGTCGCGCTCAGCGAGAGCAGTCTCGCACGTCTCGTGGTCAAGGAGACAGGGCTGACCTTCGGACGCTGGCGCCAGCAATTGCACTTGATCGTCGCGATGCGCGAGCTGGCCTCCGGCGCCAGCGTGCAGCAGGTTTCGGCCGATCTCGGTTACGAATCGGTCACCGCCTTCATCACCATGTTCAAGAAAGCGCTTGGCAAGCCACCGGCAAAGTATCTCAGCAGTGTCGCGCAAAACGGCGGTTCTGCGTTTGTCGCCTGATGAGCCCCCGATCCGCCGCCCACCCGGACGTCAACCCTCACTGCTGCTCGGCATACAGCAGCCGCGTCGTCGCATTCGCCGTCGCCGTCGACAGGCTGCGCTGGATCAGCGCCTCGACGTGGTCGTTGCGCTGGCGCGCGCTGTCGGCGCCCATCACCACGATGATCAGCCTGTGCCCGTCCGCATTATAGGAGGTAACGATGTTGAAACCCGAAGCTCTGATGTAGCCGGTCTTGATGCCGTCGACGCCGCGCACCCGGCCGAGCATGTCGTTGTGGCCGCGCACCAGCCTGCCGCGGAACATGAAGTCGCTGTCGGAGAAATAGTGGAAATGCTGCGGGAAGCGGGTGTGCAGCGCCATACCGAGCACCGCCATGTCACGCGCCGTGGTGTGCTGGTCGCCATCCGGCAGGCCCGAGGCGTTGCGGAAGACGGTGCTGCTCATGCCGATCTGGCGCGCCTTGGCGGTCATCATGCCGGCGAACGCCTCTTCGCTGCCGCCGAGATATTCGGCAACGGCGACCGCCACATCATTGGCCGATTTGACGACGATGGCGCGGATCGCCGAATCGACGTCGATCGTCTCGCCGGGCCTGAACCGCAGCTTGGTCGGCGGCTGCCGCGCGGCGTAGTCCGACACCGGAATTTGCGTCTCCTTGCTGATCCGCCCCGACTCCAGCGCCTCGAAAAGAAGGTAGAGCGTCATCATCTTGGTCAGTGACGCCGGATAGCGTGGCGCCGTGGAATTGACCTCGAACAGCGTCTTGCCTGTGCCGGCGTCGATGACCATCGCGGCATATTTCTGCGGCGGCGCCGGCACGGCCAGCACGCTGTCGGGCGGCGTCACCGTCGTGCAGCCAGCGGCAAACAGCAGCAGCGCCAGCACCGCGGCGTAATTGTGAATGAGCGAAAAGAAGCGCAAGGCGGACAAGTCGGTTCCGAAGGCAGGCTGTTTCCGAGACGAGGCGAAGCTATCTTACCGCAAAGGCACAGTCCATTTGGTTAATATCGGTCGGGGCCTGGGTTGGTGCCCTGTCCACAGGCCCACGTGGCCGCTGTGCCGAGCCGTCTGATGAGAATTGCCGGCCACCACGCTTGCGCAACCGGCGGCGAGTGGGCTTTGTTGGCGCCGGCAGAATCGGTAGGTGCACATGGATACGGTCACGATCACGGCAAAAGGCATTTCGGTATCGGTCGATCTTGCCGTCGGCCATCTCGCCTATGTGGCGATCGATATCGATGGCTGCCGGCTTAAGCCGCTGCATCGCGCACCCTGGGTCGGCGAGCCGCGCGAGACGCTGCCGAAAGACCTGCCTGAAGGTACGGTCCACCTGTCCGGCGATTTCCTGTGCGCGCCGTTCTCGGTCAGCGACGTCGAAGCGGCACCTTTGCATGGCTGGCCGGCCAACAGTCGCTGGGACGTCGTCGACAGCGCGGCAACGGCCGATGGCTGGCGCGCCGTCTTCCGCCTGCAGCGCCCGGTTATGGGCGCAACCGTCGACAAGATCCTGATCGTGCGCGACGATCATCCCTTTCTCTATCAGGAACACGTCTTTTCCGGCGGCGCCGGCGCCATTCCGGTCGCCCACCATCCGATGACGGTGATGAAGGCCGGCGGCAGGCTGGCGTTCTCGCCGAAGCGCCTTGCCGCGACGCCGAACGAGCCGCCGGAGCCCGATCCGGCCCGCGGCCGCTCTTTGCTCGCCTACCCGGCGCGCAGCACCGACCTGACGCGCTTTCCCGCCGCCGACGGCGGCACGATCGACCTGACCGGCTATCGCATGGACCAGCTGCGTGAGGACTTCGTCACGCTGGTCGAGGCCGACCATGGCGGACCGGGCTGGACCGCGCTGGCGCGCCAGGCGGAAGCCGACCTCGTGCTGGTGCTGAAGAACCCGGCCGAACTGCCGGTCACCATGCTGTGGGTCAGCAATGGCGGGCGCGATTACGCGCCATGGAGCGGCCGCCACCGCGGCGTGCTCGGCATCGAGGACGGCCGCACGGCCGTCGGCCACGCCGCATCGCTCGGCGACAACTGGCTGAAGCGCGAAGGCGTGGCGACCGCCTTTGCCCTTGCTGAAGGGCGCCGCTTTTCGTTCCGCCATGTCATCGGCGCACTGCCATGGCCATCCGGCGAGCCGCCGCGCGACGTCACGACCTCGCCGGGCCGCATGCGCATCCTGGCGGCTGACGGTGCCGAGCGCGACATCGGCTTCGACAGCGATTTCCTGCGGATCAGCCAGTCCAGGCCCGATTGAAGGCCTGGCACAAGCCGCGTTTGAAATTTTCGAAAACTGCCGCCAAAATGCGCCAGAATCATCTTAACGGATGCCAATGTCTGAGATCGCCCATCTCGCCGCTACCATTTTCAAGCGCGCCGGCAAGGCGCCGCGCTTCATTGTTGCAATTGCGGGTCCGCCCGGCGCCGGCAAGTCGACATTGTCGGCAGGCTTGCATGACCTGCTGCCGGAAGGCACGGCGGAAGTCGTGCCGATGGACGGGTTCCACTACGATGACGTCGTGCTCGAGCGGCGCGGCCTTCGCCAGCGAAAAGGTGCCCCGGAAACCTTTGATTTTGCCGGCTTCGAAGCGCTGCTGAAGCGCATCCGCGCTGGCGAGCCGGATATCGCCATCCCGGTGTTCGACCGCAGCATGGAGCTGTCGCGCGCCGCCGCTGCGATCATCGCTGCCGAGACCAAATTCATCCTGGTCGAAGGCAATTACCTGCTGCTCGACGAAGAGCCATGGACGCGGCTGGCGCCGCTGTTCGACTACTCCATCTTCGTCGACGTGCCGCGCGCCGAGCTCGAGCGCCGACTGCTCGAGCGATGGCACGAGCACGGCCGGTCCGACGAGGACGCGCGCGCCTGGATTGCTTCCAACGACATGCCGAACATCGATCGCGTGCTTGCCCGTCGGCGGCCCGCCGACCTGGTGGTCGGTGGACAGGCCTGATCTGGTAAGGACTGTTCGGCCGGAACCTTAACACTTTCAGGCCGTTATCCCGGACACGGCAATTGTGCCGCATGAGGGAACGGTTCGATGGAAACCATGGCAAGAAAGCCTGCGCCCGCCAAGGGCAAGGTAACACGATCAAAAATCACTCGAGCGAAAACCAGCGCCGGCCCGGCAGGGGCGGCCCATTCCAAGGATGCGGCAAAGCCCAGCTTTGGCAAGGCGGCGCCGAAAAAGGTGATGCCTGCCGCGGCCAAAGCCGCTGCACCCAAGGCCAAAAGGTCGGCAAGCAGCAGAGGATCGATCGCCGGCAGCGCAATGCGCACCGTTAAGGCAACGGCCAATGTCGCCGCCGGTGCCGTGCTTGCGACCGCCAAAGGTGCGGCCTCGCTTGCCGCTTCCGTAGTCGGCAAGAGCGGCTCGAAATCCCGGACCAAGGCAAAATAGCCGGGGCAGTCAGGGTTCTGATCAGGCTCTGGCGGGAATGGTGAGGCCCCTCTGCACCGCCGGCCGGGCAAGGCCACGCTCTAGCCATGCGCCCACGCCGGGGAAATCGTCGAAACCGACGAGGTCCCGCGCCTCGTAAAAGCCGATCAGATTGCGCACCCATCCAAGCATCGAAATGTCGGCGATGGTGTAATCGTCGCCCATGATCCAGCTGCGGCCCTTGAGCCTCGTTTCGAGGACGCCGATCAGCCGTCGCGACTCGTCGCGATAACGCTCCAGCGGGCGCTTGTCGGCGATTTCGCGCCCAGCGAATTTGTGGAAGAAACCGACTTGGCCGAATATCGGCCCGATGGAAGCCATCTGGAAGAACACCCACTGGATCGTCTCGTAACGCAGCGTTGCGTCTGCCGGGACCAGCTTGCCGGTCTTGTCGCTGAGATAGAGCAGAATGGCGCCGGATTCGAACAGGCCGATCGGCTTGCCGCCCTGGCCGTCCGGATCGATCATCGCCGGGATCTTGCCGTTCGGGTTCAAAGACAGGAATTCCGGCGTCCAGCTCTCGTTCTTGCCGATGTCGACGGCATGCGGCTCGTAGGGCAGGCCAAGTTCCTCCAGCGCGATCGATATCTTCACCCCGTTCGGCGTCGGAAACGAATAAAGCTGGATGCGGTCGGGGTGGCTCGCCGGCCAGCGCCTGGCGATCGGAAACGCGGACAGATCGGTCATCGAAACTCCTGGTCGGGGACCGCGCCGAGCGGCACGGTCATGGCGGGTCGCAGAGAGTTAGGCGCGACGCCTGGCGCGATCAATATGCGCATGGAAAGTTTCACCGGCCCCGGTGAAAGGCCCGCAAAGGGTGTGGTCACACGGCCTTGACCGCCAGCACCGCATTGGTGCCGCCGAAGGCGAAGCTGTTGCTCATTGCGGTGCGCACCGCGCGCTCGCGTGCCACGTTCGGCGTGATGTCGAGATCGCAGTCGGTGTCGGCTTCCCGATAATTGGCGGTCGGCGGCACGATGCCTTCGCGGATCGCCATCACGCAGGCGATCATTTCCAGCGCGCCGGATGCGCCGAGGCAGTGGGCATGCATCGATTTGGTCGAGGAGACAGAAAGCTTGTAGGCATGGTCGCCGAACACGCGTTTGATGGCCGCCGTCTCGATCTGGTCGTTGGCCTTGGTGCCGGTGCCATGCGCGTTGAGATAGTCGACGTCCTCCGGATTGAGCCCGGCATCGACGAGGCAGAAGCGCATCGCCGCCTCAGGCCCTTCGATAGTTGGCGCGACGATGTCGGAGGCGTCGGCGGAAAGGCCGACGCCGGCGATTTCGGCAAGGATGGCGGCGCCGCGCGCCATGGCATGCTCATACGTTTCCAGCACCACCATGCCGGCGCCTTCGCCGAGCACGAGCCCCTGGCGGTCGGCCGAAAACGGCCGGCAGGTGTCCGGCGACAATACCCGAAGGGCCTCCCAGCCCTTGAGGATGCCCCAGACCAGCGGCGCATCGGTGCCGCCGGCGACCATGACGTCGGCCCGCCCGAGCCTGATCTGATCGACCGCCGAGGCAATGGCGTGGTTGGATGACGAGCAGGCAGAGGTGATGCCGAACACCGGTCCACGCAGACCAAGATTCATGCTGACATGGCCGGCTGCTGCGCCCGGCATTACTTTCGGTACGGTGAAGATGCCGGCGCGGTTCTTTCCTTCGAGCAGGATGGCGCGATAGTTCTCTTCGATTGCCTCCCAGCCGCAGACGCCGACGCCGACGATGGTGCCCATCCGGTAGGTGTTGGCCGCGTGCGGGTTCAATCCCGCCTGCTGTGCCGCCTCCCGCGCGGCGATCGTCGCCAGAAGGCTGAAGCGGTCCATCGACACGACCTGTTTGCGGTCGATGCCGTGCTCGGGAAGCGCCTTGATTTCGCAGCCGACCTTGACCTTCAGATCATGCAGCAGCGGATTGTCGATCGCGCCGATTGCCGAACGGCCGGCGCGCATCTCATTCCAGATTGCCGGTGCATTGGTGCCGAGGCCGCATAACCCGCCGATGCCCGTGATGACGATGCGCTTGTGCATTCAGTCAGGCTTTTTTCGCGATCAGCGCGCGAACCGCCTCGACCATGTCGCCGACATTCTTCAGATTGCTCCAGGCATCGACCGTGTTCATCTCGATTTCGATGCCATACTCTTCCTCGAGGTCGAAGATGATCTCCGTCAGTTCCAGCGAATGGATGCCAAGCGCGGTCAGTTCGGTACTGGTGGTGATTTCCTCGCCGCCCGGCTCGGCATGAGCCTTGATCTTGGCGATGATATCGTTTGCCAGCTGGTCAGCCATTCGGTTTCTTCCCCAACTCTGTCGTTTCCCGACGCCAACTGATCAGCGCCCCTTTTGTCCTCGATTACGTCGTCATCGTCGCCTTTTACCCCCGCCAGGCGCCGGTGACCGTACCAAGGTGGCTCCCTCTATAGAAACCGAAACGCTGTCAAGCAACAAGCTATATATCGACAAAGCCGCCGCAGTGCTTAACGTTGGTGTCGTGGACACGATCGCATATAGCTTGACCTCAGTGCCGCCGGCCCAGCGCGTTGCCGGCGTTGCACGGCTTGGCTGCGACTGGAACGGAGGCCGCACGCGTCTTCGGCGCCTGTACCAGGACGGCTCGGCCAAGATCCGCATGCCGGCAGTCTCGGCCGATCCGCTCGAAGCCGTCCTGATCAACACCGCTGGCGGGCTGACCGGTGGCGACCGTCTCGCCTGGGAGGTCGATGTCGGTGCCGGCGCGTCCGCAACGATAACGACGCAGGCCTGCGAGAAAATCTACCGCGCCGCATCCGACCGCGCCGAAGTGCGGGTGCAGCTGAGCGTCGGCGAAGGCGGCCACATTGCCTGGCTGCCGCAGGAAACCATCGTCTTCGACCGCTCGGCCTTTGCCCGCACGCTTGAGGTGGAGCTTGCCGCCGGAGCCGATGCGCTGATCCTGGAAGCTACCGTCTTCGGCCGCCTGGCCATGGGTGAACGGGCTTCGCAAGGCCAATTCCATGATCGCTGGCGCGTCCGCCACGACGGGGCGCTGATTCACGCCGAGGAGTTTCGCATCGGGCCGGATATTGCCGCTACCTTGAATCGTCCGGCGGTTGCCGGCGGCGGCATCGCGGTGGCGACGCTGCTAATGGTGTCGCCGCGGGCAGAAGCTTTGCTCGAGCCGGCCCGGGCCATGGTCGGCGGCCAGGGCGGCGTCAGTTTCTGGAGCGTGCGGAAATCTGGCAAGCTTCTTGCTCGGCTGTTCGCCGAGGACGGCTACCAGCTCCGCAAGCGGCTGGTGCCGCTTGTCGAATTGCTCAACGGACGGGCGGGCCTGCCCAAATTATGGTCACTCTGATTTCGATTGTACCACCGCAGGAAAACGCATGAATCTGACGCCGAGGGAGAAAGACAAGCTGCTGATCGCCATGGCGGCGATCGTGGCCCGCAAGCGGCTCGAACGCGGCGTCAAGCTCAACCATCCGGAAGCGATCGCGCTGATAACCGATTTCGTCGTCGAGGGTGCCCGGGACGGCCGCGCCGTCGCCGAGCTGATGGAGGCCGGCGCCCATGTCGTCACCCGGGCCCAGGTGATGGAAGGCATTGCCGAAATGATCCACGATGTGCAGGTCGAGGCGACGTTTCCAGACGGCACCAAGCTGGTGACCGTGCACGAGCCGATTAGATAAGACCGCCAAGGAGAGGAAAATGCTTCAGCTGCGTCCGAACTGCGAATGCTGCGACAAGGATCTGCCGCCCGATGCGACGGACGCGGTGATCTGCACCTTCGAATGCACCTTCTGCGCCGACTGCGCACAAAACGTGCTCGGCGGCGCCTGCCCGAATTGCGGCGGCAACTTCTCGGCCCGCCCGATCCGTCCGGCAGCGCTGCTGATGAAATATCCGGCCTCGACCAAGCGCGTCCTCAAGGCAGAAGGCTGCGGTCCGGCCCGCAAGGCGGCGTGAGAGGCATGATGATCTCGAAGATGGAAGCTACGCCGATGATCTCCGCTACGATGAAATGCACGACACTGTCGGCGGTCCTGATGCTGGCGGCAGCTATGCCAGCCTATGCCCATGTCGGCGTCGGCGAGGTTTCGTCCTTCACCGCCGGCTTCTCCCACCCGCTCTCCGGCCTCGATCATATGACGGTGATGATTGTCGTCGGCCTGTGGGCGGCGCTCAGGGGCGGCAAGGCGATCTGGGCATGGCCGCTGGCTTTCGTCGGCGTCATGCTGGCCGGCGGCGCGCTCGGTATGCTGCATGTGCCGATGCCTTTCGTCGAGCCGGCCATATTGGCGTCCGTCGTGGCACTTGGGCTTCTGGTTGCGCTCGCCGTCGATCTTCCCGTCTCGGCCGGCGTCGCCGTCATCGGCCTGTTTGCGCTGTTCCATGGCTACGCCCACGGCACCGAGGTGCCTGAAAATGCCGCTGGGCTTGGCTATACCGCAGGCTTTGCCGTTGCCACCGGGTTGCTCCATGCCGTCGGCATCACGGCTGGTCTCGGCCTCGGCTGGCGCTTCAGTGGGCTTGCCCGCGCCGCTGGCGCCGCCTGTGCCGCGATTGGCGCCGGCCTCGCCTTCGGCATCCTGTGAGGCCGTGATGATCCCCGGCGAAATCATCACGGCAAGCGGCGAGATCGAACTGAACAAGGGACTGCCGACGGTCACCATGAAGGTGGCCAACAGCGGCGACCGGCCGATCCAGGTCGGCAGCCACTATCATTTCTTCGAGACCAATGAAGGACTGAGATTCGATCGCGACAAGGCGCGGGGCATGCGCCTCGACATCGCCGCCGGCACCGCGATGCGCTTCGAGCCCGGCCAGGAGCGCGATGTTACGCTAGTGCCGTTCGGCGGCAAGCGCGAGGTCTACGGATTTCAGCAGAAGATCATGGGCAAGCTGTGAGATCGAAGGCGTCGAGCAGTTTCGGCTCAGCCGGGCGGCTTGGCCGCCGCATAGATGACGACCTTTCCCGAATCGTCGAATTCAACCGCCAGAACGTCCTCGGTCTGCACTCGCCGCGAGTCGATAGCGTTGAACAGCAATGCGTTCGCCTCGATCTCCTTGCGCAGCTCGGCAATGTCGTCCCGATGTTGCCTGACCTTGCTTTCGATCGCCGGCGGCGGGCCGCCTTCGGTGCGCGCGGCGTCGGTAAGAAACACGATATCGACCTTGTCGAGCTTGGATGTCTTTCGCACGGCAGCGATGTTCTCACGCGTGCGGTCGATCGCCGAGCTGACCTTGCCGGCTTCCGCATTTGTCTTGGTCTCTTCCTGGCCGACCTCCGAGCCGACGATCCGGTTGACGGTCTCGGCGCTGTCGAGGCTCTGCGCGTTCAGCGCGGCGTGCGGAATGCTGGCTGCCAGAAACGCGGTCGCGGCAATGCCATGCAGCCATCTGGTGTCGGAGAAGGTGGTGATCGCCATCGCTCGTTCTCAGGGTCCTTTTCGAGGCTTGTGTCAGGGCGACAGGACCGAAACGAAACGTCCCCCGTGAAGGTTCCCTTTGCGATGCGGCGGGCTGACCGGGCGCCGGCCCGCCGCCTTGTCTCGTCAGCTCGCTTTCTTGGTGATCAGCGTCAGCGCGCCATTGGTGCTCATGCTGGCGGCGATCACCTGCGCCGAGGTGAGCCCCTTGGCTTCGAGTGCGGACTTGACCTGCGGTGTCGCGTCGATCGAGCCGCGCAGTTTCTGCAGATCGGCGTCGCTGCGCTTGGCGATCACCTCGTTGACCTTGGCTTGAGTGTCCGCCGGCAGATCCTTGATGTCGACGACGTTGATCGCCTGGATGGTGGGCGCCTGTGGCTGCGCTCCGGGCGCGGCAGGAGCAGGCGCGGCCGGCGCCGGACTGGGCTGCTGCGCAGGCTGTTGCTGGGCGCTGGCGGCGGTTGCGAGCACCAGCGTGGCGGCGGCTGCCAAAAGGGTCGTTTTGCGCATGGATGTTCCTTTCCATCGATTGGCAAATGGTCGTTTTGGGGTGGCCCGGCCACCTCAAACGCCAAATGGGATCGGAAAGTGTCGCTCAGCGGGTCATTGCGTGATCATAGGATGGCGGCAATGTGGGGCCCGCCTTCGACAAGCGGTATTTTCGGGCTGTATTTCGGGAGCAATTGCTGATGGCTAAAATCACCCGCGCCGCCTATGCGCAGATGTACGGCCCGACCGTTGGCGACAAAGTCCGGCTCGCCGACACCGAGCTGTTCATCGAGGTCGAAAAGGATCTCACCGTTCACGGCGAGGAGGTGAAATTCGGCGGCGGCAAGGTCATCCGCGACGGCATGGGCCAGAGCCAGGTTTCACGCGCGCAAGGCGCGGTCGACACCGTCATCACCAATGCGCTGGTCGTCGATGCCACCGCCGGTATCGTCAAGGCCGACATCGGCTTGAGGGACGGCCGCATCGTCGCGATCGGCAAGGCCGGCAATCCGGATACCCAAGGCGGCGTCACCATCATCATCGGTCCCGGCACCGAGATCATCGCCGGCGAAGGCAAGATCCTGACCGCCGGCGGCTTCGACGCGCATATCCACTTCATCTGCCCGCAGCAGATCGAGGAAGCGCTGATGTCGGGCATCACCACCATGCTCGGCGGCGGCACCGGCCCGGCGCACGGCACGCTGGCGACCACGTGCACGCCGGGGCCGTGGCATCTGGCGCGCATGATCCAGTCTTTCGACGCCTTCCCGATGAATATTGGCCTGTCGGGCAAGGGCAACGCGTCGCTACCTGCCGCGCTCGAGGAGATGGTGCTCGCCGGCGCCTGCTCGCTGAAGCTGCATGAGGACTGGGGCACGACACCGGCTGCAATCGACTGCTGCCTGTCGGTCGCCGACGATTACGACGTGCAGGTGATGATCCACACCGACACGCTGAACGAGTCCGGCTTCGTCGAAAACACGGTCGCGGCGATCAAGGGCCGCACCATCCATGCCTTCCACACCGAAGGCGCCGGCGGCGGCCACGCGCCTGACATCATCAAGGTCTGCGGTCTGCCCAACGTCATTCCGTCCTCGACCAATCCGACGCGTCCCTACACGGTCAACACGCTGGCCGAGCACCTCGACATGCTGATGGTCTGTCACCATCTGTCGCCGTCGATCCCCGAAGACATCGCCTTTGCCGAAAGCCGCATCCGCAAGGAAACCATCGCCGCCGAAGACATTCTTCACGACATCGGCGCCTTCTCGATCATCTCGTCGGACAGCCAGGCCATGGGCCGCGTCGGCGAAGTGGCGATCCGCACCTGGCAGACCGCCGACAAGATGAAGCGCCAGCGTGGTTCGCTGCCGCAGGAGACCGGCGACAACGACAATTTCCGCGTCCGCCGCTACATCGCCAAATACACCATCAATCCGGCCATCGCGCATGGCCTGTCGAAGGACATCGGCTCGGTGGCGGTCGGAAAACGCGCCGACCTTGTGCTGTGGAACCCGGCCTTCTTCGGCGTCAAGCCGGACATGGTGCTGATCGGCGGCATGATCGCCGCCGCCCCGATGGGCGATCCCAACGCCTCGATCCCGACGCCGCAGCCGATGCACTATCGGCCGATGTTCGGCGCCTACGGCAAGGCGATGACCAATTCGTCGGTGACCTTCGTTTCGAAGGCCGCGCTCGACGCCGGCCTGCGCGGCAGGCTCGGCGTCGACAAGCAGATGGTGGCCGTCGAGAACACCCGCGGCGGCATCGGCAAGCATTCGATGGTGCTCAACGACGCCACGCCGCATGTCGAGGTCGACCCGGAGACCTATGAGGTCCGCGCTGACGGTGAATTGCTCACCTGCGAGCCGGCAACGGTGCTGCCGATGGCGCAACGCTACTTCCTGTTCTGAACCCTAGGCGTTAGAACGACCGATGTAGAACATGCCGCGCCAGGCCTATGGACCAGCAACTCCCCTACGCCCACGACATCTTCCCGCATATCCGCATTGTCCTGGGCATGGTGATCGGGCTTGGCGTCACCCGCCTGCTGTCGGGGCTCGCCCGCATCGTCCAGCATCCCGGCCAGTACCGGCTCTATCCCGTGCATCTCGCCTGGGTTGCGTCGGTGCTTTTGATGCTGGTGCATTTCTGGTGGTGGGAGTTCGGCCTGTTCCAGATCGAGAATTGGACCTTCGGCAAATACCTGTTCATCATCTTCTACGCCGTCACGCTGTTCCTGCTCTGCGCGCTGCTGTTTCCGGACTCGATGCTGGACTACACCAGCTATGAGGATTTCTTTTATTCGCGCCGGGCCTGGTTCTTCGGCCTGCTGGCGGCGACCTATCTGCTCGACGTGGTCGACACGCTGCTGAAAGGGCCGGCGCATTTCGCCCATTTCGGCGTTGAATATCTGATCCGCACGCCGGTTTTCGTCGCGCTTTGCGTCATTGCGGTCCTGCTGCGCGACCGCCGCTTTCACATCGCCTTTGTCGCCGGCGCGCTCGTCTATCAGGTATCGTTTATCATGCGGCTCTTCGACACGATCGTTTGAGCGCCATTGGGGCGGCGCACGCGATAGGCTAGGCTTTTGGGAGAGGCAGTTTTTACATGAAGCTCGATATTCGCACCGACTTCACCAAATTCCCGCGCGCCGTCGCCGTCCTGGCCGCAGGCGAAGCCGGAACCACCACGCCATACGACCGGGCGGTGCTTGCCCATGACGAGCGGCATCTGCGCCGTCGTGCCATCGAAACGGCCGGTAGCGACAAGGTGCTGGTCGACCTGCCCGAACCGGTGACGTTGAACCATGGTGACCGGCTGGTGCTGGAGGATGGCCGCCACATCGAGATCATCGCGGCCGAAGAGCCGCTCTACGATATCAGGGGCAGCGACCCGATCCATCTCGCCGAGCTCGCCTGGCACATCGGCAACCGCCATCTCGCCGCCGCCATCGAGGCTAACCGCATCCTCATCCTGCGCGACCATGTCATCAAGGCGATGCTGGAGGGATTGGGCGCCATTGTGAGCGACGTCTCCGAACCGTTCAAGCCGGTGCGCGGCGCCTATTCCGCGCTTGGCGGGCACGGCCATGCCCATGCCGAGGCACATGCGCACAGCCACGCCGAAGCGCATTCCCATAGCCATAGCGATTCGCATTCCCACAGCCATTCGCACGACCATGACCATGACTGACCGGCCTTCCAGCGTTGCCCAGCCTTCCAATATTGCTTTGTTGCGGCTGATGGCGTGGCTGTCGCCTTCCTTCCCGGTCGGCGGCTTTTCCTACAGCCATGGCCTGGAACAAGCCGTGCATGCCGGGCTGGTTGCCGACAGCAAAGACCTCGCCGCGTGGCTGGAAACGCTGGTCGAAATGGGTTCGGGCTGGAATGATGCGGTGCTGTTTGCCGAAAGCTGGCGCAGGGCGCGCGAAACCGGCGATCTCGATGAAATCGTCGCCCTTGCCGAAGCTCTGGCAGGCTCGCGCGAGCGTCATACCGAGACGATGCTGCAGGGCGCCGCTTTCCTGAAAGCAGCCTCCGCCTGGCCGTGCCAGGTGCTGGATCGCCTGCCGACCGAATGTGCCTATTGCGTTGCCGTCGGCGCTGTTGCCGGCGATCACGGCATTTCGCTGCGGGACGCCCTGGCCGCCTTCCTGCAGGCCTTCTTCTCCAACCTTGTTCAGGCCGCGATCCGGCTCGGCGCCGTCGGCCAGACCGGCGCCACCGCGCTGCTCGCCGGCTTCGAGCCGCTTGCCCTGGCTACGTCCGACCGCGCTGCCGGCTCGACCCTCGATGATCTCGGCGGCTGCGCTTTTATCTCCGACATCACGGCGATGAAGCACGAGGCCCAGTATTCGCGGCTGTTCCGCTCATGATCGTCCTCGCTTTCGCCGTCTCGCTCGTCCTGCTGCTGATCACAGCACTGCATGTCTATTGGGGCATTGGCGGCATCTGGCCGGGCAGGGACGCCGCCTCCTGCGCTCGTGCGGTCATCGGCTTTCATGGCGTCGACGAGATGCCGGCACCCTTCGCCAGCTTCGCCGTTGCCGCCTGCCTTGGCCTGGCGACACTGTGGCCGATGGCGCTCGAGGGCATCTTTGCCACGCCGTTTCCCAAAGCCGGGCTTGCCGCCACGTCGCTGCTCATCGCGCTGGTTTTCCTGGCGCGCGGCATTGCCGGCTTCACGCCCTGGTGGCGCCGGCTGACGCCCGAACAGCCTTTCGCGCGGCTCGATCTGCGTTATTATTCGCCGCTGTGCCTGCTGATCGGGCTTGCCTTCGCCATTCTTGCCGTCACGGAGTTCCCCGCATGATATCGCCCAACGGTCCTCTTCGCATCGGCATTGGCGGCCCGGTCGGCTCGGGCAAGACGACGCTTACCGAAAAGCTCTGCAAGGCACTGCGTGACGAGTTTTCGATCGCCGTCGTCACCAACGACATCTACACCAAGGAAGACGCCATGATGCTGGCCAGGTTGCAGGCCCTGCCCGAGGATCGCATCGTCGGCGTCGAGACCGGCGGCTGTCCGCACACCGCCATCCGCGAGGACGCCTCGATCAATCTGCAGGCGATCGCCGAGATGACCAGAAAATTCCCCGATCTCGACATCGTCTTCATCGAATCGGGCGGCGACAATCTCGCCGCCACCTTCTCGCCGGATCTTGCCGACCTGACGCTCTATGTCATCTCGGTTTGCCAGGGCGAGGAGATCCCGAGGAAGGGCGGACCGGCGATCACCCGGTCCGATTTCCTGGTCATCAACAAGAGCGACCTTGCGCCCTATGTGAACGTAAATCTCGACATCATGGAACGCGACGCTGCCCGCATGCGCGGCAAGCGGCCGTTCGGCTTCACCGACCTGTCGCGCGGCAAGGGGCTGCAGGAGGTGATCGATTTCATCGTCGAGCATGGCGGGCTTCGGGTCGGCGCGGCCACCAGCACGGCGGCATAACGGCGCTCGCCTGTACCAAACGAAACCGGTTGCGCGTGTTCCAGCCGCGCGGCATCCTTGCTTCTTTCACGGAGGTTTACGATGAGCATCACGCGCCTGCAGAAGGAAGTGCTGACCAACCTGCCGTTCTATGAGGAGCGCGTCGACCTCGCTTGCGCCTTCCGCTGGACGGCGCGGCTCAACATGCACGAGGCGGTGGCCAATCATTTCTCACTGGCCGTCAACGACGATGGTTCGCAATTCCTGATGAATCCCAACCAGGTGCATTTCTCGCGCATCAAGGCGAGCGATCTGCTTCTGATCGACGCCAACGATCCCGGCACGCTCTCCGGCCCGAATGCGCCCGATCCGACGGCGTGGGGCCTGCATGGTGCCATTCATCGCAATGTGCGTCATGCGCGCTGCGTCATGCATGTCCACTCGATCCACGCCACCGTGCTTGCCTCGCTCGCCGACTCGACGCTTCCGCCGGTCGACCAGAACTCGGCAATCTTCTTCAACCGCCATGTCGTCGACGCTCATTATGGCGGGCTGGCCTTCGAGGAAGAGGGCGAGCGCTGCTCGCAGCTTCTTGTCGACCCGAAGGTCAAGGTGATGGTGATGGGCAACCATGGCGTGCTGGTCATCGGCGACAGCGTCGCCGACACCTTCAACCGCATGTTCTATTTCGAGCGCGCCGCCGAAACCTATATCAAGGCGCTGTGGACCGGGCGGCCGCTGCGGGTACTGTCGGATGAGATCGCCGAAAAGGCGGCAAGGGAACAGGAAGACTATCCCGGCCAGGCCGAACGCCACCTTTCCGAACTGAAGGCGATCCTCGACGAGCAGGAGCCTGCCTACCGGAGTTGAGCGCGGTCCCGCCGGGCCTGGCTTAAAGCCCGAGTTCGGCTCGCAATTCGTCGGCGCTGTTGATGATTATCGCCCCCGGCGGCCCCTCCATGGGCGCTTCTGGCCAGAAGATCGTCTTCATTCCCGCTGCCAGCCCCGCCGTGGCGCCGGTCACGCTGTCGTCGACCGCCACGGCCTCGGCGGGATCGACGTCGGCCAGCCAGGCGGCGCGCAGGAAAGGTTCGGCATGCGGCTTGCCTTCACGCACGTCGTTGCGGCTGACCGTCTTCATGCCGGGATAGACGAGGCCGACGGCGCGCAGATTGGCATCGACGATCAGCCTGTCCGAGTTGGAGACCACCGCTTGCGGTATGCCAACCGCGCGCAGCTCGTTGAAGATCTCGATCGCGCCTCTGCGCGGCGTCAGCGTTTCGGCCATCGGCAGATAGTGATCGTATTTGCGCACGATCCAGTCGTCGAAAGGCAGGTCGAGGCCGAACTCGTCGCGCAGCATTTCGTAGACCGGCCATGCGGCGATGCCGAGCACGCGGTCATGCAGGTCGGCCGGCGGTACGATGCCGACACTGTGCAGCGCCGCGATCAGCGCCGCTTCGTGCAGCGGCTCGCTGTCGACCAGCGTGCCGTCCATATCCCAGAAAACCGCTTTCGGCGTCATGCAAGGCTCCATTCTCAAAAATCCCTTAAAGCGTTTGGCGCGGGAGATAAACCGCGGCGTCCCCGCTAATGCATGTCGCGCAACAGTGTGCAGCGGTTTTGCGATACGGACATGCATAGAAAGCAAGAGTCTAAAGCGCATCGCATAAGCCCGATTGAACGCGACGCGCTTTGGACCGAGATTATGCGACCTCCACAGCCTTGCTGTTGCGACGAGACTGGGTCGACCCGCCACTTCGCTCCAAATACCCAAGTCTCAGCCCTAAGCAATTGCTCTTGCAATAGGCAATTGCGCGCAAGTTCATTCCCTGCGAAACTACGGCGCTCCGCCTCTTATGCCCGGCGGGGTTGGGAGGCAGGAACTTGAATTCGCGGCAGGATAGCGGCGGCAACAGGCTGGACGATGCGGCGCGCGCCGGCTGGCTTTATTACGTTGCCGGCAACACCCAGGACCAGATCGCCGCCACGCTTGGCATCTCCCGCCAGACGGCGCAGCGGCTGGTGTCGCTCGCAGTCTCCGAAGGATTGATCAAGGTGCGCGTCGACCATCCGATCGCCAATTGCCTTGATCTTGCGGCACGGCTGAAATCGCGCTTTGCGCTTGATCTGGTCGAGGTGGTGCCCAGCGACCCTTCCTCTTCCTCCACCGTCATCGGCGTCGCCGAGGCTGCGGCGGCCGAGATCGAACGGCGGCTGCGGTCGCCGACGCCGATCGTCATGGCGATCGGCACCGGCCGCACGCTGAAGGCCGCGATCGAGCAACTGCCGCCGATGGAATGTCCGCAGCACAAGGTGGTGTCGCTGACCGGCAACATCTCGCCGGACGGCTCGGCCGCCTTCTACAACGTCATCTTCACCATGGCCGACAGGGTCAAGGCGCGCTCGTTTCCGATGCCTTTGCCGGTCATCGCCTCCTCGCCGGAGGAGCGCGAGATGCTGCTGAGCCAGCCGATGATCCAGCCGACGCTGGCGCTTGCGGCCGAGGCCGACGTCACCTTTGTCGGCATAGGCGATCTCGGCCCGAAGGCGCCGCTTTACGAGGACGGCTTCATTTCGGAGGGTGAATTAAAGGCGTTGCAGAAGGCCGGCGGCGTCGCCGAGATCGTCGGCTGGGTGTTCGATCGTGACGGCCGTATGATCGAGGGTATTACCAATGATCGGGTGTCGTCGGCACCGCTGCCGTCGCGCGAAAAGTCGCTGGTGATCGCGCTTGCCATGGGCGACCGCAAGCTGCCGGGCATCTTTGCCGCCGTCAACCGGCGGCTGGTCAACGGCCTGATCACCGATGAGCGGACCGCCGCCGCCTTGCTAGCGGGCGCATGATCTCCGAGCCGCTGGCGGTCGGAAACGATCATGTGAAATCGAAACGCATCTGAATCCCTGATAAAAACGAGCGTCACTACTGGTGCCGGCCGCATGGATCGTTGCCGTCGAGAAAGCCCATGTCGCGCTGCAGATGCGGCGGCAGCTCCCGGACGTCGAGATAGGCCCGTTTCCGCGCCGCGTGCCTTGCCAATCCCCGCGCCAGCCGTGAAAACCAGCCATGGGCTGGAGCAAGAAGCAGCTTTTCCTGTATTGTGGTCATGATCGTCAGCCTTCGCTATCTCTAGGCGTAGTTGATCTTCAATACGGAATATCGGTAGGCCCGGCCGGTGCCGCCAATCAAACGTCGATCACTGCCCATAAGGAGGGCTTATGCCGGAGCTCAATTCACGACAGCTGGTTTCGCAGCTTCCTCCGCTTCAGGCGATCCGGGTATTCGAAGCGGTGGCGCGGCATCTCTCGTTCACCAAGGCCGCCCAGGAGCTTGGCATGACGCAGGCGGCGGCAAGCTATCAGATCAAGCTTCTGGAGGAGCGCATCGGTGCGCCCCTGTTCCTGCGCCAGCCAAAACAGATCGTGCTGACCGAACCCGGCCAACGCCTGGCGCCCGCGGTCAGCGAAGCATTCGCGCTGTTGAGCGGCGCCTATGCCGCCGCGCGCACCGGCGCCGACGGCGTGCTTTGCGTTTCGACGCTGCTGACCTTTGCCTCCAATTGGCTGGCCCAGCATCTCGGTTCGTTCCAGGTCGCGCATCCGTCGCTGGCGGTGCGCGTCGATACTTCGAACAGGGTTGTCGACTTTGCCAGAGAGGATATCGACATCGCCATCCGCTCCGGCGGCGGCAACTGGCCGGGCGTCGAGACCCATATGCTTTTCAGGGCCGATTTCACACCGGTCCTTAGTCCAAAGCTCGCGGCAAGCATCGGCGGCGTCAAGGAGCCGGCCGACCTGCTGCGGCTGCCGATCCTCGACCCGGGCGACATCTGGTGGCGGGACTGGTTTGCCGCCGCCGGCCTGCCGGTCGAGGAACTGGCCAAGCGCCCCGGCACCAGCATGGGCGCGCAGGCCTATGAGGCCAATGCCGCGATTGCCGGCCACGGCGTGGCGATCGTCACCAAGGCGCTGTTCAAGGCCGAACTTGCCGACGGCCGCCTGATCCAGCCCTTTCATCTGGTCGGTGACGACGGCCACGCCTATTGGCTGGTCTATCCGACGGCGCGGCGCAACGTGCCGAAGATCCGCGCCTTCCGCGATTGGATCCTGAGCGAGATCGCTTGCCAATAGGCTGAATCCCAGCAAGCCCGACAGCAAAGCTCCGGGCCCAATCAGCCCGGCTGAAATTCTTCGTCAGACATGCCGCAAACGTCCCGGCTTGTCGCCGCACGAGACCCGGCGTGCTGCGCTGCAGCAACGATTCCGTCTTGACATATTTCATCGCAAGTGAGTAATTGCCCACAGCCAAGGCAAATGCTCATCTTGGTTTATGGGAGGAATTTTGATGAAACTTCGCACGTTCACCCTAGGCCTGTTCTCGGCCAGCGCCCTCGCTTTCGCCGCGCATGCCGAATCCATCACCATCGCCACGGTCAACAATGGCGACATGGTCCGCATGCAGAAGCTGACCGACGACTTCACCGCCAAAAATCCCGACATTCAGCTGCAGTGGGTCACGCTCGAGGAAAACGTCCTGCGCGAGCGCGTCACCACCGACATCGCCACCAAGGGTGGCCAGTACGACGTGATGACCATCGGCACCTATGAGGTGCCGATCTGGGCCAAGCAGAACTGGCTTTTGCCGCTCGACAAGCTCGGTGATGATTATGACGTCAAGGACATCATCCCGGCCATAGCCGGCGGCCTGTCGGTCGACGGCAAGCTCTACGCAGCGCCGTTTTACGGCGAAAGCTCCTTCGTCATGTACCGCAAGGACCTGATGGACAAGGCCGGGCTCAAAATGCCCGATGCACCGACCTGGGACTTCATCAAGCAGGCCGCCGACAAGATGACCGACCGCGCCAACGGCGTGAACGGCGTCTGCCTGCGCGGCAAGGCCGGCTGGGGCGAGAACATGGCCTTCCTGACCGCCATGTCGAACTCCTTCGGCGCGCGCTGGTTCGACGAGAACTGGAAGCCGCAATTCGACCAGCCCGAATGGAAGAACACGCTGCAGTTCTATGTCGACCTGATGAAGGCCGACGGCCCCGAGGGCGCGTCGTCCAACGGCTTCAACGAAAACCTGGCGCTGTTCCAGCAGGGCAAATGCGGCATGTGGATCGACGCTACCGTCGCTGCGTCCTTCGTCTCCGACCCGAAGAACTCGACCGTCGCCGACAAGGTCGGCTATGCGCTGGCCCCGGACAATGGCCTCGGCAAGCGCGGCAATTGGCTGTGGGCCTGGTCGCTGGCCATCCCCGCCGGCACGCAGAAGGCCGACGCCGCTCAAAAGTTCGTTTCCTGGGCGACTTCGAAGCACTATCTCGAACTGGTCGCTTCAAAGGAAGGCTGGGCCAACGTTCCGCCCGGAACGCGCACCTCGCTCTACAACAACCCGGAGTACCAGAAGGCGGCGCCTTTCGCGAAAATGACGCTGGATTCCATCAACGCCGCCGATCCGACGCACCCGACCGTCAAGCCGGTGCCTTATGTCGGCGTCCAGTTCGTCGCCATTCCTGAGTTCCAGGGCCTTGGCACCACCGTCGGCCAGCTCTTCTCGGCGGCCCTTGCCGGCCAGACGAGCGTCGACGACGCCTTGAAGCAGGCACAGGACGCCGCCACCGCGACGATGACCGAGGGCGGGTACATCAAATAAGGCGCCTCCCGGTGCCGGTTGCCCATGGCAGCCGGCACGGGCCGCCCGAATCCCAGTTCGGGCGGCCAACTTTACGCCGCTGAAAAACTTGGCCGACCTCGAAGGGTGACCGTCATGGCTACTCAGCAGACCCGTTCGCTTGCCCGCTTCATGATGGCGCCATCCGTGGTGCTGCTGCTGGTTTGGATGATTGTGCCGCTGGCATTCACGCTGTGGTTCTCCTTCCAGCAGTACAACCCACTCAATCCGATGCGCGACGGCTTCGTCGGGTTTTCGAATTACGCGCTGTTCTATTCCAACCCGGCATTCCTGCAGTCGATCCTCAACACGCTCACCATCGTCGTCAGCGTGCTTTTGATCACGGTGATCGGCGGCATCCTGCTGGCCCTTCTGCTCGACCAGCCGATGTGGGGACAAGGCATCGTCCGCATCCTCGTCATCTCGCCGTTCTTCGTCATGCCGCCGGTGGCGGCACTTGTCTGGAAGAACATGATCATGCATCCGCAATACGGCGTCTTCGCCGATATTGCGCGTTTCTTCGGCGGGCAGCCGATCGACTGGTTCGGGCAGCACCCGCTCCTGGCGATCATCATCATCGTCGCCTGGCAGTGGCTGCCGTTTGCGACGCTGATCCTGTTGACCGCGCTTCAGTCGCTCGACGGCGAGCAGAAGGAAGCCGCCGAAATGGACGGCGCCGGCTTCATCAGCCGCTTCATCTATTTGACGCTGCCGCATATGTCGCGCGCCATAACCGTCGTCATCCTGATCCAGACGATCTTCCTGCTGTCGGTCTATGCCGAGATCCTGGTCACCACCAATGGCGGCCCGGGTTATGCCTCCACCAACCTGCCCTTCCTCGTCTACCAGAAGGCATTGCTGGAGTTCAAAATCGGCCAGGCGTCCGCCGGCGGCATCATCGCCGTCATTCTCGCCAACATCGTCGCCTTCTTCGCCATGCGCGCCGTCGGCAAGAACCTGGACAAATAAGGGAGGATAAGATGGCACGTGCAGTCACCACCCGGCACAAGACGATTGCGACCGCGGCCGCCTGGATCGTCGCCCTGCTGATCTTCTTCCCGATCCTCTATACGATCATCACCTCGTTCAAGTCGGAGCAGGAGGCCATCCAGGGCTTCAACCTGTTCCCGTCGGGAACCATGGAGAGCTATTCCGAGGTCCAGGCGCAGAACGGCTATTTCAAATTCTTCCTCAACTCGGTGTTCCTCTCGGTCGGCTCGACCGTCCTGGCTCTGCTCGTCGCCATACCGGCGGCTTGGTCGATGGCGTTTTCGCCGGGCAAACGCACCAAGGACATTCTGATGTGGATGCTTTCCACCAAGATGATGCCGGCCGTCGCGGTGCTGTTTCCGATCTATCTGATCTTCCGCGACACCGGATTGCTCGACAGCCGCATCGGCCTGATGGTCATGCTGATGCTGATCAACCTGCCGATCGTGGTCTGGATGCTCTACACCTATTTTCGCGAGATCCCGGGAGAGATCCTGGAAGCGGCGCGCATGGACGGCGCATCGCTGTGGAACGAGATAATCTACGTGCTGACACCGATGGCGGTGCCCGGCATCGCCTCGACCATGCTGCTCAACATCATTCTCGCCTGGAACGAGGCGTTCTGGACGATCCGGCTGACCACCACCGAGGCAGCGCCGCTCACCGCTTTCATCAGCTCCTTCTCCAGTCCGCAGGGGCTGTTCTGGGCCAAGCTTTCGGCCGCCTCGACGCTGGCGATCGCGCCGATCCTGATCATGGGCTGGTTCAGCCAGAAGCAGCTGGTCCGAGGCCTGACATTCGGTGCGGTAAAGTAGCGGGCATCGCCTGACGCAAAACGAAAAGATAGCCCTTCGGGGGAGGAAACCATGGGAAACATCACGCTCAAGAACGTCTCCAAATCCTTCGGGGCGACGTCCATCATCCCCGGCCTCGACCTGGTCATCGAGGACGGAGAGTTCGTCGTCTTCGTCGGTCCGTCGGGCTGCGGCAAATCCACCCTGTTGCGTCTGATCGCCGGTCTGGAGGATACCAGCGGCGGCACCATCATCATCGATGGCCGCGACGTCACCGGCGAGGCGCCGGCCAAGCGTAAGCTGGCCATGGTGTTCCAGTCCTATGCGCTCTACCCGCACATGACGGTGGCCAAGAACATCGCCTTCCCGCTGAAGATGGCGGGCGAGGACCAGGCGACCATCGACAAGAAGGTGAAGGACGCCGCGCGGATCCTGAACCTCACCAACTACCTCGACCGCCGCCCCGGCCAGCTCTCCGGCGGCCAGCGGCAGCGTGTCGCCATCGGCCGCGCCATCGTCCGCCAGCCATCGGCCTTCCTGTTCGACGAACCGTTGTCCAATCTCGACGCGGCGCTGCGCGGCACCATGCGGCTGGAGATCAGTGAACTGCACCACCAGCTCCAGACCACCATGGTCTACGTCACCCACGACCAGATCGAGGCGATGACCATGGCCGACAAGATCGTCGTGCTCAATGCCGGCAATATCGAGCAGGTCGGCTCGCCGATGGAGCTCTACAAGACGCCGAAGAACCTGTTCGTCGCCGGCTTCATAGGTTCGCCGAAGATGAACCTGATCGAAGGCGCGCCGGCCGCCAAATATGGCGCCAAGACAGTCGGCATCCGCCCGGAGCATATGAACATTTCGAAGACGTCAGGCGACTGGAAGGCGACGGTCGGCGTTGCCGAGCGTCTCGGCTCCGACACGTTTTTGCACGTCCAGGCGGATGGCGTCGGGCAGCTGACGGTGCGTGCCGACGGCGAATTGGCCGCCCATCACGGCGACACGATCTATCTGACGCCGGACAAGGCCAAGCTGCATCGTTTCGGCGCCGATGGGAAGGCGATGCTGCAATGAGGCTCCGGGGTAAATCGGCGCTGATCACCGGATCGGCGCGCGGCATCGGCAGGGCGTTTGCCGAAGCCTACATGCGAGAGGGGGCGACCGTCGCCATCGGCGACATCAATCTCGAGGCTGCCGAGAAGGCGGCTTCGGAAATCGGCCGCAATACCTACGCGGTGATGCTGGACGTCACCGATCTCGCGTCGATCGATGCGGCCGTCAAGACGGTCGAAACCAGGACCGGCGGCCTCGATATCTTGATCAACAACGCCGCCCTGTTCGACCTGGCGCCGATCGTCGAGATCACCAAGACAAGCTACGACAAATTGTTTTCGGTCAACGTCGCCGGCACGCTGTTTACGTTGCAGGCCGCCGCCCGTTCTATGATTGCCCGCGGCAAGGGCGGCAAGATCATCAACATGGCAAGCCAGGCCGGACGCCGCGGCGAGGCGCTGGTCGCCGTCTACTGCGCTACCAAGGCGGCGGTCATCTCGCTCACCCAGTCGGCAGGGCTCGACCTGATCAAACACGGCATCAATGTCAACGCGATAGCACCGGGGGTCGTCGACGGCGAGCACTGGGATCATGTCGATGCCTTGTTCGCCAAGTTCGAGAACCGGCCGAGGGGCGAGAAGAAGAGACTGGTCGGCGAAGCCGTGCCTTATGGCCGCATGGGCACGGCGCAAGACCTCACCGGCATGGCGGTGTTCCTGGCCAGCGATGAGGCCGAATACATCGTCGCCCAGACCTACAATGTCGATGGCGGCCAGTGGATGAGTTGAGGGGGCGAAGGCGCTCTTCTCCCCGTCTCCTCCACGGGGGGAAGAGCCGTCCCGCTAAAGGGTAAAGCAGATGACCGTGAAACTCTCTTCTTCTATCCTGGCCAAGCTGCCGCCCAAGGTCGCCGGCCCGAAATACGATCGCGCCGCGCTCAAGGCCGGCATCGTGCATTTCGGCGTCGGCAATTTCCATCGCTCGCACCAGGCCGTCTACCTCGACGACCTGTTCAACTCGGGTGTTGGCCACGACTGGGCTATCGTCGGCGCCGGCGTCTTCGAGGGCGAGAAGGTCGGCCGCGGCAAGCTGCAGGAGCAGGACTGGCTGACCACCGTGGTCGAGCAGGACAGCGGCCATATGAGCGCGCGCGTCACCGGCGTCATGATCGACTTCCTGGTGCCTGGCGACGCGATCGCAATTGTCGAGCGGCTTGCCGATCCGGCGATCAAGATCGTTTCCCTGACTATCACCGAGGGCGGCTATTTCATCGATCCGGCTTCTGGCGTCTTCAATCCGACACATCCCGACATCGTTGCCGACGCTGAGCCGGGGGCGACGCCGAAGACCGTCTTCGGCCTCATCCTCGCCGGGCTGCTACGCCGCCGCGCCGACGGTATCGTGCCCTTCACCGTCATGTCCTGCGACAACATCCCCCATAACGGCCATGTCACCTCAGATGGCGTCATCGGCCTTGCGCGGCTGATCGACGAAGGTTTGGCAAACTGGGTGAGCGAGAAGGTTGCCTTTCCCAATGGCATGGTCGATCGCATCACGCCGGCCACCACCGACCGCGAGCGCGGCATTCTCGCCAGCGAGTTCGGCCTCGACGACAATTGGCCGGTGTTTTGCGAACCGTTCAAGCAATGGGTGCTGGAGGACCGTTTCACCGACGGCCGCCCGCCGCTGGAAAAGGTCGGCGTGCAGTTCGTCAGCGACGTCGCGCCCTATGAGCTGATGAAGATCCGCATCCTCAATGGCGGCCATGCGACCATCGCCTATCCGGCCGGGCTGATGGACATCCATTTCGTCCATGAGGCGATGCAGGAGCCGCTGGTACGCGGCTTCCTTGACAAGCTCGAGCATAATGAGATCATCCCGACCGTGCCGCCGGTTCCGGACACCGACCTCGAAGATTACTTCCAGCTCATCGAGCACCGCTTCTCCAATCCGAAGATCGGCGACACCATACGCCGGCTTTGCCTCGACGGCTCCAACCGCCAGCCGAAATTCATCATTCCGACGATCGCCGACCGGCTGAAGGCTGGCAAAAGCGTCACCGGCCTGGCGCTGGAATCTGCGCTCTGGTGTCGCTACTGCTTCGGCACGACGGATTCCGGCGCCGTCACCGAGCCCAACGACCCGAACTGGGGCCGGTTGCAGTCGACGGCCAAGGCGGCCAGGGACATGCCTGGCGCCTGGCTTGCCATGGAGGACATCTATGGCGATGTCGGCCGCTCGCCGCCCTTCGCCGAAGCGTTCGCCTATGCGCTCAAATCGCTGTGGGCGGACGGCGCGCGCGCGACACTGACGCGCTATCTCGCCGGCGACCTCTGAAGCCGATCCAGCGCGATGGCGCCTGAACTGGTCATTTTCGACTGTGACGGCGTGCTGGTTGACAGTGAGATGCTGTCCGTCTCGGCATTGCTGGAGATGATCGCGCTTGCCGGCGGCAACGTCAGCGAGGACATTGCCTACGAGCACTTCCTCGGCAAGAGCATGAAGAGCGTCCGCGAAATCCTCGCAAGCGACTTCGGGCTCGATCTCACCGACCAGCATCTGACCGAGATGCGCTCCGAACTGATGCGCAAGTTCCGCCAGGAGCTGAAACCGATGCCAGGCATCGCACAGGTCCTGCCGAAGCTCGGCGTGCCGTGCTGCGTCGCCTCCTCCGGCACGCTGGAGCGCATCCGCTATGCGCTCGAGGTTACGGGGCTGCTTGGGCTGCTGGAGCCGCATCTGTTCAGCGCTGCCATGGTGGCGCGGGGCAAACCGGCGCCCGATCTCTTTCTCCATGCAGCAGATAAAATGAGAGCGGCCCCGCGAAACTGCCTCGTCGTCGAGGACAGCCCGGCCGGCATCGAAGCGGCGCGGGCGGCCGGCATGCGCGTCCTTGCCTTCACCGGCGGCTCGCACACCGGCAACCCGGCCTTGAAAGCTCGGCTTGCGTCGAGTGAGCCGGACTTTATATTCGCTGACATGCTGCAATTGCCCGATCTGATTGCAGGCCTGGGAGCGAGAGCAAGAACACCTTGACCAACAGTTTCGTTTGCGCGGTCGATGTCGGCACCGGAAGCGCCCGTGCCGGCATTCTCGACACCGGTGGCGCCTTGCTCGGCCGCGCTGAGCACCCGATCGCCATGCAACGGCCGAAGGCCGATCACGCCGAGCACGATTCGCAGGATATCTGGTCGGCGGTGTGCAGTGCCGTGCGCGCTGCCCGCGAAAAGGCGCGCGTGAAGGCTGAGGATATCGTCGGCATCTCTTTTGACGCCACCTGCTCGCTGGTGGTGCGGGACCGGCATGGCGGCCAGCTCAGCGTGTCCGTTACTGGCGAAAGGCGCTGGGACACCATCGTCTGGCTCGACCATCGCGCAATTGCCGAGGCCGATGAATGCACCGAAAGCGGCCACGCCGTGCTCGACTATATCGGCGGCGTCATGTCGCCGGAAATGGAAACGCCGAAGCTGATGTGGCTGAAGCGCAACCTGCCCGGAACATGGAACGAAGCCGGCTACCTATTCGACCTCACCGACTTCCTCACCTGGAAGGCGACCGGCTCGCTCGCCCGTTCGCAATGCACGCTGACCGCCAAATGGACCTATCTGGCCCATGAAGCGACCGGCTGGCGGCGCGACTTCTTCGAAGCGGTCGGGCTCGACGACCTTTTCGAGCACGGCAATTTGCCGGACAAGGCGAGCCCGGTCGGCGCAGATATCGGTCCGCTCAGCGCGCAAGTCGCGGCGGAGCTTGGCCTCACCGAAAAATGCCGGGTCGGCGCCGGCGTCATCGATGCCTATGCCGGCGCGCTCGGCGTGCTCGGCGGTTTCGCAGGTGACGCGACGAACATCGGCCGCCATCTGGCCCTGATTGCCGGTACGTCGAGTTGCGTCATGGCGATGTCGCCCGATCCGCAGCCTTTCGCCGGTGTCTGGGGCCCATATTATGGCGCAGCGCTTCCCGGTCTTTGGCTGTCGGAAGGCGGCCAGTCGGCCACCGGAGCGCTGCTCGATCACATCATCCGCTGGCATGGCGCCGGCGGCGAGCCGGATGCCGTCATGCATGCCAGGATCGCCCGCCGCGTCGCCGAGCTGCGCGCCGCCGAGGGCGGCAACCTCGCCGCAAGGCTGCATGTATTGCCGGATTTCCATGGCAACCGCTCGCCGCTTGCCGACCCGCATGCCGTCGGCGTCATCAGCGGACTGACGCTGGATTCCTCCTTCGACAGCCTGTGCAAGCTTTACTGGCGCACCGCCGTCAGCATCGCGCTTGGCGTCCGCCATGTGCTGGAAGCACTGAACGAAAACGGCTATCTGATCGACACGCTGCACGTCACCGGCGGCCACACCAAGAACCCGCTGTTGATGGAACTCTATGCCGACGCCACCGGCTGCACGGTGGTCGAGCCGCTGGCGGACGAGGCGGTGCTGCTCGGCACCGGCATGATTGCCGCCACCGCGGCCAGGCTTTTTCCCGATTTGAATGCCGCCTGCGTTGCCATGCAGCAAGGCGGCAGGACGCGAGAGCCCAATCCGGCTGCCGCCGGCCGGTTCGACCGCGACTACCGCGTGTTCCTCGAAATGCACAGGCAAAGGCGGGCGCTGGACGCGATCATATAGGTCGAACGGCTTCACGCGCTATCGCTGGTTCCAGCGCCGAACAATCGGCTCGTCGAGATCATGCTCATAGCCGAGCACGCTTATGCTGGCGGTATCCAGCACGAACAGCGCGCCGTCTTGCGGCGGCAGGCCGAGCCAGCGCGCAGCCAGCACTCGCAGGAAATGCGAGCTTGAAAACACCAGGATGTTGCCGTTGGCCTGGCGCAGCTGGCTGACGATGCGGTCCGCCCTCGAGCCGACGTCCGCGGCTGATTCGCCCCTCGGGCAACCGTCGCGAAAGAGACGCCAACCTGGACGTTCGGCAAGGATTTGCTTGGTGGTCAATCCCTCATAGGCACCATAATCCCACTCCGCCAGATCGTCCTTCTTCACGCCCGAAGAGCCGAAGCCGGCCAGCGCACAGGTGTTGAAGGCGCGCTGCGACGGGCTCGACCACACCGCCGAGAAGGACAGGCCCTTTAGCCGCTCAGTGACCCGCCTCGCAGCGTCCTCGCCGGCCGGCGTCAGCGGTATGTCGGTACGGCCGGTATGTTTTCCGGACGCGCTCCATTCCGTCTCGCCATGCCGAACCAGATAGATTTCGGGAAACGCGCTCATCAGGGTGCCTTCAAATGAATCCACCGTGACCATAGCGGCTTCCATGGCCTCTCCAACAGCCTGCATTGAGCTGACTGGCTTAACCCTTCCGCAAGTCAGCCTCTTGCCACCGGTGCCCATTTGATAGACAAACCCGTCGTAATGCGGAATCCGGCCGATCTTGGCCATTTTCCGCGCTGAGACGCGGCTTCCGGCTCTTGCCGACGTGCCGCAATCGGATAGGCGGAAAACTGGAATGTCTGCGATCGAAGCCGACGCTCGCGCGCCGGAAAACCTTTGGCGTCGGGAAATCAGGGCGATGCTGGCGCTCGCCTGGCCGATGGTGCTGACCAATCTCGGCCAGACCGCGATGACCGCTACCGACGTCATGATGATGGGGCGGCTGGGGCCGGACACGCTGGCCAGCGGCGCGCTTGGCGCCAACCTCTATTTCATGCCGCTGATCTTTGGACTTGGCCTGATGCTGGCGACCTCGCCGATTATGGCGACCGAGCTCGGCCGTCGCCGCCACTCGGTGCGCGACCTGCGCCGCACCGTGCGCCAGGGTCTGTGGCTGGCGATCCTCATCTGCCTTCCGATATGGGTCCTTCTCTGGCACGGCGAGAGCGTGTTGCTGGCCATGGGGCAGGAGCCGGCGCTGGCGCATCAGGCGGGTATCTATCTGCGCTGGCTCGAATGGGCGGTGCTGCCCTTTTTCGGCTACATCGTCCTGCGCTCGTTCATTTCGGCGCTGGAGCGGCCGGGCTGGGCACTGATCATCGTTTTCGTTGCCGTCGCCTGCAATGCCTTCTTCAACTGGCTGTTCATGTTCGGCAATCTCGGCATCCAATCGATGGGCATCGCCGGCTCCGGCCTTGCCACCACTTTGTCCAGCACGCTGATGTTCGCCGGCATGGCGACGGTGGTGATGCTTGAGAAGAAATTCCGGCGCTATCGTCTGTTCGGACGCTTCTGGCGCGCCGATTGGCCGCGCTTCAAGGGCCTGCTGCGGCTCGGCCTGCCGATCGCGGGCCTGCTGGCCTTCGAGGTGACGATCTTCAACGCGGCGGCCTTTCTCATGGGCCTGATCGATGCGGCTTCGCTTGCCGCCCATGCGATCGCCATCCAGATCGCCTCGATCACCTTCATGGTGCCGCTCGGCCTCAACCAGGCGGTGACGGTGCGCGTCGGACTTGCCCACGGCGCCGGCAATCCGGAAGGTGTCAGCCGGGCTGGGTGGACCGCCTATGTCGTCGGTGTCTCCTTCATGGCGCTGATGGGGCTGGTGATGATCTTGTGGCCGCATCTCTTGATCGGCGCCTTCATCGATGTGGGCAATCCGGCTAATGCCGAGGTGGTGGCGCTTGCCGTGTCGTTCCTCGCTTTTGCCGCGCTGTTCCAGGTTTTTGACGGCGCGCAGGCGGTAGCCAGCGGCATGCTGCGCGGGCTGCACGACACCAAGGTGCCGATGATCTACGCCGCGATCGGCTATTGGGGCATCGGCCTGCCGCTCGGCGTGCTGCTCGCCTTCCGTTTCGGCTTCCATGGCGTCGGCATCTGGATCGGCCTGTCATCGGGATTGGCGGTGGTTGCCGCACTCCTGCTGGGTCGCTGGCTGCGGCGGGACAGAATCGCGCCGCCGCTGGTATTCGGGCGTTGAATTGCTGGTCGCCCGGCTCAGCGCACCGCCGCCCGCTGCTCGAGCGAACGTGCGTATTGCGTTAGCGGGAAACACATGACGAAGAAGATCAGCGCTACCAGCCCATAGACTTTGAACGGTTCGAAGGTCGCATTGTTGATCGCGTTGGATGTCCTCACCAGCTCCTCGAAACCGATGATCGAGGTCAGCGCGGTCGACTTGATCAGCTGCACCAAGAAGCCGACGGTCGGCGCCCGGGTGATCGAAAACGCCTGCGGCAGGATGATCAGCCTGAGCTCCTGCAGGTAGTGCAGGCCGAGGCTGGCGCCGGCGTCCCACTGGCCGGGCGGCAGCGCATCGACGCCGCCGCGCCAGATCTCGGCGAGATAGGCGCTGGCGAAGAAGGTCAGGCCAAGCACCGCCGCGGTCCACGGCTCGATGCGCAAGCCAAGCATCGGCAAGCCGAAGAACATCAGGAAGAGCTGCATCAGCAGCGGTGTGCCCTGGAAAAGCGCGATGTAGCCGGAGGCAAGCCGCCGCGCCCATTTATTCTTGGCGATCCGGAAGAACAGCACGACCATACCAACCACGGCGCCGCCCATAAACGCAGCCAACGACAAGAGCACCGTCCAGCGCGCCGCCAGCAGCAGGTTGCGCAGAATGTCCCAGAAGGTGAATTCGATCATGACACGCCGGCTCCAAGAAGCCGCCGGCCGCCGCCGACCAGCAGCCGGCGCAGCCCGATCGACAGGGCGAGATAGACCATCGTCACCACGAAATAGGTCTCGAAAGCCCGGAACGTGCGCGCCTGCAGCATGTCGGCTTCATAGGTCAGCTCGCGCACCGCGATCTGCGACACCACGGCGGATTCCAGCATCATAATGACGATCTGGCTGGTCAGCGCCGGATAGATCACCTTGAGCGCCTGCGGCAGCACGATCTTGATGAAGACCTGGCGCGGCCTGAGCCCAAGCGCCAGTGCCGCTTCCGTCTGCCCGGGCGGCACCGCGTCGAGCCCGGCGCCAACGATCTCGATCGTGTAGGCGGCCATGTTGAGCGTCATCGCCAACATGGCTGCCAGCACCGGATCGAGCCTGACGCCGATGCTGGGCAGCCCGAAGAAGATGAAGAACAGCTGCACCAGGAACGGCGTGTTGCGGATCACCTCGACATACCAGCCGATCGCCCGCTTGAGCAGCAGCGGACCGTTCCGCCGCCCTGCCGCGCCGAGGATGCTGAGCAACGTTCCCGCCAGCGTGGTCACAGCGATCAGCAGGATCGTCGTGGCCGCGCCGCGCGCGATCGCCCCTGTCGCCCCGGCAAGCCAGCCGAAGTCGAGGCTATAGGTCACTGGCCGTCAATCCTTGAGATTGGCGGGATCGAGCGGTGTCTTCAGCCAGGCCTTCGAGCTTTCGTCCAGTTTGCCGTCGGCCAGCATCTTGGCGACCGCATCGTTGACCGCTTGCTTGAGGCGGTCTTCCTTCTTGTTGAGGCCGATATGCGAGGGCGAGGTGAGAAGCTGGAATTTCTGCTCCGGCTTCAGTTCCTCCTGGCGAGCCAGCACCTGGGCGCCGACATCGTTGCCGACCACCATCAGTTGGGTCTGGCCCGAGATGAACGCCTGGATGACGGAATTATAGTTGTCGAAACGGCGGATGTCGGCCGAGGCGGGTGCCGCCTCGGTCAGCGAGGTGTCCTCCAGCGTGCCGCGATTGACGGCGATCGACTTGTCGGCAAGGTCTTCCTTGCCTTTGACCGAGAGTGCTGCCGGGCCGATGACGGCGATGTAGTAGGGTGCGTAGGCGGCGGCGAAATCGATCACCTGCTCACGCTCCTTGGAATAGCCGACGCTCATCAGCAGGTCGACGCGCTTGTCGGTCAGGTACGGAATGCGGTTCTGGCCGGTCACGCTGACCAGATTGAGCTTGACCTTGAGCTGGTCGGCGATGGATTGCGCCACGTCGATGTCGTAGCCCTTGATGCTCATGTCGGCGCTGGCCGAGGAGAAGGGCGGGAAGTCGGAAAAGATGCCGACATTGATCGCACCGGCCTTGGTGATGTCGTCGATGGCGTCGGCATTGACGGCCTGGGTGGTGAAAACAAGACCGGTCGCGGCGAGCATCAGCACGGCGGCGATGGATGATTTGAGTTTCATGTGAAGTGTCATTGTTATTCCCCTGCTGGAAGCTTGTTTGTTGAATGCAACCGCCGGCTCCAGCGCGGCGGTCGCCTTTGGGTTCTCTAGTGGACCATGATCTTTTCCGAAAACCGGTTCCCACTTTTCGGGATCATGGTCGAGCGTGTTAGCCCGCTTTCCTGGTGATTGCCGGGCTGAACACCATCAGGCTGAGGATCTCGAACAGCACCTGCGCGCCGGCATGCGCCGTGTTGGTGGTCGCGTCATATTGCGGCGCCACCTCGACGACGTCGCCGCCGACGATGTTGAGGCCCTTCAGGCCGCGCAGCAGCTCGAGCACTTCCCGCGTCGTCAGCCCGCCGACCTCCGGCGTGCCGGTGCCCGGTGCGAAGGCCGGATCGATGCTGTCGATGTCGAAGGAGACATAGGTCGGGCCGTCGCCGACTATCCTGCGCGCCTTCTCGATAATGGCGGGAATGCCGAGGCCGGTCACCTCTTCGGCATGCACCACGGTCATGCCGGACTCATAGGTGAACTCCCACAAATATTCGGCCGAGCCGCGAATGCCGATCTGGATGGTGCGGCTCGGGTCGAGCACGCCGTCCAGCACCGCGTTGCGGAACGGCCCGCCATGGTGGAACTTGGTCATGTCGAACAGGCCGCTGGTGTCGCAGTGGGCGTCGATATGGATCATGCCCACCGGCGCTTGTCTGCCGACAGCCTTCAGGATCGGGTGGCTGATCGAATGATCGCCGCCGACTGAAAGCGGAAGAACCCCTGCGTCGACGATCTGGTTGGTGCGGCGTTCGATGTCGTCATGGCTGGTCTCCAGCCGGTAGCGGCTCTGGAACGGCACGTCACCGATGTCGGCGACCTTCAGCTCATGCGTCGGCGCGCATTCCAGCACATGGTTGTAGGGGCCGATGCGCTCGATGGCGCGCAACGCCCGTGGCCCGAAACGGGCGCCCGGCCGGTTGGTGACGCCAAGATCCATCGGCACGCCGATCATCGCCACCTGCAGATCGCCGAAATCCGGATTGTCGGCGGCGATTTCACGATAGGGCGCCGCGAGGAAGGTCGGGATGCCGGAATAGGGCGCCAGCCGCGTGCCGGTCTTGGAGAAGATCTTGTCGGCGACACGCTGGAATTTCGGGTCGAACATTTCGCCGCCATGGCTCTCGCCATATTTACGGCGCAACGCTTCGAGCTTGCCGCGGTCGTAACCCATGTCGGTCCTCCATGGCTGGTGCGGTGCGCGGGCGGCGGCCTCGATAGCCGCAGCCGCCGGCTGCCTGCAGATTTCACGTCTTGATGCAATGCCTGGGCAAAGTGTCCTGTAGCTGCATTGAAAAATCAATTGATATTGTTAGGGTGTTCGCTGTGAGAAAATCTCACAGAGCTCAGGTTCCAAATGGCCAAGCGTTTGCCACCGCTCAACCCGCTGCGCGCCTTCGAGGCGACGGCGCGCCATGCCTCACTGAGCAAGGCGGCGGCCGAGCTGAACGTCACCCACGGCGCCATCAGTCATCAGATCAAGGCGCTCGAGCAATCATTGGGCGTCAAGCTGTTCGAGCGTGCCGGCCAGCGGGTGAAGCTGACGCCGCACGGCGCCGAGTTGCTGCCGGCGGTGTCGACCGCCTTCGACGGCATTGCCGCCGCCACGCAGCGCATGACACGGCCGGCCAGCACCGGCGCGCTGTCGGTATCGTGCGTGCCGGCTCTGCTGTTGCTGTGGATGATCCCGCGGCTGGGCAGCTTCACCTCGCAATATCCGGATATCAGGCTCACGCTGATCCCATCCAATGACGCCAAGGACGTCCGCGCCCCGCACATCGATGTCTGCGTGCACTATGGCGACGGCAGCTGGACCGACTGCTGGATGCGCAAATGGTCGGGTCTCGAACTGTTCCCGGTGGTCAGTCCGACGCTGATCAACAACCGCCCGATCCGCACCGTCCGCGACCTCGCCGATCACGTCTTCCTGCATGGCGACGACGGCCGCGAATGGCACACCTGGCTGGCCGCCGCCGACGCACTGGACCTCGAGCGCGGCCGCCGCCATCATCTCGGCGATGCGCGCATGGCGACCGAAGCCGCCGTCCACGGCCATGGCGTGGCGCTCGGCGATACGGTGACGGCAAGCGGACTGCTCGCCCGGGGTCTGCTTGTCGCCCCGTTCAGCCTTTCCGTGCCGGCGGTCGACGATTTCTACGTCGTCTGCCGCAACGAGATGCGGTCGGCGCCGATCGTGCAATTGTTCATCGACTGGCTGTTTGCCGAGAAAGAGCAGGCCGACCGCCGCGCCGACGCGCCGGTGGCAGGTCGCATCGGCATTCGCCGCAAGCGTCCAGCGCTCAAGGTGGTCGGCTCCAAGACCGCATCCTGAGGCCGAAACTGCCGCAGGCGCCGCTTGCCGCAGGGGCTTCTTTTTGTCGGGCCAGCCCGCAAAGCGGGAGGCGCGTTCAAAAATTCGATGCTAAGAGGCATTTGGAGTAATTCCAGGAAAGTGCGCAGCGGTTTTCCATCCGGAATTGCGATAGACAAAGCTAGAGCGAGCAGCGAAGGCGCATTGAGCGATGGCAAAGACCGATATAGCGCGGCGCGTCTACAACCACACCTGGAAGCTCGACCCGATCGTCCGTAGCTTGCTCGACACCGATTTCTACAAGCTTCTGATGCTGCAGATGATATGGGGCATGTATCCCAAGGTCGACGCCACCTTCTCGCTGATCAACCGAACCACCTCGGTCCGCCTTGCCGAGGAGATCGATGAGACGGAGCTGCGCGAGCAGCTCGACCATGCCCGCACCTTGCGCTTCTCGAAGAAAGAGATGATCTGGCTCGGCGGCAACACTTTCTATGGCCGCAAGCAGATCTTCGAACCGGAATTCCTCGCCTGGCTGGAAAATTTCCGGCTGCCCGAATACGAGCTTTCCAAGCGCGACGGCCAATACGAACTCGCCTTCAGCGGCCCGTGGATGTACACGACGCTGTGGGAGATCCCGGCGCTGGCAATTATCAATGAACTTCGATCTCGCGCGGCCATGCGGGCGTTCGGGCCGTTCGCGCTCGACGTGCTCTATGCCCGCGCCAAGGCCAAGATGTGGGCCAAGACCGAGCGGCTGAAGGCGCTGCCCGGCATCCGCATCTCGGATTTCGGCACCCGCCGCCGCCATTCTTTCCTGTGGCAGCGCTGGTGCGTCGAAGCGTTGAAGGAGGGCATCGGCGAGGCCTTCACCGGTACCTCCAATGTGCTGCTCGCCATGGACAACGATCTCGAGGCGCTCGGCACCAACGCGCATGAACTGCCGATGGTGTTCGCCGCGCTCACCAATTCGGAAAAGGAATTGAAACAGTCGCCCTACAACGTGCTGCAGGATTGGCAGCGCTACTACGGCGGTAACTTGCTTATCGTATTGCCGGACACCTTCGGCACCGCGGCGTTCCTTCGCGATGCACCGGACTGGGTCGCCGACTGGACCGGCTTCCGCCCCGACAGCGCGCCGCCGATCGAAGGCGGCGAGAAGATCATTTCCTGGTGGCGCGACAAGGGCAAGGACCCCAAGCAGAAGCTGCTCATCTTCTCGGATGGGCTCGAGGTCGAGACCATCGAGGAGACCTACCGCCACTTCCGCGGCAAGGTGCGCATGTCCTTCGGCTGGGGCACCAACCTGACCAATGATTTCGAGGGCTGCGCGCCGACCGAGACCAACCGGCTAGACGCCATCTCGCTGGTCTGCAAGGTCACCGAAGCCAACGGCAGGCCGGCGGTCAAGCTTTCCGACAATCCGGCCAAGTCGACCGGCGACGAGAAAGAGATCGAGCGCTATTTGCGGATATTCGGCCAGAAGGATCGCGTGGAGCAACTGGTGAAAGTGTGAGGTGGGGGAACTCTTGCGTAGTATGAGTTCCTTCGCGCCCCCCTCTGTCCTGTCCGGCAGGACAGAGGGGGGCGCCGTAGAGCGCCGTCGTTACAGTTTAGCTCTCGTCGTTGTTGCCTTTGCATTTTCGCCCACTCCCGCCTTCACCCACGCCTCCGACCGCGGCCACGTCCTGCTCCTCCCCACCGGCTACTACGTCGTCGGTGGCGCGCTCGCGGTTGCCGCCAGCTTCCTGATCCTCGCCCTACTCCCGCCGGACTCCCTCGACCGCTTCTGGCGCAAACGCTTGCCGCTTTTCGCCTTCGGCGACGGCGCGCGGACTGCCGTCAGCCTGGTATCCTTTGCCGGCTTTGCAATTCTGATTGCCGCCGGCCTGTTCGGCAGCCGCGATCCGCTCTCCAATCCGCTGCCGCTGACCGTATGGACATTGCTCTGGGTTGGGCTGGCTCTGCTGCAGGGGCTGGCCGGCGATCTCTGGTCGTGGGCCAATCCGTGGTACGGGCCGTGCCGCGTCGTCTCGCACCTGTTCGGCAGATCGCAGCCGCAGTTGCTCCCCCAGTGGCTCGGCTATTGGCCGGCTTTCGTGCTGTTCTTCGCCTTCGCCTGGTTCGAGCTGATCGACCCTGCGCCCGACGATCCGGCGCGGCTGGCCTGGGCCGCCGGCGCCTATTGGCTGCTGAGCTTTGCCGCCATGCAGGTCTTCGGATACCGCGACTGGAGCCTGCGCGGTGAGTTCCTGACGGTGTTCTTTTCCATGGTAGCGCACTTCTCCATCGTCGAGCGCAACGAGGACGGCCGGCTCAAACTCTGCTGGCCGGGTGCCAAGCTGCTCGGTGCCGCGCCGCTACCGCTCAGCGGCGTCGCTTTCCTGCTGCTTGCGCTATCGTCTGTGTCCTTCGACGGCCTGTCGAAAACCTTCTTCTGGCTAGGCTGGTTCGGGATCAATCCGCTGGAGTTTCCTGGACGCACCGCTTTGATCGGCATCGGCAGTTTCGGCCTTGCGCTGAGCTTTGCCGTGCTTGCGGCGGTGTTCGCGCTCGCCGTCTTTCTTGGCCAGCACCTTGCCGGCAGCAAGCATTCGCTCGGTCACGCCGCCGGGCTTTTGGTCTGGTCGATCGTACCGATCGCGCTCGCCTACCACTTCGCGCATTATCTGACGGCGCTGCTGGTCGACGGCCAATATGCGATTGCCGCTCTTTCCGACCCATTTGCGCTGGGCTGGAACCTGTTCGGTACCGCCGACATGTCAATTGAAGCCGGCGTTGTCGCCGGCGCCGGCTCGGCGTGGTGGCTGTGGAACTTCCAGGCCGGCGTCATCATTGCCGGCCACATGCTTGCCGTGCTTGTCGCTCATGGCTTGGCCTGGCGGCTGCATCCCGTTCCGGCTCGCGCCGCGCTCAGCCAGTTCCCGCTCACCGTGCTGATGATCGCCTATACCGTGCTCGGCCTATGGCTGCTTGCGACGCCGAGCGCCGGATGAACGAGGTGCGCGATGGCCGTCAATCGAACCTTGGGGAAAGCTCGCTTGCCACGTCAGAGCTTTGGTGATTTAGTTTGTACACATGCAATTTTCGGCCCTCTTAACAAGAGTGGCCTGCCTGCTACAGCCATTGGTCAAAGCTCAAAAAAAGGGGAACTGCCGTGACTGACAAGAATGGGTTTTTCGATCTCTCCAGATCCGCTCTCACCCGCCGCACGGCGCTGAAAGGCCTTGCCGCCGGCGCCGGTCTTGCCGTCGCGCCGGGTTTCGTGGGTTACAGCCAGGCGCAGAGCTCGGCGCCGATCAAGATCGGCTTTCAGTCGCACCGCACCGGCATCGGCGCCGCCTATGGCCGCTGGTACGAGAAGACCACGGCCGCTGCCGTCAAGGCTATCAACGATGCTGGCGGCATCAACGGCCGGCCGGTCGAGGTGATCATCGAGGATGACGGCACCGATCCCGGCCGGGGCGCCGAAGTCGTCGGCAAGTTCGCCTCCCAGCACAAGACCGACATCGTCTACGGCACGCTGTTTTCGCATGTCGTCATCGGCTCGGCGCCGGCCGCCGGCGAGGCCAAGATGCCCTATTTCGTCGTCAGCGAAGGCCACCACGTCGCGTCGACCAAGTTGAACCGCTACGTCTTCCAGCCCGGCATCACCGATGTGAAGAGCCAGATCCAGTCGATGGCGCCGTGGATTGCCGCCAATGCCGGCAAGAAGGTGACGCAGATATTTCCCGATTTCGCGTTCGGCTACGACCATCGCGACTACCTGCCGCCGGCCCTGAAGGCGCAAGGCGCCGAGGTCATCGCGCAGATCGCCATCCCCCCGACGGAATCCTCCTTCACCAAATATTTCCCGCAGATCCCAGCGGAGACCGAGGTGATCTACCACGTCATGGTCGGCCCGGCGGTGCTCACCTTCGTCAAGGAGCTCGGCGAGTTCTACGGCTCCAATCGGCCACAATTGTTCGGCTTCATCGATTCGCTCGAAGCTACCGACATCAACAGCCCCGGCCTCGAATTCCTTGACGGCAGCCATTTCTGGGAAGGTTCGCCGCGCTACGCGCAGCCTGATGATTCCCCCGCGCAGAAGGCCTACCGCGCCGCCGTCGGCATCGACGACAACGGTGCCGCCGTCGGCGACCCCAAGGACGTCTCCACCGCCGCGCATATGTTCGGCTGCTGGGAAACGCTCTATGTCGTCAAGAAGGCGATGGAAGATGCCGGCTACAAGGGCCCGGAAGACCGCGCCAAGCTGGTCGAGGCGACCGAGGCATTGACCGAGTTCGCCGAAGGGCCCGAGCATCCGCAGGGGCCGAAAACCTTCAACGGCAAGATCCACCAGTGTTTTGGCATCCAGAACATCTCCAAGGTCGAAGGCGGCCGGCTGAATGTCGTCCACAAGACCAAGATCGAGGACGGCCTCTACGAGCCGGAAGGGGATTACACGACGCAGGCGCTGTGAGCTTGGCTGCCGCAGCAAGCGTGAGCGCCAAGACACCCCCCTCCGGCCTGCCGGCCAGGCAGGCAGGCCAGAGGGGGGTGCTTCGCGCATCCGCCGGTGCTTAGCCGATGCACTTCGGACCCCACCTTCTCCTCGCCGCTCTCGAAGGCCTCGTCACCTCCGCCGTGCTGGCGCTGACCGCGCTTGGCCTGTCGCTGGTGTTCGGCGTCATGCGCGTCGTCAATGTCGCGCATGGCGAGTTCTTCATGCTCGGCGCGGTGCTTGCCTGGGCGATCTCTACGGCGATATCCGGCCATCCCGCGCTCGGCTTCCTGGCCGCCCTGGCGCTGGCGCCACTGATCGTCGGCCTGATCGCGCTGGTCGCCGAACGGCTGGTGCTGCGCCGGCTCAACTACAATCCGGAAGCCACCATCGTCGCCACCATCGGCATGCTCTACATCATCCAGCAATTGGCGCTGACCTTCTACGGCCCGGAGGCGCGGCCGGTCGAGCCGCCGTTCAGCTACCGCATCCTCCTGCCGTGGTTCGGCTATTCCGGCTACAAGCTGTCGATCATCGCCGCGTCGGCGCTGCTGCTGATCGCGACCTGGCTGGTGCTGACGCGCACGAAAATCGGCCTCGTCATGCGCGCTACGCAATATGACAGCGAGACGGCGCAGGCCTTCGGCATCCCGGTGACCAGAGTCTATGCCGGCGTTTTCGCGCTCGGCGCCATGCTGGCGGCTGTGGCTGCGGTGCTGATCGTGCCGATCAGCCAGGCGCATTATCTGATGGGACAGGACCCGCTGCTGCTCTCGTTCATCGTCGTCATCATCGGCGGCCTCGGCTCGTTGCGCGGCACGGTGCTCGCCGCAGTGCTGATCGGCCTGTCCGACGGCATTATCTCGGTGTTCTTCTCGCCGACGCTGGCCAAGATCATAGCCACCTTGCTTGTCGCCATGGTGCTGGTGTTCCGGCCGCAGGGCCTGTTCGGGACAGCATCGCGATGAAGGATGCTTCGCCGGCAAAGCCATATGCGCTGCATCTCGGCGTCATCGCCCTGCTTTTCGGGCTTAGTTTTGTCCTGCCGGAATATCATCACGGCCTGCTCGCCCGCATTATGGTGCTGGCGGTCTTCGCCATGGGCTACAATCTGCTGTTCGGCTATGTCGGGCTGCTCAGCCTCGGCCATGCCATGTTCTTTTCAGCCGGACTCTATGGCGCCGGCCTTGCCGTCATCCATCTCGGCTGGAGCGTGCCGGCCGCCTTCGCAGCCGGGCTTGCCTGCGGCGCCCTGCTTGCGCTGGTGATCGGGCTGCTGGCGCTGCGCACCTCCGGTGTCGCCTTCATGATCGTCACCATGATGTTCGCTCAGGTATTTTATCTCCTCATTCTTTATTTCGCCGCCTGGACCGGCGGCGACCAGGGCTTGGTGGTGCCGCAGCCGATGCGGGTCCTTGTCCTGGGCAGCACGTCATTCGACCTCACCAACCCGACCGTGCGCTATATGAGTGCGCTGGCACTGTTCTCGATCGTGCTGCTCATAAGCCTGGCGATAGTCCGCTCCGGCTATGGCCGTGTGCTGGTAGCGATCCGCGAGAACGAGGAGCGGACCAAGATGCTCGGCTACGACACGTTCTCCAGCAAGCTTGCCGCCGTCGTCATCTCCGGCAGCATCTGCGCGGCTTCCGGCGCCGCCTATGCGCTGCTGTTCGGCTATGTCGGCTCGAGCTTCGCTTCGGTGCAGTATTCCATCCTGCCGCTGCTCTGGGTGCTGCTAGGCGGTGCCGCCACCACGCTCGGTCCGCTGATCGGCACGCTGTTCATGTATTATGTCATCGACATCGCCAGCGGCTACACCTCGGCCTATCTGCTGATCGTCGGCATAGCGCTCATCCTGCTGGTGCTGTTCTTCCCGAGAGGCATTCTCGGCAGCATCCGCCAGCGCTGGCTCGGGTGGTTGCCATGATGCCGTTGCTCACCACCAAAGGCCTGTCGCGCAGTTTCGGTGGCTTGCGCGCCGTCGACGGCGTCGACTTCGCGCTGATGCCGGGCGAGATCCGCGCCATCATCGGCCCCAACGGTGCCGGCAAGACCACCTTCGTCAGCCTGGTCAGCGGCCGCATCCAGCCCTCGTCGGGCATGATCGTCTTCGACGGCGCCGACATCACCAGCCTGCCTGCTTACGCCAGGGTTCGCCTTGGCATCGCCTACACGTTCCAGATCACCAGCGTCTTTGCCAATCTCAGCGCCTACGACAATGTTGCCCTGCCGGTGCAGCGCACGCTGACCGACGGCCGCTCGAAGGGCGCGGTTCACACCGGCGTCATGGCGGCTCTCGAGCGCACCGGCCTTGCCGACCGGGCGCAAATGCCGGCCGGGCAATTGTCCTACGGTCACCAGCGGCTGCTGGAAGTGGCAATGGGACTGGCACTGAAGCCGCGGCTGCTGATCCTCGACGAACCGACGCAAGGGTTGGCCGATAGCGAAATCGACAATTTCATCGAGCTGGTGCGCGAGATCGCCGATAGTGCCACCGTGCTTTTGATCGAGCACAACATGCCGGTGGTCATGCAACTCGCCGACCGCATCACCGTCTTCAACGCCGGCCGGATCTTGGCTGAAGGCACGCCCGAGCAGATCCGCGCCAATGCCGCGGTGCAGGACGCCTATCTGGGGACCACCCATGGCTGAGGTCCAGTCCAAGGCTCAGTCCAAGGCCCAGTCCAAGGCGTTGGCCATATCCGGGCTCGATTGCTTCTATGGCGAAGTCCAGGTGCTCTATGGCTTGGATCTTGTGTTGAACGAGGGCGAGGTGCTCTGCCTGTTCGGCCGCAACGGCGCCGGCAAGACGACGACGCTGAAGGCGATCATGGGCCTGGTGCCGGCAAGCGCCGGCTCGATCCGGCTCGAAGGCCGGGAATTGACCGGTCTGCCGGCACATGAGGTGCCCAAGGCTGGCGTCGCCTACGTGCCGCAGGGCCGGCGGCTGTTCGCCGAGATGACCGTGGCGGAAAACATCGAGATCGGCCTGATGGCCCGCAACAAGGGCAAGGCGACGCGCGAGAACGTGCTCGATCTTTTCCCGCTGCTGCGCCAGCGCCTCAGGCAGCGTTCCGGCACGCTGTCCGGCGGCGAGCAGCAGATGCTGGCCATGGCCCGCGCCCTGTGTCTGGAACCGCAGGTGCTCCTGCTCGATGAACCGACCGAAGGGCTGATGCCGTCGATGATCGCCAAGATCCGTGAAACCGTGTCGAAACTGCGAGCGCTCGGCGTGTCGACAATTCTTGTCGAGCAGCGCGTCGATGCCGTGCTCTCGGTCGCAGACCGCGTTTGCTTCATCGAAAACGGCCGCAACCGCGAGACGGTCGATGTCGAGGAACTGCGTGCCGATCCCTCGGCGGTCCGTCGCTATGTCGGCGTCGGCTGATCAGGCAAAAAACAGCAAGCCGGCGAGCAGGAAAGTCGGGATCAGCACGGCGCCCGACCACGCCATATAGCCAAAGAAGCTCGGCATCTTGATGCCGCGATGCCTGGCAATGGCGTAGACCATGAAATTCGGCGCGTTGCCGACGTAGGTGTTGGCGCCCATGAACACTGCGCCTGCCGAGATCGCCGCCAGCGTCGAGGCGAGCTCGGTCATCAGATGCTGCGCATCGCCGCCGGCCAGTTCGAAGAACACCAGATAGGTCGGCGCATTGTCGAGGAAGGATGACAGCGCCCCGGTCAGCCAGAAATACGCGAGATTGTCGGGCGCGCCGGTCGGCGAACTGACCAGCAGCACCAACGGCGCCAGCGCGCCATCGAGGCCGGCCCGCAATATGGCGACGACCGGAACGATGCAGATGAAGATGCTGGCGAACAGCTTCGCCACCTCGGCGATCGGCCCCCAGCTGAAGGCGTTTGCGCCGCGAAACTCCTTCGGCGAGACGACAAGCGACATGAAGGCCAGTATCAGGATGACGGCGTCGCGCACCAGATTCTGCAGCTCGAGGCTGACGCCCTGAAAAGCGAAACTCACTCCCGGCTTCCAGGCAGCAGAAATCAGGATCGCGGCGATTACACCGGCCAGCAGCGGGATGTTGGCCAGGCCGCGGATGCGCACCTTGCTGTCGGGCGTCGGATCCTTGATCTTCGGCGCGCCTTCCTCCCGATGATGCATGATGATGTCGATCGCCAGGAAAACCACCAGCACCACGCCGGCGACGAACAGCGTCTCGGGCAACAGGTGAACTGTCGTCCAGAAGAAATCGACGCCGCGCAGAAAGCCGACGAACAGCGGCGGATCGCCGAGCGGCGTCAGCGAGCCGCCGATGTTGGACACCAGGAAGATGAAGAAGATGACGACATGGGCGTTGAAGCGCCGGTTATCGTTGGCGCGGATGAGCGGCCGGATCAGGATCATCGAGGCGCCGGTTGTGCCGATGATCGAGGCAAGCACCGCCCCGCCCAGCAACAGCCCGGCATTGACCAGCGGCGTGCCGTGTATGTTGCCGGCAACGAAGATGCCGCCCGAAATGGTGAACAGCGCAAACAACAGGATGATGAACGACATGTATTCGGTGAGCAGCGCATGCAGCACCGCCTGCGTGGCCGACGGGATGCCGAAGGCGATTGCCAGCGGCCCGGTCACCAATGCCGCCCAGAAGGCAGCGATCTTGCCGTAATGGTGCTCCCAGGCATGATGGAACAGCAGCGGGCCGGTCGCGATGCAAAGCAACAGCCCGGCAAACGGCAACACCCACCACAGCGACATGGCGGCGCCCGGCAATTCGTGCGCTTCGGCCGCGAGAACCGCTCCTGGAGAAAGGATTGCGGCAATAAGTGCAGCACCTGCCGTCAACGCCGCAAAACGCATGAAGCCCCTCAAAAGTCTGTCAGGTTCGGCTGGATGACGTTCAAATCAGTGCCACGCCGGCATCGCGCATCCGGCCCAGCATCGTCTCCATGGAGCCGTTGAGATCGATGCCGCGGCAGGCGTCGAGCCGCACTGATGTCGCAAAGCCGAGCTTGACCGCGTCGAGTGCCGAAAAGGCGACGCAGAAATCCGTCGCCAGGCCGACCAGGGTCAGCGTATCGATATTTCGCTCCCGGAGATAGCCGGCAAGGCCGGTCGGCGTCGTCCGGTCGTTCTCGAAGAATGCCGAATAGCTGTCGATCGCAGGACGGAACCCCTTGCGGATCACCAGCTCGGCCTTGCTCCAGGCCAAGCCGGAATGGAAGTCCGAACCAAGGCTGCCCTGGATGCAGTGATCAGGCCACAGCGTCTGCTCGCCATAAGGCATGTCGATCGTTTCGAACGGTCGCTTGCCGGGGTGGCTGGAGGCAAAGCTCGAATGGCCGGCAGGGTGCCAGTCCTGCGTCAGCAGGACGTGCTCGGTCCGCCGGATCAGATCATTGACCAACGGCACGATTTCGTCGCCACCGGCCACTTCCAGGGCGCCACCCGGGCAGAAATCGTTCTGCAGGTCGATAATGACAAGCGCTTCGTCGGCCATGGAGCCTCCTTATTTTCTTCGTCCTGAGCTTAGGCTCCAATGAAAACGCGACCGGACGCAGAAACTTGACCAGATGGCCGGCTGCGTCAACCTCTCACGGCATAACAAATGCGTTCCGGGCGCACCGGTGCCAACAGCCGTGCAAACTCTGGCTTTGACAATTCCTGCCGGCTTGATATCATTTGCATACGAATGAATTTCCTGCCTTGAATGCTCGGGAAAGTCTTTCGGCAGGATCCCCTCTCGGGAAGCCCATTCTGGGAAGGCAAAGCGTGATCCGTTACGCAAAACCCACGACGGTCGACGACGCCCTCGCGTTGCTGGGCGAAGGACAATGGCGCATCCTTGCCGGCGGCACCGATTTTTACCCGGCACAGGGCAGCAAGCCTTTCCGCGACAATATCCTCGACATCAATGGCTTGGCGGCATTGCGCGGCATTGCCGAAGCCGAAAACCATTGGCTCATTGGCGCCCGCACCGCCTGGACCGATCTCGTCCGTCATCCACTGCCGGCGGCCTTCGACGCGCTGAAGCAGGCGGCGCGGGAAGTCGGCTCGGTGCAGATCCAAAACGTTGCCTCGATAGCCGGCAATCTCTGCAATGCCTCGCCGGCCGCCGACGGTGTGCCGGCGCTGCTGGTGCTCGATGCCGAAGTCGAACTGCGTTCCTCGGTCGCGACCCGGCATCTGCCCCTTGCAAAGTTCATCCTTGGCAACCGTCGCACCGCTCTGCAGTCCGGCGAAATGGTGACGGCAATCCGTATTCCCAAACCTGCTACCGCCGGCGGCTCCGCCTTCGTGAAACTCGGCGCGCGGCGTTATCTCGTCATCTCCATCGCCATGGCCGCCGCACGCCTGGCCGTCGAAAATGGTATCGTCAGGAACGCGGCCGTCGCCGTCGGGTCCTGCTCGACACTCGCCAGGCGCCTGGCGAGTGTCGAGGCGGCGCTGCACGGCCTGCCCGTCGGCCCCGCGCTGGCCACTGCGATCCAATCCGCGCCGATGGACGAGCTGTCGCCGATCGGCGACGTACGCGGCAGCGCCGAATATCGGCTGGATGCGGCGCGCGAGATCGTCGTCCGTGCTGTGCTTGGTGCTGTGGGCGCAATCCCTGGCGAAAGGGCGGTGGCCTGATGGGGATGGAGCGCGCCGACATCGCCTTCGAGGTCAATGGCGCCGCCGTCAGCGTTTGCGTGCCGCCGGTGCGGCGGCTGTCCGCGGTGTTGCGCGACGAGCTGCGGCTGACCGGCACCAAGGTCGGCTGTGATGCCGGCGATTGCGGCGCCTGCACGGTGCTGGTCGACGGCGAGCCGGTCTGCGCCTGCCTGATGCCCGCGGCTTCCGCCTCCGGCACCGTCGTGACGACCGTCGAAGGTCTCGGCAATGGCAGGCTGTCGGCACTGCAGGCCTCGTTTCTCAGCCATGGCGCAGCACAGTGCGGCGCCTGCACGCCCGGCCTGCTGGTCGCCGCAACGGCACTCCTGGACAGGACGCCTTACCCGAGCGAGGCTGAAACGCAGGATGCGCTCGGCGGTGTACTCTGCCGCTGCACCGGCTACCGCAAGATCGTCGCGGCGGTGATGGATGCTTGGCGCCACGACGGCGGTCTCGATCAGCGCATGCCATCCTCTGGCCATGCCGTCGGCTCCTCCCCGATCCGCCTCGATGGCGTGCCGAAAGTCACTGGCGGCGAAAAATTCGGCGGCGATTCCTTCCCCGCCGATGCGCTGTCGGTGCTGGTGGTCCGCTCACCGCACTATCATGCCGCCTTCAGCTTCGGCGATCTCGGCAGCTGGGTGAAATCCCGTCCCGGCATTGCCGGCGTCTTCACCGCCGCCGACATTCCGGGAAAGAATTGTTTCGGCGTCATCGCGCCCTTCGCCGACCAGCCGGCGCTGGCCGAAGGGGTTTCGCGCTTTCGCGGCGAGGCGGTGGCGCTGGTTGCCGGCGAACGCGAGGCTATCCTCGATCTCGACCTGGCCGATTTCCCTGTCAGTTGGACCGAGTTGCCGCATTTTCTGGAAACTGGCGAAGCGCAGGCCGGCGGCGCGCCACTGGTCCATGAAAACCGGCCCGCGAACCTGCTCACCTCCGGCTTTGTCGAGCGTGGCGACCCCGAAGCCGCGCTTGCCGGTGCGGCTTTCGTCGTTTCTGGCGCCATCGACACCTCCTATGTCGAGCACGCCTATATCGAACCGGAAGCCGGCTATGCCTTCATGGACGGCGACACGCTGGTCGTCGTCGCCTGCACGCAGGCGCCCTATATGGACCGTGACGACACGGCAAAAGTGCTCGGCCTTACCCCGGAAAAGGTGCGCATCGTGCCGACCGCGACCGGCGGCGGCTTCGGCTCGAAGCTCGACGTCTCGCTGCAACCGCTCATCGGCCTCGTCGCCATGAAAACCGGCCGGCCGGCGGCGCTCGCCTACAGCCGCACCGAATCGATGATCTCGACCACCAAGCGCCATCCGGCCCTAATGAGAGCGAGCATCGGCGCCGATGCCGACGGCCGTGTCACCGGCATGGTCTTCGCCGGCGATTTCAACACCGGCGCCTATGCCAGCTGGGGGCCGACGGTCGCCAACCGCGTGCCGGTGCACGCCTCCGGCCCCTATGCTACGCCGAACTATCGCGCCGAAGGCCGTGCCATCCACACCAACGGCCCGATTGCCGGCGCCTTTCGCGGTTTCGGCGTGCCGCAGGCGACGATCATGCAGGAGACCCTCTATGACGAGCTGGCCGACAAGCTCGGCATGGATCGGCTCGCCTTTCGCCTGAAGAACTGCCTTCGGAACGGATCCGAAACAGTTACCGGGCAGCGGCTTGAGTCGGGTGTCGGCATCGCCGACTGCCTGGAGGCCCTCCGTTCACATTGGCAGCGTGCCGTTCGCGATGCCGAAGCGTTCAATGCCGGTAGCAGCATCAAAAAACGCGGCGTCGGCATCGCTTCTTGCTGGTACGGCTGCGGCAACACCTCGCTGCCCAATCCGTCGACCATCAAGGTCGGCATCTCGATATCGGGCGAAGTCGTCCTGCATCAGGGGGCGGTCGATATCGGGCAAGGCTCCAACACCGTCATCGCGCAGATCTGCGCCGACGCGTTGGGTCTGCAATTGGAGAAGTTGCGGCTGAAAGGCGCTGATACGGCGATCACCCCCGACGCCGGCAAGACCTCGGCCTCGCGCCAGACTTTCGTCACCGGCAAGGCCGCCGAAAAGGCCGGCCGCGCCTTGCGCGAGGAGATCTTGCGTTTTGCCAATGTCTCGCAAAAGGCGGCGATTGCGCTGGACGGCACAAGCCTGAGCATTAGGGAAGGCGAAGCGACGCGCCGCATCGATCTTTCCTCGCTGAAGGCAGACGCCGAAGGTTTTGTCTTCCGGGCCGAGGAAAGCTACGACCCGCCGACACAGCCGCTCGATGCAAAAGGTCAGGGCAAGCCTTACGCCGTCTATGGTTATGGCGCTCAGATCGCCGAACTGGAGGTCGATCTCAAGCTCGGCACCGTGAAGCTGATAAAAATCACCGCCGCCCACGATGTCGGCAAGGCCATCAATCCCTTGCTTGCCGAGGGCCAGATTGAGGGTGGCATCGCCCAGGGCATCGGCATGGCGCTGATGGAAGAATATATCCCCGGCCGCACCGAAAACCTGCACGACTATCTGATCCCGACGATCGGCGACGTGCCGCCGATCGAGACCATCCTGATAGAAGTTCCGGATCCGGAAGGACCCTTCGGGGCCAAGGGGTTGGGCGAGCATGTGCTGATTCCGACGGCGCCGGCGATCCTCAACGCCATCCGCCATGCAACAGGTGTGCTGGTCACCAAAATTCCGGCGACGCCGACCCGCATCCGCGCCGCCATCCTCGACAAGGAGGCGCCCCGATGAGCGAGCTTGCCGAACGCTTCGAGACGCATGATCCCGGCGAGAAGCTGGTGGCCGAGAAGATCCGCTGCGATGCCTGTCCGGTCATGTGCTACATCGCCGATGGCCGCACCGGCGCCTGCGACCGCTACGGCAATGTTGGCGGCAGGATCGTGCGGATGGATCCGCTGACCATCCTCGATCACGCGGCCGAGACCGGAGCCGCAATCGTACCCTTTGCCGAAGAAGGCGAGGCATGGAACGGCGAACTGGTCAACACCGGCCGCCGCTTCGTCACCGCCATCGGCGCCGGCACCACCTATCCCGATTACAAGCCGGCGCCCTTCATCGTCAGCCAGGAGGTCGAAGGCGTCGATCTGGTCACCGTCGTCACCGAGGGCATCTTCTCCTATTGCGGCGTCAAGGTGAAGATCGACACCGACCGTCATATCGGCCCCGAAACGGCGACGGTCCGTGCCCAAGGCGAGGCGATCGGCCATGTCACCACCGGCGAATACGGCTCGCAGATGCTGTCGCTGGGCGGCGTGCATCATTTGACCGGCGGCTCGAAGGCTGAAGGGCGCGCCACCTGCGACGCCATGCTCGCCCTGTGCAACCGCAAACCGGTCGAACTCGTCATCGACGGCGGCGCCACCGTCATCGTCGAAGCCGGCAAGCCGCCGGTCATCGACGGCAAGCTCGAGCAGCGCATGCGCGTCGGCTGCGGTTCGGCCACCATAGGCATGTTCGCGACCCAATGGCGCGGCCTTGTCGACGAGGTGGTGGTGGTCGATGACCACATCACCGGCGTCGTCTCCGAGCATCAGGCCGGCAAGGTGCTTGGCTGGCAGGATACCGGCATCAAGATCATCGGCCGCCGTTCGACGCCGGGCCGTTATTTCAAGGTGTCGGAGCCCGGCCTCGGCTGGGGCGGCACCAGTATCTCCGACCCGCTGTCGATCCTTGGTGAATGGAACGCCAAAAAGGGTGCGCGCCCCGGCATGTCGCTGCTGATGGTCTCGACCACCGGCGAGCAATTCGCCTATTACGAGCTCGACGACGAATTGAAGCCTGTGCAGAAACCGTTCCCGGAGCGGCTGCGGAAGTCGGTTGAACTGATCGAGGACAATTGTGAGCCGGCGCTCTGCACCGTGCTTTTCGTCGGCGGCGCCGGCGGCTCGCTGCGCGCCGGCGTCACCGAGAACCCGGTCAATCTGACCCGCTCGGTGCAGGGCCTCAAGACCTATGTGACGGTCGGCGGCGCGCCGGTCTATGTCTGGCCGGGCGGCGGCATCACGCTGATGGTCGACGTCACCCGCGTGCCGGAAGGCGCCTTCGGCTATGTGCCGACGCCGGCGCTGGTGGCGCCGATCGAGTTCACCATGCGCCGCGACGATTATGTCAGGCTTGGCGGCTACGAAGCCGAAATCCGCAGCGTCGACGATATCCTGGCCAAGGGCGGCGAATATCTCAATCCGCGCCGCGGCACGGCCGCACCCCGGGACAATCCCTGGCCGCCGCTGGCTCAGTTGCGTCGCGCGGCCGCAAACGGGGCCGGGCGATGAACGGCCCGCAGGCGCATTGGCTCGAGGACGGCCGGAGGCTTCACCTCAATCATGGGCCGATCGACCTGATCGTCGAGGCCTTCGGCGAGGCAAGCGAATGCCGGACTGCCTATGGCCAGGCAGTGGCGCGCTTCCAGCCAATCCTGGTTGAACTGGTCGAAGAGCTGCCCGAACTACGGCGCCCGGCCGCCTCGCGGCCACGTCCTTTCGCTGGCCCGACGGCGCGCCGCATGGAAGCGGCGGTCGTTCCGCTAGCGAAACAATTTATCACACCGATGGCGGCCGTCGCCGGCTCGGTAGCCGACGAAGTGCTTGGGGCGCTGCTTGCCGGCCGCCGGCTCGAGCGCGCCTATGTCAACAATGGCGGCGACAGCGCGATCCATCTCGGCAGCGGGCAGTCGATGACGCTTGCCATTGCCGGGACAGGTCATGGGCTGGCAGATCGTCTCACGATCCGCGCCGAAGACGGGATCCGCGGCGTCGCGACCAGCGGCTGGCGCGGCCGCTCCTTTTCGCTGGGCATCGCAGACGCGGTCACGGTGCTGGCGCGGACGGGTGCTGAAGCCGATGCCGCCGCGACCTTGATCGCCAACGCCGTCGACCTGCCCGGTCATCCAGCCGTTAGGCGCGTACGGGCGCGCGATCTCGCGCCTGACAGCGATCTCGGCGACCGTTTGGTGACGCAGGGCGTGGGGCCGCTTTCCGCCGCTGAAATCGCTATTGCACTCGAAGGTGGATTTGCCGTTGCCGAGGAGTTTCGGCGGCGCGGCCTGATTGCCGCCGCGGCGCTTTTCCTCGGCGGTCAGGCGCGCATCGCAGGTCCGATGGCGCTCGCCGATAAAGCTTTAGAGAGGGAAATTGCTCATGCCTGAGTTTCCGATCCGCAAGATCGCCGTGCTGACCGAAGAGATTTTTCACGAGGGCGGGCCGGTGGCGAAGGTGCCGCGGCGCCGCGCCGCGGCCATGGCTGTGGTCAAGAACCCGTTCGCCGGCCGTTACGTCGAGGAACTGCAGAGCGCCATGGAGGATTTGAAGCCGCTCGGGCTGCTGCTCTCCGACAGGCTTATTGCCGCATTGGGCGGCGACGTGAAACAGATCGACGGTTACGGCAAGGGCGCCATCGTCGGCATGGCGGGCGAGCTGGAGCATGGCGCGCTGTGGCATGTGCCGGGCGGCTATGCCATGCGCGAGCGGCTCGGCGACGCCAAGGCGATCGTGCCGTCGGCAAAGAAGGTCGGCGCTTTCGGTGCGCGGCTCGATGTGCCGCTCGGCCACATCAACGCCGCCTATGTGCGCAGCCATTTCGATGCCATGGAAATCGGCATCAGCGATGGCCCGCGTCCCGACGAGATCCTGTTCTGCCTCGCAATGACCTGCGGCCCGCGTGTGCACGACCGCATGGGCGGGCTGGCGGCCAAGGATATCAAGGCATGGGACGGGCTGCGGTGAGCGCCGAAGACAATCTGCTCAAGCTGGTCGAGGCCGAGGAACCTGACGAGAACGACTATCGCTTGCAGGAGCAGGTCGGCTTCATCCTGCGCAAGGCGCATCAGCGCCATGTCTCGATCTTCGCCGCACACATCGCCGATCTGACGCCGCCGCAATTTGCCGCTTTGGCCAAATTGCGCGATGTTGGCGAGACCTCGCAGAACCAGCTTGGCAGCCTGATCGCCATGGATGCGGCGACCGTGAAGGGCGTCATCGACCGGCTGAAAGCGCGTGGCTTTGTCGAACTTAGCAAACACGAAGTCGACAAACGGCGCCTGCTGGTCAATCTGACGGCCGAGGGTCGCGACGCGATCGAGCGGCTGATCCCGCTTGCCCGCGAGATCACGCAGGAAACGCTGGCGCCGCTTTCCGCCAAGGAGGCGGCCATTTTCATGAAGCTGCTGGCCAAGCTGGCTTAATCTGCTGCCTGCCGGCGTTTGATTGTTGTTCCTGCCGGGCGCTGAACGCCCGGCAGGAAGGCCTCGTCTCAGAGGCCGTTGTCCTTCAGTATCTGGGCGGCATTTTCCTTGGTGATCTTCTGCGTCGGCAGGGTGATGGTCTTTTCCACCTTCTCCCCGTTCAGGAACTTGATCGCCTGCCGCAGCCCTTCGGCGCCCGGCGTCACATAAGTGAACGTCGCCGTCAGTTCGCCATTGGCGACCAGCTGCACGCCTTCATTGGGCAGGCCGTCGATGCCGATGAACTTGATGTCCTTCTCACGTCCGACGTCCTTGGCGGCAAGATAGGCACCATAGGCCATCGGATCATTATGGCCGTAGACAAGATCGATCTTCTCGTTGTTGCGCAACGCGGTCGCCATGATGTTGTAGGCCTGGTCCTGCTTCCAGTCGCCCGACTGCTGGTCGAGCAGATATTTTATGCCCGGCTCCTTGTCGGTGAATTCATGGAAGCCGTCATGGCGATCGTGTGCCGGCTGGGTGCCCATGCCGCCCCAGATCTCGACGACGTTGCCGGCGGCCTTGCCCTTGCCCCCAAGCAGCTCGACGGCATATTCACCGGCAGCCCGGCCGATCAGCTTGTTGTCGCCACCGACGAACTGCGTGTAGTCATTGGTTTCGACGTTGCGGTCGAGCACGAAGACCGGGATCTTCGCATCGATCGCCTGCTGCACGACACCGGTCAGACCGGCGGATTCTTTCGGCGATACCAAGAGCGCATCGACCTCCTGACGGATCAGGTTCTCGACGTCGGCCACCTGCTTCTCGGTCTTGTCCTCGCCGTCGGTGATGATCAGTTCGACTTCCGGATGCTTGGCCGCTTCGGCCAGGATGTCCTTGTTGAACTGAGCCCGCCAGGGTTCGATGGTCGTCACCTGCGAGAAGCCGATCTTCCACTTCTTGTCCTGCGCATGGGCGCCGCCGGCAAGCATGGCGGTCGTGGTCAGGAGTGCCGCTGTCAGCCCGGCGAGCTTCAACAATTCACGTCGTTTCATTTCTTGTTTCCTCCAATATTCAGAGACGCGGTCTCTTGCGACGGCCGCTTTGCCGCGGCCGTTTCCTTGTGCGCTTGCCCACCGGGCAGCCGCAGATAGAAGAGAAGATCACCGGCATTGCGCTCCTGTACGAGCACGGTACCGATGATGATCATCCCCTTCAGCACCAGCTGAAGGTTCGAATTGATGTTGTGCAGCTGCAGGATGTTGGAGAGCAGCCCGAAGATCAGCACGCCGCAGAACGTCCCGGTGAGGCTGCCGCGTCCGCCCATCAGGCTGGTGCCGCCGATGACCACGGCGGCAATCGCGTCGAGCTCCAGGCCGGCGCCGGCGTCCGGCTTGCCTTGCCGGTACTGCGCGACATAGAGCACCGCCGCGATGCCGGCCAGCAGCCCTGACACGGCATAGGTGGCGATCTTCACGCGGCCTGCGGCGATGCCCGACAGCCGCGCCGCCTCCTCATTGCCGCCGATTGCATAGACATAGCGGCCGAACGGGGTGAAGCGCAGCACGGCGCCGTAGATCAGGATGGCGCCGAGGAAGAACAGGCCCGGCATCGGGATCACGCCGAATACCAGCGAGCGCAGCATTTCGAAATCGGCCGTGGCGTTCGAGCCGGTATAGACCGGCAGCACCGCATTGTTCTGGCCGGCTGTCAGCCGGGCGATGCCGAGCGCAGTAACCATCATCGCCAGCGTCACGATGAAGGGCTGCAGCCGCCCCGCGACGATGATGAAGCCGTTGAGCGCGCCGAACAGCAGGCCGACGCAAGGCGCCACCAGCAGCACGCCGAGCACGCCGAATTTTGAGCCTACCTGCGGCAGCAGGAACCACAGCACCAGACTGCACAGGATCACCCCGACAATGCCGGGCGTCACCAGCCCGCGAACGCTGTCCAGCCTGATGTCGTGCGTCGCCTGCGCGCCGGCACGGGATTTTTCGACGTTCAGCAGGATGAAACGAGTGACGAGAATGCCGAGGCAAAGGGCTGCCACGGCAACTGTCGGCACCCCAAGCACCACCGCCGGCGTCACGCCGGGGACCGTCAGCAGCATGGCACAGACCACCGTACAGATCGCCATCAGCGAGCCGACGGAAAGGTCGATACCGCCGGTAATGATCACGGCCGTCATGCCGGTGGCAATCAGGCCCGTGGTCGACACCTGGCGCAGCACGTCGAGCAGGTTGCCGTAGGACAGGAAAATGTTGTTGCCCTTGGAGCTGATCGGCGAGCCGAGCACGCCGATCAGGAAGATGGCGATCAGGCCCCAATAGAGCTTCGTCCGGGACAGGATATGCAAAATGCTCATGCGGCAGGCCTCGTCATCGTCCGTCGCGGCGCCGCAAGCCGCATGATGGCCTCCTCACTGGCTTGCGCGCGGGACAGGATTCCCGTCTGGCGGCCGTCGGCCATGACCAGGATACGGTCGGAAAGATGCAGCAGCTCCGGCAATTCCGAGCTGATTACCGCGATCGCCAGCCCGTCTCGCGCCAGCTTGATGATGAGATCGTAGATTTCCCGCTTGGCGCCGACATCGATGCCGCGCGTCGGCTCGTCGAGCAGCAGCACCCGCGGCCTCGTCGCCAGCCATTTGCCGATGACGACCTTCTGCTGGTTGCCGCCGGACAGCGTGCCGGCCGGCTGCTCGACGGTCTCGCAGCGAATGCCGAGCGCCTTGACGGCGTCCCGTGCCAGCCCTTGCTCACCGGCCAGCGAGCGCAGGCCGAACCGCGCCAGCGCACCGACCAGCGGCAGCGCGACATTGTCGGTGATCGAGGCCTCGAGATGCAGGCCTTGCGTCTTGCGGTCTTCCGTGACCAGGGCGATGCCGAGCCGGCGCGCATCGCGCGGCGAACGGATTTCTACCACCTCGCCATCGAGCCTGATCTCACCGCCGGCACGTCCGCCGCTGGACCCGAAGATGGTTTCCAGGATTTCGGTCCGGCCCGAGCCCAGCAGCCCGCCGATACCCAGGATTTCACCTGCGGCAAGATCGAAACTGACGCCGTCGAGCACGGCGCGCCAGCCATGGCGATTGGGTTTCGACAGCGACAGCTCGCTTACGGAAAGGACGGTGTTGACACCGGGGACGCGGTGCTCCTGGGAGGAAGCCAGCAGGTTTCGCCCGACCATCGCAGAAATTATGGCGTCTTCGTCGAGCTTGTCCATCGCCCGCGTCAGGACGTGGCGTCCATCGCGGAACACGGTGACCCGGCTGGCCAGATGCATGACTTCGTCGATGCGGTGCGAAATGTAGACGATCGCCACGCCGCTGTCGGCGAGCTGGCGGATGATGCGGAACAGCCGCTGGCATTCGGCTGGCGAAAGCGCCGAGGTCGGCTCGTCCATGATCAGAATGCGTGCCGACATCGACAGCGCCTTGGCGATCTCGACCAGTTGCTGTTCGCCGACGCGCAAGGCACCGACGCGCGCATCCGGATCGAGCTCGATGCCGAGCCTTTGCAGCAGCGCGCCGGCAGCGCGGCTGCTCGCCTTGCGGTCGACGATCAGCCCGGCGATCAGCTTCTCGCGGCCGAGAAAGATATTGTCGGCGACGCTGAGTTCGGGGACGAGATTCAGCTCCTGGTGGATGATGGCGATGCCGGCGCGCTCGGCTTCGCGGACGCCGGCAAAGCGCACCGCATCGCCATCGATACTGACCGTTCCGTTATAGTCCGTATAGACGCCGGACAGGATCTTCATCAGCGTCGACTTGCCGGCGCCGTTCTCGCCCATCAGCGCATGGACCTCGCCGCGCCGCAGTTCGAAATCGACATCGACAAGCGCGGCGATGCCACCGAAGGACTTGGAGATGTGCTCGGCGCTCAGCACGATAGCCGAGCCGTCCGCCACAACGCCTTGCGCAGGGATGGAATTGCCGTGCTGCATGACAAGGACGGCCTCCCTCCGTCGCCACCGAACACCTCAAACGCTAATCTAAACGTTTCGATCATGTCAAGGCAATATCTGGAGTCCGAGATTGTTCCATTTCAATTCTTGCGCAAAATCATAAGATTCCGTACGTATTGCTGCCGTGGAGTGGTGAAACGTTTCGAAAATGACAGCGTCAGGACGAAAAAAGCAGCGCAAATTCACTGCTCCGACCATGCTTCACGTGGCCGAGGCCGCGCGCGTTTCCGTGGCCACGGTATCGGCGCTGATCAACGGCACCGCGACCGTCAGCCCCGAGCTCAGCCAGCGCATCGAACAGGCGATCCGCGACATCGGCTATAAGCGCAATGCCATCGCCCGCAGCCTGAAGATGGGCACCACACGCACCATCGGGCTCACCGTCCCCCACATCACCAACCCGTTCTTCACCGACGTGGTTTCGGTCATCCAGCAGGCTTTCGACAGGGCCGGCTACGCCGTAATGCTGTGCTGCACCGACGAGCACCTCAACACGCAGGACGACCAGATCAGACTGCTGCTCGACCGCATGGTCGACGGACTGATCGTCGCGCGTGTCGGCGACGGCGCGATCCTCAAACGGATTGTCGACGACGCCAACGTGCCGGTCGTGCTGCTCGACCGTGTTTGCCAGGGTGTCGATACCGATGCCGTCGTTCTCGACAATCAGCGCGCGGTGTTCGACGCCATCACCTACCTGATCGATCTCGGCCATCGGCGCATCGGCTACATCTCCGGCTCGTTCGATATCTCGCCGATGCATGACCGCATGGCGGGATACCGCGAGGCCCTCCAGGCCGCCGGCCTGCCGGCCGAGCCCGAGCTCGTCCGCTTCGGCAACTTCCATGAAGTCGACGGCTACAACGCCACCATGCAGCTGCTTTCGCTGCACGACCGGCCGAGCGCCATCTTTTCGGCCAACAACCCGATGGTGATCGGCACGATGAAGGCCATTCGCGATATCGGCCTGTCCTGTCCGGAGGATATTTCGGTCGCCTGCTTCGACGACTTTCCGTGGTCGGATGTGTTCCGGCCGCAATTGACCACGGTCGCCCAGCCGGTGCAGGCGATTGGCGAACAGGCGGCCAATCTGCTGCTCGACCGGCTCGCCGGAAACAGGGATGCGCCGCCGCGCAAGCTGACGCTCAAGGGTCGCCTGATGATCCGCAATTCATGCCGTCCGCTAGGTGCGACTGCGCAGAGCGTCAGCGCGTAGCGCTTGGGCTCCGTTCAGAAACTTTGCAATGCCGGACGGACCAGCGCTCCCCCTGTCCTGCCGACCCGGGCCTTCGCAGCCACTACGGGCGTTCGTCGTTCGAAAACCGAGCAATGGAAGGACGCGGCGCCGATCGAGCCAAGTGGCCAACGATCAGCCAGCCGACAGTCAGGAAAATCTTGGCAATCGAAGCATGTCGGATTAGGAATATGACGAGATGCGGCTGATCGTTCACACGGGCGCCGGCTTGAGTCATGCGCGTGAAATCGATCCTAATCGGGCTGGTTCTTGCTGGGATGGCCGTATTCTTCGGCTGCACTACCGGCGGCGCATTAAAGACTTTCCCCTCGGCCTATGGCGGCCTCACCGACGCCGGTTTTCGCGTTCCGCCGGTTCCGATCTACAAGGTTGACCCAAAGTTCCATCGGCAGACAGTACCTTATGCGACTGAAGAGGCGCCGGGCACCATCATTGTCGATACAGGAGCGAAGTTCCTCTACTACGTGTTGGGAGACGGTCAGGCGCTGCGCTACGGAATCGGCGTTGGCAAGGCGGGCTTCGAGTGGCATGGCACTGCTCACGTTGCGAGGAAGCGCGAATGGCCGGATTGGAGCGCGCCGTCTGCGATGATCGTGCGCGAGCAGAAGCGAGGCCGCATCATACCGGCCCATATGGAGGGCGGACTCATGAACCCGCTCGGGGCGCGGGCGCTCTATCTTTTTAACGAGAAAGGTGACACTGGATATCGCCTGCACGGTAGCCCTGAATGGTGGTCCATCGGCAAAGCTGTGTCGGCGGGCTGCATTCGCCTCATGAACCAGGACATCATCGATCTCTATGACCGCGCCACAATCGGCACCAAGGTGATCGTCGTTTAGTGGACGCCGCGTTTCCCGCAAACGGACGAGCATGACGGATCGAAAACCTCCGCGTAAAACGCGGGAAATGTTCGCTATGTCTTCGCGCACCGGTTCGCGATGTTCCCTGCCTAAGGCCGGCCTTGCCCGCAACAGTGGCAAGTGGCGAACCAACTCTCAGGCAGCTTCCGACAGCGATTCGTGAGCGTCGGCCAGGATCTCGAACGAGCGCACCCGCGCCGCATGGTCGAAAATCTGCGCTGTGACCATCAGCTCGTCGGCGCCGGTGCGGCGCACGAAGGCCTCGATGCCTTGCCTGACCGTTTCGGGAGAGCCGACGACGGCGCAGGAAAGCGCTTGGCCGAGCATGGTCTTGGCCATTGGATCGAGGTCGCGCTCATATCCTTCGACAGGCGGCGGCAATCGGCCGGGCCGGCCGGTGCGCAGATTGACGAAGGCCTGCTGCAGCGAGGTGAACAGAAGCCGCGCCTCGGCATCGGAAGAAGCGGCGAAGACATTGAGGCCGAGCATCACATAGGGCCTGTCGAGCTGCTCCGAAGGCTGGAAACGCGAGCGGTAGATCTCCAGCGCATGGTCGAGCTCGGCCGGCGCAAAATGCGAAGCGAAGGCGTAGGGCAGGCCGAGCATGGCGGCAAGCTGCGCGCCGTAGAGGCTGGAACCGAGAATCCAGATCGGCACCTTTTCGCCTTCGCCGGGCACCGCGCGGATGCGTTGGCCGTCTTCGGCCGGCTGGAAGTAACCCATCAGCTCGACGACGTCCTGCGGGAAATTGTCGGCGCCAGCATCGAGGTTGCGGCGCAGCGCCCGTGCCGTGGCCATGTCGGTGCCGGGCGCCCGCCCGAGGCCGAGATCGATGCGACCGGGATGCAGAGCGTTGAGCGTGCCGAACTGCTCGGCGATGACCAGCGGCGAATGATTGGGCAGCATGATACCGCCGGCGCCGACGCGTATCGTACGGGTACCTCCGGCGACATGGGCAATGACAACGGAGGTGGCGGCGCTGGCGATGCCCGGCATGTTGTGATGTTCAGCCAGCCAGTAGCGCTTATATCCCAGCCGCTCGGCATGGCGGGCGAGATCGAGCGAATTGGCGAGTGACTGCGAAGCGTTGCTGCCTTCGACGATCGGCGACAGGTCGAGAACGGAAAGAGCGGTCATCGGCGCGGGGTTTCCTGTGGGCCGAACGGATGTAGGAAGCCGTTGCCGAGGCGGCAAATTCAAAATGTTGATTGAGCACTGCAGGCACAACGGACGTGCGACCGATGCAAGGTCGTGATCCGCCCCAATCGGGGGGACGCTTTTGACCCTTTAAGCCGCTACTTTTTCGCCTCGTGAATTTCTTCGTCCTCGATCACCGCCGTATGCTGCGCCGCGAGGAAATTGCCGACATGACTGAGGCCGTCGAAATGATCGCAGAACACCTTGATCACGACCAGCAGCGGCACCGCCAGCAACGCGCCGACGAAACCCCACAGCCAGGACCAGAAGGCGATGGCGATGAGGATCGCCACTGCGTTGATCTCAAGACGGCGGCCGACGACCGTCGGCGTCACGAACTGGCCTTCGACGACATCGCACATAAGGACGAAGGCCGGCGCCAGCAGCGCATAGGAAATCGTGTCGAAGCTGATCAGCGCGATGATCGTGACCAGCGTGATGGTGGTCAGCGCCCCGATATAAGGCAGGAAATTGAGCAGAGCCGCTGCCGCGCCCCAGACCTGCGCGTTGGGCACGCCGAGCGCCCAAAGGCCGAGCCCGATGACAATGCCGAGACATGTATTGATCACCGTGACGGTAAGCAGATAATGCGAGATTTCACGTTCGACGTCGTAGACGACGCGTAGCGCCCGCTTCTTTTCGCTGAGACTGGGGAAGGACTGGACGATCTTTTCATAGAACATCGTGCCCGAGGCGAGCAGGAACAGCGACAGGACGAAGACGATGGTAACGCTGACGCCAGCCGACAGCACATTGCCGGCCGCCTGCGAGAGAATACCGGATGGCGCCATCGCCACCCGCTGAACGCCCGGCTCCTGGGATGTCTGTGTCAGGCCCTCGATCTGGCGCGAAATCTCCACGATCCGCTCGAACGGACGGCGCAGTTGTGCCAGACGTTCGGTAAGCTGCTGGCCGATCGTCGAGGTGTTGTTGATGAGGTCGATGACCGGGCCGCTGAGCAGATATCCCGCGACGGCGACGAGGCAGAACGAAAGCAGCACCAGCAGTGTCGCCGAAATGACATCGGGCATGCCATGCTTGCGCAGGAAGCGAACGATCGGCGTCAGCGTCAGCGCCAGCAGGAAAGCCAGAATGACCGGCATGAAGAAGGCGCGGGCGAAGTAAAGCGCGTAGATCGCCATGAGGATGAAGATGCCGACGAGCAGCGAACGCATCAGATGCGCATCCGCCCGCGCCTCGACGCGCGGATCCGGGCTTTCGGCAGCGCTTGCGCCCGAAGCGGCGGGTTCGGCTTTCATTCTGACCCTCGGCGGCACACCGCGATTGGTGCAGACCGTTGGCGAAAACGCCTCTGTCGCTTCAAGGTTCCGTTAGCCGGCGTCACCGGCAAGGCCGCCTCGCGGCCTTGGCAATGAATCAGGTGACTGGGAATCAGGCAACCGGCGCCGCCACGGCGGGAACGGCCCTCGCAGTTTCCCGGCGCACGATCGGCGCCACCTTGGTGCCGTAGAGTTCGATGGCCTTCATCACCTTGGCGTGCGGCATGGTGCCGATCGCCATTTGCAGCAGGAAGCGGTCGTTGCCGAATATCCTGTGCTGGGCAATGATCTTCTCGGCCACCTGTTCTGGATTGCCGACGAACAGCGCGCCGTTTGGGCCGCGCGATTGGTCGAAATGCGCCCGCGATGTCGGCCCCCAGCCGCGCTCGCGGCCGATACGGTTCATCACCTCGGCCTGCGGCCCGTAAAAATCGTCGGCTGCCTGGTCCGTGCTGTCCGCGATGAAGCCGTGCACGTTGAGACTGGTGGCAAGGCTTGCCGGATCGTTGCCGGCGCGTCTGGCTGCATCCCTGTAGATGTCGAACAGCGGTGCGAACCGCGCCGGCTCGCCACCGATGATCGCCAGTGCCAGCGGCAACCCGAGCACGCCGGCGCGGGCGACGGATTGCGGTGTTCCACCGACGGCGATCCAGATCGGCAATTTGTCCTGCAAGGGCCGGGGCGCGATCATTGATCGGAGCGCGCAGACTGCCCGACCAGGTCACCTTGACATGATCGCGGATGGCGAGCAGCAGGTCGAGCTTCTCGGCAAAGAGCTCGTCATAATCTTCGAGATTGTAGCCGAACAGCGGAAACGACTCGATGAACGAGCCGCGCCCGGCCATGATCTCCGCCCGGCCGCCGGACAGAAGGTCGAGGGTAGCAAACTGCTGGAAGACGCGCACCGGATCGTCGGACGACAGCACGGTGACAGCGCTGGTCAGCCTTATGCGCCTGGTTCGTTCGGCGGCCGCCGCCAGTGCCACCACCGGAGCGGAGGCAGCGTAGTCGGGACGGTGGTGCTCGCCGAGACCAAAGACGTCCAGCCCGACCTGGTCGGCGAGCTCGATCTCCTCGATCAAATTGCGCAGCCGCTCGTGCGCACCAATCGCACCGGGACCCGGTTCCGGGCTGACGTCGGCGAAAGTGTAGAGACCGAGTTCCATAGCGTGTCATCCCAGCGTTTGTCCTGGCGCTACAGGTAGCGATCAGTCCGCCGCCCCGCCAGATGGCTGGATGGTGAACAGTGCGGGTGCCTTTCAGCCGAATTCAATCGAAATGGCGTCTCCCGGCTGCAACAGATCAGAATTTCATGGCTGGCATACCGTTTTGGCGCTTGAACTCTCGGTTTTCACGCGTATGTAAGCCTCGCAAATTGACTTCAGGGAAGTGGACTTGGCTATCTATAGGGAAAAAGACGTTTTCGAGCGGCGCAATGCCGCGAACGAGGCAAAGAAGGCGCTTCTGGAGCGCTTCAAGGCAAAGCCGGCGGCAGATGATCCAGCGGTGCTGGCACGACAGGCCGAGCGCAAGGCGATCCTCGAGGCCCGCGCGATACGCGAGGCCGAAAAGGCCAGGCTGAAGCAGGAAAAGCTGGCGCGCGAAGCGGCCGAAAAGGCCGAGCGCGAGGCAGCCGCCGAAGCGGCACGCATCGCCGCCGAAGAGGCCGCACAGGCCGAAGCGAAGATCCGGGAAGCTGAAGAGAACGAGCGCATCGCCCGTTTTCTTGCCGACGAGGCCGAACGCAAGGCCAAGCGTGACGCACGCTATGCCGCGCGCAAGCAGCGCACCGGCAGGACGCCACCCGGCTTCTCCGCGCGATAACGCCTTCCGGCACTGATTCAAGCCATCGGAACGCTCCGTTTCGATGGCTTTCGGCCGATTTCTTGAATGCGCGAAATCTGTCTTCGCCGCATCCATAGGGGATGCGCGTGAGCTTAATGAACAATCATACCAGCCGCGTTTGCGGCCGGTCGAAATAAGCCGAAACGGTAGCTGCGGCCCTACTTGTCCTTCAGCTTCATCGCCTTCACCGGCGGTGCCTTCAGGGCCGGCGCCGGAGCTGGTTTCTTCGCGTCCTTCTTCGGCTTGCGGGCTTCCTTGCCTGCCTTCATCGCACCCTTAGCCATGATTCGTTCCTCCAGTTGATGTCTGGCGAAGTGAAACAAGAGAAAACGCTCGACTGCAAGAGGCCGCTGCCGGGCAGTCGCCCTGACCGATGGCTGTCAACCGGTTTCTAATTCCCTCGTAAACCGCAGTGGTCCGTGCCATGGTCTTCTTCGCACTGCAGCATCAGCCCTCGCGTTTCGCCGGCTGATGATCAGGCAGGCCGGTCAGGACGACAATGCGGATCCACATCGGTTGCCAGATGAGCTTCGACTTCCCGCAGGAAACACCGCTGATCGCGATGCTAAATGTCCATTATTCGCGTGCATCCGATCTTGAGCGGCCGGACTTTCTGACGTCGAACCCGCCGGCGCCGATCGAGAGCTACCGCGACAGTTTCGGCAATTGGTGCAACCGTCTCGTTGCGCCGGCCGGGCGCTTTGCCTTCGGCACCGACGCGGTCATCCGCGACCCCGGCTCCTTTGAGACGCGCGAGCTGACGGCGTGGCAGCACGAGGTGCGCGATCTGCCGTCGGAGACGCTGCTGTTCCTGCTGCCCAGCCGTTATTGCGAGAGCGACGTGCTGTCGAATGAAGCGTGGCGGCTGTTCGGCAGCACCCCGCTCGGCATTCCGCGCGTCCAGGCGGTCTGCGACTTCGTCCATAACCACATCGTCTTCAACTATTTCAATGCACGGCCGACGCGCACCGCCGCCGAGGCCTACCGCGAGCAGAGTGGTGTGTGCCGCGACTTTGCTCACCTCGCTGTTGCCTTCTGCCGCGCCCTGAATATTCCAACCCGCTACTGCACCGGCTATATCAGTGACATCGGCCTGCCAAAGCCGTGGTCGGACATGGATTTCGCCGCCTGGATGGAGGTCTACCTCGGCGGCCGCTGGCACGCGTTCGACCCGCGCAACAACGCGCCGCGCATCGGCCGCATCCTGATTGCCTCCGGGCGCGATGCCGCGGATGTGCCGCTGACCCACATTTTCGGGCCGGGCGCGCTGGCTGGCTTCAAGGTCTGGACGCACGAGGTCGTCGAATAGCCCCGCGCCGCCCTTTTGAACAACTGACCTTGTGAACAACTCGGCGCTTCAGGCGTTGTGAGAGCTGTGGAGCGTGGGCGGACGCTCCGCCAATCTCGGTGCATCAACCAAGGCAGCACACCGTGGCGGCGCATGGCGGGTCGAAAAAAGTGATCTATGCGGCGCTCGCCGGAAATCTTGCGATCGCACTGACCAAATTCGCCGCTGCCTTGTTCACGGGCAGCTCGGCAATGCTCTCGGAAGGCGTCCACTCGCTCGTCGATACCGGCAATGGCAGCCTGCTGCTTTACGGCATGCACCGTGCCGCGCGCCCGGCCGACCGTACGCATCCGCTCGGCCATGGCCGCGAGCTGTACTTCTGGAGCTTCATCGTTGCGCTCCTCGTCTTTGCACTGGGCGCCGGCATATCGTTCTACGAAGGCGTGACGCACATCATGACGCCGGAGCCGATTGCCAACGCCAAGGTGAACTACGCTGTCCTTGGCCTTTCCTTCCTCTTCGAAGGCACCTCTTGGCTGGTGGCGCTGAAGGAGTTCCGCCACCAAAAAGGCAGCCACGGCTGGCTCGAGGCGGTGCAGCTCAGCAAGGATCCGAGCGTCTACACCGTACTCTTCGAGGACAGCGCGGCACTTCTCGGCCTCGTTGTCGCCTTCGCCGGCATATCGGCGGCGGAACTGCTGGACATGCCGAAGCTCGACGGCGCCGCGTCGATCGGCATCGCGCTGATCCTGGGCGCAACCGCGATCTTCCTGGCGCGCGAAAGCAAAAGCCTGCTGCTCGGCGAGCCGGCTTCGCCCGAGGTGCAAATGAAAGTATTGGACATCGTCCAGCAGGACCCGGCGGTGCAGCGGGCGAATGGCGCGCTGACGCTGCATATGGGTCCGCAGGAGATCGTCGCCGCTCTGAGCATCGAGTTCGAGGACCACTTGTCGGCGCCCGAGATAGAGACCTGCGTCGAACGCCTTGAGACGCGGCTGAAAGCGGAGATGCCGGAGGTGACGCGGCTGTTCGTCAAGCCTCAGACCACCGGCACCTGGGAACGCCGGAGCAAGGCCTTGGCGGGGGCATCCGGACAAGAACCGGCCTAAGGAAAATGGCTTGAGGAAATCGATGCGCCGTCGGGCAGTCCCGGCTATGATCGCAGGCAAAAGCTCGGGAGGAACGAAGATGAAAATCGACGGCGGGTGTCATTGCGGCGCCATCACTTACGAGGCCGAGGTTGATCCGGAAAAGACCACCATTTGTCACTGCATCGATTGTCAGAAGCTAACCGGAACGGCCTTTCGCGTCACCGTGCCGGCGTCCGAGGACAATTACAGGATCACCAAGGGCAAGCCGAAAATCTACATCAAGACCGGTTCGAGCGGCGCCAAGCGCGCCCAGGCGTTTTGCGGTGAGTGTGGCTCGCATCTCTACGCCACGTCGGCGGGCGAGGGACCGAAGGTTTACGGCATCAGGGTCGGCACGGCACGGCAGCGCGAGCAACTGGTGCCGAGAAAGCAGATCTGGCATCGCTCGGCGCTGCATTGGCTGCCGGAATTCGAAGGCACCACCATCATCGAGGAGCAGTAGCGCCAGACCGGGGCGAAGCGCTCGCCTCCGGTTCCGGCGTAGCTCTCAATCGTCGCCTTCGACGACCCTTAGCCTCAACTGCCCGGTTTTCGAATCGGCGACACGCGCACTGCTTTCCGCTTTTGCTCCGCTGCCATTCGAACCAGCGGTATCCTCCGCCGGCTGTACACCAAACTCCAGCGCCTCGATCTTTTGTCCGCGCCGGGTCACCTTCGATGTCGAGACAAGGATGTCCTCGATATCCTTGGCCGATTGACCGAAATGCGTCTGCAATTTGCGCACCCGCTCGTCGAGCCGGGAAACATCTTCCATCAGCCGGATGACTTCGCCCTGGATCAGGTGCGCCTGCTCGCGCATGCGTGCATCCTTGAGGATTGCCTGGATGACCTGGATCGACAGCATCAAAAGCGATGGCGAGACGATGACGATCCGCGATCGATGCGCCTTTTGGACAACGGCCTCGAAATTCTCATGGATTTCGGCGAACACCGATTCCGAGGGCACGAACATGAAGGCGGTGTCCTGCGTCTCGCCCTGGATCAGGTATTTTTCGGAAATATCCCGGACATGCACCTCGATGTCGCGGCGGAAAGCCTGTGCGGCCGACTTCTGCAGGTCGGCGCCTTCGGCGGCACGGATGGCATTCCACGCCTCGAGCGGAAACTTTGCGTCGATGGCAAGTGACGGCGCGCCGTTCGGCATCTTCACCAGGCAGTCGGGCCGGCTGCCATTCGACAAGGTCGCCTGGAATTCATAGGCGCCGTGCGGCAATCCGTCGGCGACGATGGCCTCCATGCGCGACTGGCCGAAGGCGCCGCGCGTCTGCTTGTTGGAAAGGATCGCCTGCAATTGCACGACCTGGCCGGCCAGCGACTGGATATTGCCTTGCGCGATATCGATAACCGCCAGCCGTTCCTGCAGCTTGGCGAGGCTCTCATGCGTCGATCTCGTCTGCTCGGTCATGGTCTGGCCCAGGCGGCCGGTCATGGCATCGAGGCGCTGGCCGATCGACTGGGTCAGTTCCGCCTGGCGCGCCCCGAACACTTCGGCGATGGCGCCCATGCGGCCCTGCATTTCCGCCTGGCTTGCCAAGATGCCGGCCATCCGCAGCTCGGCGTCACGGGCGTGGTCGGCGGCTTCGGCGGCCGCCACTGCACGCGCCTTGGCCGATCGCCAGAGCGCAACGACGAGCGCCACGAACAGTCCAAGGAATAGCATTGCGCCGAAACCCAGGGCTTGGCCGAGCGTGAGCGTGGTGGCGCCGAGGCGGGCGACAGGTTCGGACAGGATGGTGGCCAGATCGTTCATGCCGACAGCATAGATGATTCGGTCTGCCGGCACAGATCAAAACGTGAACGACCCGAAGCCGTCCCGGTTGACGCTTTTCCTGCGAGGTCTTAGGTGAGACGCTATGTCGATCAAGCCGCTTATCATCCTCCCCGATCCCGTCCTGCGCCAGGTTTCAAAACCGGTCGAGCGTGTCGATGGCGATTTGCGCAAACTGGCCGGCGACATGCTGGACACCATGTATGACGCGCCCGGCATCGGCCTCGCAGCGATCCAGGTCGGCGAACCCTTGCGCATGCTGGTGATCGACCTCGCCAAGGAGGACGAGACGCCGGCACCGCACGTCTTCATCAATCCCGAAATCCTCGAAAGCGCCGACCAGCGTTCGGTCTACGAGGAAGGCTGCCTGTCGATCCCTGACTACTACGCCGAGGTCGAGCGTCCGGCGGCGGTGCGGGTGAAATATCTCGATCGCGACGGCAAGCTGCAGGAGATCGAGGCCGAGGGGCTGATGGCGACCTGCCTGCAGCACGAGATCGACCATCTCAACGGCGTGCTGTTCATCGACCACATCTCAAAACTGAAGCGCGACATGGTGGTCAAGAAGTTCAAAAAGCTCGCCAGGGACAAGGCGCCGGGCAAGATGGTGGGGTAGGGGTCGACGAATGCCCCTGCGTGTCATCTTCATGGGTACGCCCGAATTCTCCGTGCCGACGCTGCGGGCGATTGCCGGGGCCGGGCACGGGTTGACCGCCGTCTATACGCAGCCGCCGCGCGCCGGCGGCCGGCGCGGGCTCGAGCTGACGCCGTCGCCGGTGCAGCGCGAGGCGGATCAGTTGGGCGTCGAGGTGCGGACGCCCGTGTCGCTGAAGGGCGAGGCGGAGCAGGAGGCGTTCCGCGCCTTGCGCGCCGATGTCGCCGTGGTCGTCGCCTACGGGCTGCTTCTGCCCAAACCCATTCTCGAGGCGCCGCGGCTCGGTTGCCTCAATGGCCACGCATCGTTGTTGCCGCGCTGGCGCGGCGCTGCCCCTATCCAGCGCGCCATCATGGCCGGCGATACCGAAACGGGCATGATGGTGATGCGGATGGAGGAAGGCCTCGACACCGGGCCGGTGGCAATGGTTGAAAAATGTCCGATTGGACCCGACATGACGGCCGGCGATCTGCACGACCGGCTGATGGTCCTCGGTGCTGCGCTGATGGTGCAAGCGCTGGAACGGCTGGAACGAAATACGCTGACATTTACCACACAGGCGGAGGTGGGGGTGACCTACGCCAAGAAAATCGATAAATCGGAGACTCGCATAGACTGGCTGCGACCTGCCGGCGACGTGCACAACCAGATTCGCGGCTTGTCGCCCTTTCCCGGTGCATGGTGCGAGGCCGAAATCGGCGGCCGTGTAGAACGGCTGAAACTGCTTCGCTCGACGCTCTCGCAAGGCGCCGGCGAACCGGGAGGAATTCTCGATGACCGGCTGACGGTCGCCTGCGAGTCAGGCGCGATCAGGCTGGTCGAAGTTCAGCGTGCGGGCGCAAGGCCCATTGCCGCGCAGGAGTTTCTGCGCGGGGCCAAGCTCGAAAAAGGAATGAAATTGTCATGAGCATGATGTCCATACGCGCGGCGACGCCGCGGGACCGCGAGGCAATCCGCCTTGTCGAAGAACACGCATTCGGCCAGCAGACGGAGGCCGGACTGGTCGACGCGCTGGTCACCGGCGGTGATGCCGTCGTCGAACTGGTGGCGGACGAAGACGGGCAAGTGGTCGGGCATATCCTGTTTTCACGGCTGTTCGTGCAGAATGGCGGCAAGAGCTTCCCGGCGGTGGCTTTGGCTCCTTTGGCGGTCGAGCCGTCGTTCCACGGCACCGGCATCGGCGGTGCGCTGGTCCGCGAGGCGCATATCCGCCTGAAGGCTGCTGGCGAGACGCTCGCCGTGGTGCTCGGCGATCCCGCTTACTATGGACGTTTCGGTTACAGCCGCGCCCGTGCAGCGAAATTCGAGAGCGACTACCAAAGCGAGGCTTTGCAGGCGCTTGCCTGGGGCGAGGCGCCGGAGACCGGCAGGCTGGTCTACGCCTCGGCCTTCGGCTCAGCCCTCGCCGCCTGATTTCGCTTCGATCCGGGAATGCCGCGTTTTCGCCTCGACATCGAATATGACGGCAGTCTCTTCGCCGGCTGGCAGCGCCAGGCCAACCAGCCTTCGGTGCAGCAGGCGATCGAGCAGGCGATCGAGAAGTTCTGTGGCGAGCAGGTTTCGCTGCGTGCCGCCGGCCGCACCGATGCCGGCGTCCATGCGACAGCTCAGGTGGCGCATGTCGATCTGATCAAGGCATGGCCCGGTGACAAGGTGCGCGACGCCGTCAACGCGCATCTGCAGGCGGCCAAGGTGCGCATCGCCATCCTGAAGGCCGCCGTCGTGCCGGATGGTTTCGATGCGCGTTTCTCGGCGATCGGCCGCCATTACCTCTACCGCATCGTCAATCGCCGCGCGCCGGCGGCGCTCGACAAGGGCAAGATCTGGTGGGTACCGAAGCAGCTCGATGCCGGGGCCATGCACGAAGCGGCAAAGGTGCTGCTTGGCCGGCATGATTTCACCACCTTCCGCTCGACCCAGTGCCAAGCCACCAGCCCGGTCCGCACGCTCGACCGGCTGGATGTCAGCCGGGCGGGCGATTTCATTGAGGTCCGCGCTTCGGCGCGGTCATTCCTGCACAACCAGGTGCGCTCTATGGTCGGCTCGCTCAAACGCGTCGGCGAAGGCGGCTGGACTGTTGCCGACCTCAAGGCGGCGCTTGAGGCGCGCGACCGTGCGGCCTGCGGTCAGGTGGCGCCGCCCGACGGGCTGTTTCTCGTCGGCGTCGATTATCCGACGCCTGGCTGATCCGGAACGCTGATCCCGAGCAGCGCCTGCAGTCCGAACAGGACGATCAGCGACGCCACGAACATGCCGGCAAAAACGGCGCTGCCGACCGCCGCACCCCTGCCGATCGCAACGTTGGTCATCCGCCAGGTCAAGACCATCGACAGCGCGAACAACAGCAGCGACACGAGTCCGGAGACTTCGTTGGCCGACGTCAGGAAAAGCCGGATCAACGCCGATGGCAGCATCATCCAGGCGATGATCGCCGAGGCCCAGTTGCTGGCCACGACATAATGGACGAAACGGCCGCCGACGCCGACCCGCGGCGCCACCAGCGCGAGGCCTATGAGCGGCAGCACCCAGGCGCCGATATCGACGGTGGCCAGGCGGATCAACATGCTGAAACGGCCGACGAATGCGTTGGGGTCGCCGATCTCGTTGGCAATACCGACCCAGCCGACGATCAGTGCCGGCGCCGCGACGACGATGGCAAAAAAGGAGTTCCAGAATCCGTCCGCCGAAAGGTCGAGCAGGCGAAATCCGTCGGCCTTGCCGAGCATCAGCCGCCAGGCACCGGCAAGCGAAGCGTAGGTTTCATCCGCTGAAAGCATCACTAGGATATGTCCTGCGCAAACCAGTCTTCAACGAAGCGCAGATAAATCTGCGTCAGCGTCTCGAGGTCGGCAATCGCCACGCGTTCGTCGACCATGTGCATGGTCTTGCCGACAAGGCCGAATTCGACCACCGGACAATAATCCTTGATGAAGCGGGCATCGGAGGTGCCGCCGGAGGTGGACAGCGCCGGCTTCCTGCCGGTCACCGCCTTGATCGAGCCGCCAAGCGTCTCGATCAACCTGTCGTCGCGTGTCAGAAAAACGTGGCTCGGTCCGTCGCGCCAAGCGATCTCGTAGTCGACGGGCGTCGTCCTGCCGGCGCGGTATTTCTTGCGTTTCGCCGCCCGGTCGAGGCGGTTGTGGATCTCGGCCTGGATCGTCTCGGCGGTCCATGTGTCGTTGAAGCGAATATTGAAGGTAGCCGCCGCCTTCGCCGGGATGACGTTGGTGGCAGGATTGCCGACATCGATGGAGGTCACCTCAAGATTGGTCGGCTGGAAATCCCCTGTTCCGTTGTCGAAGACGGGGTGAAGCAAGGCGTCGACCAGCGTCACCAGGCCGCGCACCGGGTTGTCGGCCAGTTGCGGATAGGCGGCGTGTCCCTGGCGGCCGTTGACGACGACCGTGCCCGATAGCGAGCCGCGCCGGCCGATCTTGATCATGTCGCCGAGCACGTCGGGATTGGTCGGCTCGCCGACGATCGCAGCATGCCATTTCTCGCCTTTGGCGGCCGCCCATTCGAGCAGTTTCGTCGTGCCGTTGATCGCCGGACCTTCCTCATCGCCGGTTATCAGCAGCGAGACCGACCCCTTCGGGCCGCCCTTCTGCGCGATGTGTCGCGCTACCGCCGCGACGAAACAAGCAATGCCGCCCTTCATGTCGACGGCGCCGCGGCCGAACATCTCGCCATGGGCGATGTCGGCGGCAAAGGGCGGGTGCGTCCAGGCTGTTTCATCGCCCACCGGCACGACATCGGTATGGCCGGCAAACATCAGATGCGGGCCGTTGCCGGAACGCCGCGCGTAAAGGTTCTCTATGTCAGGTGTGCCGGATTCGGAAAACACCGGGCGCTCGACGGCAAAGCCGAGCGGCTTCAACATTTCTTCCAGCGCGCTCAGCGCACCGCCTTCGGCGGGCGTCACGGAAGCGCAGCGGATGAGAGCAGCCAGATTTCTGGTCGGATCGGTAGGCAGCGTCATGGGCAAAAGCGATAGTCGAAAGCGCAGGGACTGTCACGGCCAGACATAAGGGCCAGACATGCCGCCGACATTATGGTTTTCACGTCGTATGATTGCGGCAAGGCCTCTCGACCAGGGCAGGGCCATCGCATGATCACGCATGGCAAGACAATCGTAATCGCCGGTGCCGGCAGTATCGGCTGCTACGCCGGCGGCTGCCCGATACTTGCCGGGCGAAAAATGGTTTTGCTGGCGCGGCCGCGCATCGAGAAGGCGCTGCAAGCAACGGTCAAGAGCGGCGCGATGCAAGGCATGGCCGGCCGGGCAGGAGAGAAGCGGATCGCCCTGCCTGTCGCCGGAAGCCGTCGCCGTCAGATGGTAGCCCGCACAGGTGCCCAGTAACGGCCCTTGCCGGTGCGCTTGGCTTCGTAGAGCGCATGGTCGGAACAGGTGAGCAGGATTTCCGGATCGCCGCCGTCGGCGGGTGCGAAGGCGCTGCCGACGCTCAGGCCGACATGGATGGCGGAACCGACCCCGAGGTCGAAAGGCACCGAGACCTTTTCGATGGCCCGCTTTGCCAGGTAGGTGGCCTCGATCTCCGAGGTTGCGGGCAAAAGGATGACAAATTCATCGCCACCAATGCGGAAGACAACGTCCCCCGGACGGAAGCCGCGCTTCAATCGTTCGGCCACCTTGCGCAGCAGCACGTCGCCGACGGCGTGGCCAAAACGGTCGTTGACCTGTTTGAAACCGTCGAGATCCATACTGAGCACTGCAAACGGCTTGCCGCCATTGGCGGCCGGCGCCGCAAGCTCGCGGCACATGTCGCGCAATTTCTCCTGCAGGAAGATGCGGTTTGGCAGGCCGGTCAGCGCGTCCTTGATGGCCAGGTCGCGATTGTCCAGTTCGGCGCGGATCATGCGGGCATTGATTGCGTGGTTCTGAAGCAGCACGATGATGACGCCGGCCACATAGAACGGCGTTTGAATTCCGACGATCGGCATTCCGGGCGCCGCAGAAAACAATGCACCGACCACGTAAGGCAGGCTTACGGCCAACATGACGAATATGGCGAAGCGCGGGGTCGCCGCATTGCGTGACGACACCACGCCGACGACGCCTGCGACATTCAAGGCGGCAAGTACGGAAAGCGCCATATTCCCGCTGGCAACACAGCCATAGCAGCCGAGGCCGAAAACGACCGACCAGACGCCGCTGGCTGCCATCAGGCCCGCCAGCGGCCCTTTCGAGCCGCGCGTGCGGGCCTGTTCGCATTCCCGCATCAGCAGAACGCGGACGGTGAAAAGCATCAGGTCGGCGGCAATCCAGGCGTAGGGCCACCAATCCCCGGTGGCGAGAGCGGCGCTGACCGCAACCAACAGAACGCTGATGGTGCCGAACAGGACTGCGAATTTGCGGTCGAAGGTGGTGTCGAGAAGCCGGGCGCGGACAGCTTCCGGTTCCAATTTCATTGGCGAAGAGAACCAGGCAAACAGGCGAGCGGCGGCGCTCCACGTTTTGCGCGGCTCCTTGGTGATCAGGGATAGGTCGCTTGCCAGTCGAGCGCTCCGTGCCGGTCGACACAGTCTTCGCCGGCATGCTGGGCCAGGGTGATTAACATTCGCTTAGAGCATCCGGCGCAAAACCGGGCTTTCGGAACTCCGCGCTCTGTCGCTCTAGCGGATCTGCCGCCGGGTCGCCGGTTTTAGCTTGCCGGCCCCGGTCGTCTGCGGATTGCAGGCCGACGCGGCGGACCCGGCTCGGGATCGGTCTTCGCCGCACGTGCCGGCTGCCCATGAGGGGTTTCGATCAGCGTGATCTTCTGCCAGATCTTTCGCGAGAGGTTCGAAGCCAGGTTCTCGATGTCGTTGACGCCGTCGATGACCACGGCGTCATTCACCGATTGCGCGAACAGCGCGGCGATCTTGCCGGTGATCGACAGCATTTCGGAGCAGTAGTCGAGATAGCGGGCAAGGTCGGCGGCGTTGGTGATGCGGGCTGGCGAATGGGCAGTCGGCTTGAAACTGGGTGAAAGTGCGGCCGGATCCTTGGTCAGCTGGTGCATGTCGATGACATGGATCAGCGACCGCAACCCGTGGAGCTGGCGAAACACCCGCTTGCGCTTGATCCGCTCCTCGGAGCGAATCAGGGCCAGGAAGCCCAGCACCGCGAGGATGATCACGTTGAGGGAGGCTTCGATTCCTTGCACCGACTGGAAGGCATCGTGGTTTCCCGAGATGCGGCCGAGCGGCAGGATTGTGCCGACGAACAGGAACATCAGCGCTCCGGCGACGAAGGCGGCGATGATGAGGCCGCGCAGCCACCAGATCGGCGCCTCCAGCGCCTTGGCAGCTTTTGCCAGATCGCGCGACAGCGACACCAGCTCGGCGGCGACGCCGCGCAAGCCTGCATCGGGAAAGCGCTCGGCGACGCGCCCTTCCAGCCGTTCGGCGGTTTCGAGGATCAGTTTCGGATCAAGCGAGCGGTAGCGCATGACGAAATGTCCGATCGGCGCTCAGGGTTCAGCCGGGGCATTGGTGCGCTTGCCGTAGCGGTTGGGGCCGGGTTGCCCTGGAAACAGGCAAAGCACCAGGAAAGCGATGATCGAGACAACCGGCACGAAAAGCACCAGCGCCGCAACGCCCGGCTTGTCGAGGTCGTGCAACCGCTTGACCGCCAGCACCACGTTCGACCAAAGCGAGGCAATGAAGGCGATGAAGAAAATAAACGACCACATGTTGCTCTCGGTGGTGCCTTCCGGCACCAGCGTGAAACGGTAGAGCGGGAAGGCCTGTATGATGGCCACCAGCAATCCTCCAAGAAAATAGGCCGCGCGGCTGACGCGGCCCGAAGCTTTGAAGAAAAGCCAGATGAGGTCTGATCTATCAGGCAAGCGAATTCCGTCCGTATTCGTTGAGAAAGATCAATCGCGCAGCAATTCGTTGATCGATGTCTTGGAACGGGTCCTGGCGTCGACCCGCTTGACGATGACGGCGCAGTAGAGGCTGGGGCCGGGCTCGTTGTTTGGAAAAGGCTTGCCCGGCAGCGAGCCGGCGACGACGACGGAATTAGGCGGCACCTCGCCGTAGAAGATCTCGCCGGTGGCGCGGTCGACGATCTTGGTCGACTGGCCGATGAAGACGCCCATGCCGAGCACCGAGCCTTCGCGCACAATGCAGCCTTCGACCACTTCGGAACGGGCGCCGATGAAACAGTTGTCCTCGATGATGGTGGGACCCGCCTGCATCGGCTCCAGCACACCGCCGATGCCGACACCGCCCGACAGATGCACATTCTTGCCGATCTGGGCGCAGGAGCCGACCGAAGCCCAGGTGTCGACCATGGTGCCGCTGTCGACATAGGCGCCGACATTGACGAAGGACGGCATCAGCACGGCGCCCGGCGCGACATAGGCGGAGCGGCGCACGATCGACGACGGCACGGCGCGGAAGCCGGCCTTCTCGAAATCGACGGCGCTCCAGCCGTCGAACTTCGAGGGCACCTTGTCCCACCAAACCGCCTGACCGGGACCACCCTTGATGATCTCCATCGGGTTGAGCCGGAAGGACAGCAGCACCGCTTTTTTCAGCCACTGGTTGACGTGCCATTTGCCGTCGGCCTGCCGCTCGGCGACGCGGGCGACGCCCCGGTCGAGCAGGTCGAGCGCCGATTGGATGGCCTCGCGCGTCTCGCCGCGGGTTGCGGTCGAAATCGTGTCGCGTTCCTCGAAGGCGTTCTCGATGATCTCCTCGAGGCTCGCGAGATCGTGCTTCGACATGAATTCGCTCCATTACCAAGCTGTTAAGGGCCGGCGCCTTAACCTGTTTGAAAGTCGCGCGGACCCTATGTGAAGGCTTGGGGAGGGTCAATCGCGGCAGCGTCACGGGACGGCGCAAGTGAATGATTGGACGGGTAAAGCAAATATGACTCCCATGGAAAAGGCGGGATGGACGCCGCTGCCGCATTCGGACGAGGATCTGGAGCGGTCGAGAAGCGTGCCGGACACGCCGCAAACGCGCGCGGAGACATATCGGCTGGCCTGGAACGACCCCGATTTCATGACGCGGCGCGAGTTGCGCGCGGTCAGGCTGCAGCTCGAACTGCTGAAACCGGAGATGATCCTGGCCGAGCGCGGCATCCAATCGACCGTCATCCTGTTCGGCGGCGCCCGCATTCCCGAGCCCGGCGGCGAAGCCTGGGCGGCCAAGAACGAGACGCAGAAGAAGAACCTCGAGCAAAACAGCAAATATTACGAGGAGGCGCGCAAATTCGCCCGCCTCTGCTCACAGCAGTCGGCCACCTCGTACTATCGCGAATTCGTCGTGGTGACCGGCGGCGGGCCGGGCGTCATGGAGGCCGGCAATCGTGGCGCCGACGATGTTGGCGCGCCGTCGATCGGTCTCAACATCGTGCTGCCGCACGAGCAGGCGCCAAACGCCTACGTGACGCCGGAACTCTGCTTCAACTTCCACTATTTCGCGGTCCGCAAGATGCATTTTGTCATGCGTGCCAAGGCCGTTGCGGTATTTCCCGGCGGCTTCGGCACGATGGACGAGTTCTTCGAAACGCTGACCCTGATCCAGACCGGCCGCATGGAACGCGTGCCGGTCATTCTGTTCGGCAAGGCTTTCTGGGAAAGGGCAATCGACCTCGATTTCCTCGCCGAGCAAGGCACGATCACTCCCGGCGACCAGGATATCATCGATTTTGTCGAGACCGCCGACGAGGCCTGGGGGATCGTCAGCCGCTTCTATAAACTTTGACAAGCAAGCAGGACTTGAAGCGCGCAGGCTGCCTCAAGCAGGGACTTCGACGATCGCCGTGAGAAAGCCGGCGAGATCGTCGGTGACGAAGTCCACATCATCCTCGTTGGCCGGGTCGCGTTCCCAAATTTCCGAGAAGGTCGGCTCGAAATTGCGCGGCACCACCAGCACCGTGGTCATGCCCAGCGATTTCGGTACCGACAGGTTGCGGGCGAGATCTTCGAACATCACCGCATTTTGCCCGGTAACGGCATGGAGTTCGGCAAATCTCTCATAGGATTGCCGCGCCGGCTTGGGGTTCAGTCCGGCTGCGACGATATCGAAAATATCGTCGAAATGCTCGAGAATGCCCAGCTGCCGCGCGGTGCGTTCGGCATGCCGGCGATCGCCATTGGTGAAGATGAATTTACGGCCGGGAAGCTGGCGAATGGCGGTGCCGAGGACGGGATCGGGCACCAGCCAGGAATAATCGATGTCGTGCACTTTCTCGAGAAAATCGTCGGGGTCGATGCCGTGGCGCGTCATCAATCCGTTCAGTGTCGTGCCGTATTCGCGGTAGAGCTCCTTTTGCAGCTTGCGTGCTTCCGCGCGCGGCAGCGTCAGCAATTCTCCGACGTAGGCGGTCATCTTCACATCGATCTGCGAGAACAGATTCGAATGGTGCGGATAAAGCGTGTTGTCGAGATCGAACACCCAGTCGGTGACATGGGCAAAGCGGGCGGGGTCGGGAAGTGTGGTCATACCGTCCTTATGCCACGAAACGATCTTTCTAACAGGAGGTTTATCCACAACCTGTGCGCGCCAAGAGTGGTGAAAATGGCGAAACGATTAACATCTTAAGCATCGCCGAAAGGTGGCATTCAGCGCTTGCTGACACCAAGACGGAGCAGTGGGAGCCAGCGATGAATCACATATTTCTAAAGTCTGCCGCCATCGCTTTCGCCTCCGTCGCCGCCTCACTTCTGCCGACGCTGATCGTTGTGCCGGCGATGGGATTTTCGATCAATCGCACCATCTGGCTGACATCTACCCTGTGCCCACTCGTTCTGGCCTGGGGCACCGGCGCCTATGCATTCTGGCAAAGCGAAAGGGTGAAGAACGCGCACCGCGACCTTGCTCGCAATCATGCCCAGCTTGCAGCCGCGCACCGGCGCCTGGCGGAAAAGGCGAGCCGCGACGACATGACCGGCATGCTCAACCGCGAAAGTTTCTTTGCCGCCCTCGACGGCTCTCGGCGTAAGTCCGATCGCGGGGCATTGCTGATTGTCGATGCCGACCATTTCAAGACCATCAACGACAGCTACGGCCATCTGATCGGCGACGATGCGCTGCTCCTGATCGCAAAGGCGATAGAGCGTGGCGTGCGCAGCGGCGACGTGCTTGGGCGCATCGGCGGCGAGGAATTCTGCGCCCTTCTGATTGGTGCCACCGAACACGAGGCCAGGCGCGTCGCTGAGCGCATCCGCCGTGAGGTCGAGCGTATCCGTTTCCGGCCGGTCGACGAACGATCCGTTCCGCTGACAGTCAGTATTGGCGGCATCACCTGCGGCAGGGACGCCGCAGTGTCGGAGCTGATGCGCGCCGCCGACCAGCGGCTTTACGAGGCCAAGCATCGCGGCCGCAATCTGTCGATCATCGACCGCGATATTTCCGAAGCCGCCTGAGTTCGGCCCTGAGCCTTCCGCTGGGAGAGTTCCACCCTGTCTGCATTCAACCGCGCTATGGCCAGACTGTCAAAATCCGCGTATGGCGATGCGGAACAGCAGGGCGGCGGCCAGCCTCGAGGACAGGCGCAAGGTGGTCATAGAGGCGACGGAACTCACGCGAGAACTATCGACGCGCTATTATGGCGCGATCGCGCAGGAGGGGGAAAAGGTGATCGCCACATTCACCGACATTGAACTCGCCACGATCCTGCGCTTCGTCACGGCATCCCTCGACCTTCAGCGCGACCAACTGGCCCGGCTGAAGGCCGAGGCGTTGGAAACAACCGACAGCCTATAGGCTCGCCGGGTCGAGCGCTGGCTCGCCTTTGCGGCGCGCCACGATCGCCGCAAGATCGGCGGTCTCGAAAGCATCACGCAGGGCGTCGAACGACGGCAGCACGAAATAGGCACGCTGGAACTTGTCGATCTCGTAGCCGGTGCGCATTACGGTTTCCAAGTCGAAGGGAACATGGTGCGCCTCGCCGCCTTCGACCGCGAACTGAAGCTCTGTGAAGGATGACATCAGCCCGGCGCCGAAAGCCTTCAGCGGCTGGCCCGGCTCGCGTATCAGGCCGTATTCGACGGTGTACCAGTAAAGCCTGGTGATCATCTCGTCGCCGCCGAGCGCAATCACGCTATCGGCCTTCTTGCCATACATCTGCATGAAGTCGGCAAAGACCGGCTGCGTCAGGATCGGCACGTGACCGAAGAAGTCGTGGAACATGTCGGGCTCGACAATGTAGTCGAGCTCCTTTTGGGTTCGCAGCCAGTTGGTGACCGGGAACCGGCGGTTGGCGAGGTGGTCGAAGAACGGCTGGGCGGGGATGAGCCCCGGCACGGCGACGATCTCCCAGCCGGTGAACTTGCGCAGCTTCTCGCTGACCGCACCGAAATCCGGGATCTTGTCGAGAAGGCCGAGTGCCGCGACGCCGTCGAGGTAGGAGTGGTGGGCCAGCTTCCTGGTCAGCTTCGTCTGGCGGTCGCACAGCGTGCGCCAAACCGCCTGTTCTTCGTCGCTATAATTGTAGCCCTGCGCCACGGTGAAATCGGCACGGCAGACGGAGTAATCGCCGCGAAGGCCTCGCGCCGCGCATTCGCGGGCATAGTCGGCAACGTTCATTGTCATGGCTTGCTCTCCCTGGAAATCATGACCAGCGAATTGCCGGAAATTCTAGCCGGATCGCGCGAGGCAAATCAGCTTTGATGGTGGCTCAAATGCAGGGTTGGAGGTAAAAGACTCCACGATCGAGCTTTGGGAGAGTGAAAATGCCTCAATTCGACGAATTCGAGATCAAGATGCTCGACATCCTGCAGCGCGACGGGCGCAAGCCGGTATCGGAATTGGCGCAGCAGATCGGCCTGTCGACGACACCTTGCGCGCGGCGCTTCGAGGCTCTTCAGCAGGCGGGCATCATAAAAGGCTTCGCCGCGGTGCTCAGCCGCCGCGCCGTCGGTCTGATGGTCGAAGTGTTCATCCAGGTGCGCCTCGTGACCCACAGCGACGGCTCGCCCGAAACCTTTATCGCCGCCGTGCAGCGCATGGACGAGGTGTCGTCGTGCTGGACGATGACGGGAGACTACGATTTCCTGCTGCATGTCATGGTGCCGTCGGTCGACGAACTCAATGCCTTCGTCATGCACCGGTTGATGCGGCTCGAAGGCGTGCGCGACGTCCACACGCAGCTTGTGCTGCAGAACATCAAGGGACCCGGCCATGTGCCGCTGGCACATCTCAGACGATAGGCATTTCTGCGGAAAAGCTGCATACAAACTGCTGAAGCGAGCCAATCTCCGGAACTAGATGGCCGACTACGACATGCGGACCGCCATCGCATAAGGCCCGCCATGAAAATCGTCCTGATCAACCCGCCGCATACCGCCATCGGCAGCCGTGTGCCGGACGACCATCTGCCGCCGCTCGGTTTGCTGGCACTGGGCGGTCCGCTGATCGACGCGGGACATCAAGTGCGGCTTGTGGACGCCGAATTCGGGCCGATGGCGCTTGCCACGCTGGTCCGGGACGCCTTGAGCGACCATCCCGACTGCATTCTGATCGGCCATTCCGGCTCGACCTCTGCGCATCCGACAGCCCTGCTGATCGCCGGCATGGTCAAGGACATCCAGCCGGCGACAATCCTGATCTATGGCGGCGTGTTTCCGACCTATCATTGGCGCGACATACTGGCTGAAACGAATGTCTTCGACTTCATCGTGCGCGGCGAGGGCGAGGCGACCATCGTCGCGCTGGTCGAAGCGCTTGAGAAACGCAAGCCGCTGCCGGATGTGGCGGGCATCGCCTTTCCTGACGATTTGCGCCAGCCCTTTGCAACCCGGCCGGCAAGAACGATCATCAACCTAGACGACTACCGCATCGGCTGGGAACTGATCGACTTCAGTCGCTACAGCTACTGGGGAGGCAAGCGCGCGGTGGTCATGCAGTTCTCGCGAGGCTGTCCGCATCTGTGCAACTATTGCGGCCAGCGCGGCTTCTGGACGCGCTGGCGGCACCGCGACCCCATGAAGTTCGCGCGGGAGATTGCCTGGCTTTACCGCGAGCATGGTGTCGAGCTGATCAACCTTGCCGACGAGAACCCGACGTCGTCCAAAAAAGCCTGGCGCGCCTTTCTCGACGCGATGATCGCCGAGAATGTGCCGGTGCTGATCGTCGGCTCCACCCGCGCCGACGACATCGTCCGCGACGCCGACAGCCTGCATCTTTATCGCCAGGCCGGCGTCATTCGCTGGCTGCTTGGCATGGAAAATACCGACGAGCAGACGCTTGCATTGATCCGCAAGGGCGGCAGCACCTCATCCGACCGCGAGGCGATACGGCTGCTGCGCCTCAACGGCATCTTGTCGATGGCGACCTGGGTGGCCGGTTTCGAGGACGAAAGCTTGCGCGACCTCTGGCGCGGCTTCCGCCAGCTGATCGCTTATGACCCTGACCAGATCCAGGCGCTCTATGTGACGCCGCATCGCTGGACGCCGTTCTTCAGGATTGCCAGGGACCGCAAGGTGATCCAGCTGGACGCCCGCCTGTGGGACTACAAGCATCAGGTGCTGCAGATGACCCGCCTCAAGCCGTGGATGTTGTTCTTTGCCGTCAAGCTGATCGAACTGGCGGTGCAGTCGCGGCCCAAGGCGTTGGCGCGTATCCTGTTCCACAAGGATCCGGAGCAACGGCATTCGATGCGCTGGTACACCAAAATGGGCCGCCGCGTCTGGTTCCGCGAAGTCTGGGGCTTTCTGGTCCGCGACCGCCGCCTGAAAAATGGCCCGACGCTCGCCGAATTCTGGGGCTCGCCGCAAGACGAGCAAGAGGAATCGATGGTTGTCGAACGCCTGCAGCGTCAGTCCGTGACCGCTATTTCGCCAAACGCTTGAGCCCCTCAGACCGGCCTCACGGCACGATCAGCGTGCCGGCGCCGTGTTCGGTGAACAGCTCGAGCAGCACCGCATGCGGCGTCTTGCCGTTAAGGATGACGACGCCTGCGACGCCGCGCTCGATTGCCTCGATGCAGGTCTCGACTTTGGGGATCATGCCGCCCGAGACCGTGCCGTCCTTGATCAGGGCCTTGGCCTCGGCCACGGTCAGCTCGTCGATCAGCTTCTTGTCCTTGTCGAGCACGCCGGGCACGTCGGTAAGGAACAGCAGGCGCGTCGCCTGGCAGGCGCCGGCGATGGCGCCGGCAAAAGTGTCGGCGTTGATGTTGTAGGTATGGCCGTCGCGGCCGGGCGCTACCGGCGCCAGCACCGGGATCATTTCGGACCGCGCCAGGAGGTCGAGCAATGTGCGGTCGACCTCGACAGGCTCACCAACGAAGCCCAGGTCGAGCACCCGCTCGATGTTGGAATCCGGATCGATCATGGTCTTGCGCGCTTTTTCGGCAAACACCATGTTGCCGTCCTTGCCGCACAGGCCGATCGCCCACTCGCCCTCGGCATTGATCAGCGCGACGATCTCCTTGTTGATCGACCCGGCCAGCACCATCTCGACAATCTCGACGGTCTTCTGGTCGGTGACGCGCAAGCCGCCCTCGAATTTGGATTCGATGCCCATCTTGCTGAGCATGGCGCCGATCTGCGGCCCACCACCATGCACGACGATTGGGTTGACGCCGGATTGTTTCAAAAGTGCGATGTCGCGGGCGAAAGCCTTGCCGAGCGCGATGTCGCCCATCGCGTGGCCGCCATATTTCACCACGACCGTCTTGTTCTCGTAGCGTTGCATATAGGGCAGCGCCCTTGAAAGCAGCGCGGCCTGCATTTCGGCGGTGGCGGCGACATCCGTCATCGGCGTGGTTCCCAGCTTGGCATGAACGGCGGCGTCTTAGCGGGAATTGGACGAGGGGGCAAACGGCTTTGCTGTCGCGATCGATCAAATCGGTACTACTATTTGTTTGACCATGATCTTGTCCGAAAACCGGTTCCCACCTTTCGGGATCATGGTCTACGCCGGCACCTGCAGCGGCGCCCGCCGTCCCAGCCAGCCCGAGATCTTTTCCATCTGCGCGGCGAACGACAAAAGCGTTTCCTCGTCGCCGGGGCGGCCGGCGGCCTGGACGCCGAGCGGCAGGCCGGCATCGGTGACGTAGACCGGAAGCGTGATCGACGGTTGCCCGCTGACGTTCTGGATGGCCGGCCAGTGGGTGAACCAGAGGCTCTTGTCCATCAGCTGGCCGAATAGCGGCTTGAACTTCAGCAGGCCGGCGAGGCGCAGTCTGTCCAGGACATTCTCGATGAACTCGTCGACGCCTTTCGGGTCCATGGTGCCGCAGGCGAGCGGCGGGTGCGCGATGACAGGCATCAGCACCGCATCATAGCGCGCGGTTTCGGTGATAAGCCGTCGCGAGGCGGCGTGCAGCCGCTGCAGGCCGGCGTAGATTTCGCCGGCCGAGAGGATTTCACCGAACCGGCTCATCACGCGCGTGGCCCGTTCGATATCGCCTGAGATGGAGCGGCCGACGCGCAAGGCCTCGCCACGCATCGTGCCGGCCACCGCCGCGGCGACGGTTCTGGCGAAATCGGCGATGAAATCGCGATCGATATAGGGCAGGTCGATCTCCTCGACGCTGTACCCGCCTTCGCGCGCCAGCGCGATCGCCGCATCCAGAGCTTTCAACGTCTCTTCCGATATCGGCAGGCCGAGCGGCGATTTTCGATAGAAGGCGAGGTTGAGCTTGCCCGGATCGCGCCCGGCCGCTGCAGCAAAACTGCCGCTCGGCGAGGGTGCCGCGTAGGGCGACAGCGGGTCAGCCCCGTGGGTCAGGTCGAGCAGCAGCGCCGTATCGCGCACTGAGCGGGCCAACGCATGGTCGACGACGAAGCCGTACCAGCTTTCGGTGACGAGCGGTGTCAAGGGCACGCGGCCGCGCGAGGTTTTCAGCCCGACCAGCCCGGTACAAGCGGCAGGCACCCTGATCGAGCCGCCGCCGTCCGAGGCGTGCGCCACCGGCACGACGCCGGCCGCGACCAGCGCCGCCGCACCGCCCGAGGAACCGCCGGTCGTGTGCGCGGTGTTCCACGGATTGCGGGTGACACCGTAAGCCACGGACTCCGTCATCAGCCTCAGCCCGTGTTCGGGTGCGGTGCTGGTGGCGATCGGGATCAGGCCGGCGGCCAGATAGCGTTCCGTCATGACCGAGTTGAAATCGGGGGTGAAAGCCGGGATGCGGCTACCGCCATGCGTCGGCACGCCCTTCATGGCGATACCGAGGTCCTTCAGCGCAAAGGGCACTCCGGCAAGCGGCAGCTTGTGGTCGACGGTTTTCGCGCGCGCCCGCGCCGCCTCAAAAAGCGGTTCGGCGATGGCGTTGATCTCCGGCCGGGTGGCCTCGGCCCGGGCGATCGCTGCATCGACGAGATCTTGCGGTGTGAGCTCTCCCTTGTGCACGAGTGCGGCCTGGCCGGTTGCGTCATGCTCCCACAGAACCCGCTCGATCGACATGGTCACCCTCCCGCTGATGGCAAGCTAGCGGGAGGCGATTTCATTGGCAATCGAGGCTGGCGCTGCCGATGCGCAAGACCATTTCAGTCGTTGCAAATACATTGCAATCGCCTAATTTGGCGGCCGATGACGCCGCAGGACATCAGCAACCTGATTGTCCGGACTTCGATGAAGGACCGGGCTGCGTTCGATCTGCTGTACCGGCAGACCAGCGCGAAACTTTTCGGTGTCTGCCTTCGTGTATTGAAGGATCGGGGAGATGCGGAAGAGGCGCTTCAAGAGGTCTTCGTCAAGATATGGACGAAGGCGGACCGTTTCGCCGTTTCGGATCTGAGCCCGATCTCCTGGCTGGTGGCCATTGCGCGCAATCATGCGATCGATCGGATCAGGGCGCGGCGAGAGCCTGCCGCCTATATCGATGCCGCGCTCGACGTGGCCGATCCGGCGCCGGGGCCGGAGGCCATGGCCGTGGCGGGCGGTGAGTCCGAACGTATCTACCATTGTCTCGAGGAATTGGAGAAGGACCGGGCGGCGGCCGTCCGGGGCGCCTATCTGGATGGCAAAAGCTATGCCGAGCTGGCGGAGCGCTATGGCGTACCGCTGAACACGATGCGGACCTGGCTGCGTCGCAGCCTGTTGAAACTGAGAGAATGCCTGGAAAGATGACGCTGGCTGACGACAATGGACCGGAACGTGGGGGTGACGACCTGTTCGCCGCCGAATACGTTCTTGGCGTGCTGGCCGCCGATGAACGCGAGATCGCGTCCCGCCGCATTGATGCGGACGCCGCCTTCGCGCGCCTTGTCGATAGCTGGGAGGCGCATCTTTCGCCGATGGCCGCCGCCTATCCGGCGACAGAGCCTCCGATCAGGGTCAAGGAAGCATTGGACCGCCGGCTGTTCGCTGCAGAGCCGCGCGCCGGCCTCTGGTCGAGCCTTGGCTTCTGGCGCGGTCTTGCCGCCGCCGCCATTGCAGCGCTGGCGATCTACATCGCCGTACCTTACTTCCGCCCGCCCACCGAACCGCCGCAGACGCGGCTTGTCGCCTCGCTGGCGGCCGAAGGCAGCGACGTCAAATATCTCGTTGTCTACGATGCCGCCCGTCACGAGGTCGGTCTGTCCCACGTTTCCGGCGAGCGGGCCGCCGGCAAGGACTTCGAATTGTGGATGATCGAAGGCAAGAAGGCGCCGGTGTCGATGGGCGTCATCCCGGCCGGCGCGACCGCGCATTTGGCCATCCCGCCCCCCGTCCAGGAGAAGTTGGCGCAAGGCGCCGTGCTTGCGGTCAGCGTCGAGCCTGCCGGCGGTTCACCGACCGGCCAGCCGACTGGACCGGTGGTCGCAGCGGGCGATCTGAAGAGCATCTGACCGCTTCTCATCTCCCGGAAGCAGACCTGAAAATCTATCTTCCGCGATTTAAACGCCTGCAAAGCTTGTTGGTGGTTGTCGATCCGCGCCGGGAAAATTTCAGTGGCACAATTTTTTGCGGAGAGGACGAAACTCAGGATTTTTCTATCGCGTATCTCCTTGCGTTCCCGAATGAGGGGAATGATAACCCGAGGAGATTGAAATTATGCGTAAATTCGCCACCCTTTTGCTTGCCGGCACGGTCGCCATTTCTGCGCTCGCCACCATTGCCTATGCCCAAAATCCAATGGTCGGCGGCGCCGCCATGTATGCCCAGAAAAACATCGTCGAAAATGCGGTCAACTCGAAGGACCACACGACGCTGGTCGCTGCCGTCAAGGCAGGCGGCCTGGTCGATACGCTGCAAAGCGCTGGCCCCTTCACTGTGTTCGCGCCGACCAACGAGGCCTTTGCGGCACTTCCAGCCGGCACGGTGGAGACGCTGCTCAAGCCTGAAAACAAGGATAAGCTGGTCAAGATCCTGACCTGCCATGTCATCGGCGCCAAAGCGATGGCCGCCGACGTCGCCAAGATGGTCAAGCACGACGGTGGCACGCACAAGGTCAAGACGGTCGGTGGTTGCGAACTGTCGCTCAAGACTGACGGCGGCAAGGTCACCGTGACCGACGAAAACGGCAACGTCGCCAATGTGACCATCGCCGATGTCGAACAGTCCAACGGCGTCATCCACGTCGTCGATAAGGTTCTCTTGCCGAAGATGTAACAAACGCACGCTGCCGGCGAAGATATCGCTAAGGGCCTCCCTGCGCACACTCCGCGCCGTTCACGCAAGATGGATAGGCGCGGAGTCCCGCTTTGAGGACAGCGATCGTCACCGGCTTTTGATTTCCGTGTGGCGGTCGAATTTGGCACAAGCAGTAACAGGAGGAATGGCTATGAACCGTCGCGAGCTTCTTTTGAGTGGTGCGGCAGCCATTGGCGTTGTCGCAGGCGCCACCGCGCTGCGCATGGGCGGAGCCCGGGATGCACGCGCGGCCGAGACTTTCGAGGTTACCAAGACCGAGGCCGAGTGGCGCGCCATCCTGTCCGACGCGGCCTTCAATGTGCTGCGCAAGGAGGGCACCGAATATCCGGGCACCAGTCCGCTGCTCAACGAGCACCGCAAAGGCATCTTCGCTTGCGCGGGCTGCGGCCTGCCGGTCTATTCGTCTGAGACCAAGTTCGATTCCGGCACAGGCTGGCCGAGCTTCTGGCAGGAAATCCCGAATTCCATCGGCAAGACCGTGGACAGGTCGTTGGGCATGACCCGCACCGAGGTCCATTGTCGCCGCTGCGGCGGCCATCTCGGCCACGTCTTCGACGACGGTCCGCCGCCGACCGGGTTGCGACACTGCATCAACGGCGTCGCCTTGACCTTCAAGCCGGCGACGGCGTGAGGACGGCCGCGCCCCTTACTTTGTCGGAGCGCGCTAGAGCATCGGACCCAAAAGTGCGAAGCGGTTTTGGGAAAATCCGATGCTCAAACAAAAAGTTGGAGCGGTGGGAGTGTCCGCCGCTCCAAGACTTCGTAATGGTTGATTTTGCGCATGACCCCGAAAATCGCTTTTCGGGGCCATGCGCGAGGGCGCCAGGCGGGGGATCCAGCGCGCCTCAATGGCCTCCGCCACCGCCGCCCTGAGCGGCTGGCTTGCGGATCACCAGGGTGAAGAGCCCAAGCGTCGCGAACAAAACCGTCAGCATGAAGAATACGTCCATGAACGACAGCAGCGACGCCTGCTGCTGGACCATGCCTGACAGTTTGGAGATGGCCGCCTTGGAGGCGTCGAGCCCGGCGGTCTGCTCGAAGCTGAGCGTCATGTTCTGCAGCTTCTGCTGCGCAGCGGCACTTCCCCATTGCACGTGCTCGGAGAGCCTGGCGTAGTGGAAGGCATTGCGGTCGATCAGCACGGTGTTGATGACGGCCAGGCCGACGGCGCCGCCGAGATTGCGGGTCAGGTTGAACAGGCCAGACGCATTCTTCAGCCGCTCCGGCGGCAAGGTTCCGAGCGCAATGTTGTTGATCGGCACCATGCACAGCATCATCGAGCAGCCGCGCAGGATCTGCGGGATCAGCAGTTCGTAGAAATCCCAGTCGGCGGTGAGATGCGTCATCCACCAAGTTCCCGTGGCGAAGCCGAAGAAGCCGATCATCATCATGATGCGTGGGTCCATCTTGTTCGACAGGATGCCGGAGATCGGCGCGGTGAAGAACATGGCCAGGCCGCTGACGAACAGCGCCTCGCCGATCATCATCGAATCGTAGCCGCGGATGCGCCCCAGGAACACGGGATAAAGATAGGTCAGACCGTAGAGGCCGATGCCGACCACGAAGGAGAACAGCGAGCCGAACGCAAAATTGATATTGCTGAAAGCCCTCAGATCGACAATCGGCTCCTCGGCGGTGAACACGCGCCAGAAGAACAGCACCGCGCCGAAGGTCATGATGACGGCGCAGACGAACACCGCCTGATCCTGCAGCCAGTCGTTGTTGGGACCTTCCTCCAGCACATATTCCATGCAGCCCAGGAAGGCGGCCATGCCGGCAAGCCCCCACCAGTCGAACTTGCTGAACAGCTTGAGATTGGGTTTGTCGAAGTCGATCAGCGACCAGGCGGCCGTCGTCACCAGAATGCCGGGCACGACGTTGACCAGGAACAGCCAATGCCAGGACATGGCATGGCTGATATAGCCGCCGACGGTCGGGCCGATGGTCGGCGCCAGCGTCGCCACCAGGCCGATCATCGGCGAGACGACGGCGCGGCGGGACGGCGGGAAGATGGTGAAGGCGGCTGCAAAGACGCTCGGGATCATGCCGCCGCCGATAAAGCCCTGCACGGCGCGGTAAACAATCATCTGGTCGATATTGGTTGCGGTCGCCGCCAGCGCGCTGGCCGCGGTGAAGCCCGCCGCCGAGATTGTGAACAGCACGCGCGTCGACAGCATCCGGCTGAGGAAGCCGGACAGCGGGATCATCACGACCTCGGCAATCAGATAGGCCGTCTGCACCCAAGGGATCTCGTCCGAGCTGGCGCTCAAGCCCGCCTGGATCTCGGCCAGCGAGGCTGAGACGATCTGGATGTCCAGGATCGCCATGAACATGCCGAACACCATCGCCAGGAAGGCGATGACACGGCGGATCGGGATGTGATCTGTCTGGGCCGGGATGGCCGACACCGATCCGGCGGTAATGGTTGCGGTCGCCATGACCCTTGCTCCCGGTTCCGCTTTACTTCGATGCCGAAGGCGCCGTGCGGCTGTCGACGGCGACGACGACGCTCAGGCCGGCGCGCAGTTTGCCCGTCTTCAGCACATCCGCGGGCACGTCGATGCGAACCGGAACGCGCTGCACCACCTTGGTGAAATTGCCTGTGGCGTTCTCCGGCGGCAGCAGCGAGAACACTGCTCCCGAAGCCGGCGCCAGCGACGACACGGTACCCTCGAAATCCTGGCCATCGATCGCGTCGACCGACACCCTGACCTTTTCACCAGGCACCAGCCGGGCAAGTTGCGTCTCCTTGAAATTGGCGACGATGTAGAGCTTGTCCATTGGCACGATGACGGCGAGCTTCTGTCCGGGGCTGATCAGGTCGCCCTGCTCGACCGAGCGGTTGCCGACCACGCCGTCATAGGGTGCGCGCAGCACGGTGAAAGACAGATCCCGCACCGCCTTGTCGTGGGCAAGCTGCAGCGAGGCCAGCGTGCTGGCCGATTCCGCCCGCTGCGCCTGGAGCACGCCGATATTGGCCTGAGCAGCCGCGATCTGCGCGTCGGCGCCGGCTAGAGCGGCATTGGCTTGCTCGACCGCCGTCTGGGCATCGTCCAACTGGGCCTGGGTACCGACGCGGGTCTTGAGCAACTGGGCGGCGCGGACCTGAACCCGCTTCGCATTGTCTGCCGCGGCCTGGTCGGCGGTCTTCTGCGCCTGCGCCTGCTTGAGCGAGGCGCGGGCCGCTTCGGTCTGGGCATCGATGCGGTCGAGCGTCTTGCTCAACGTGGCGATCTGCGCCTCGGCCTGGGCAACGGCTATCTTGTAGTCACCGTCATCGACGATCAGCAGCGGGTCGCCGGCCTTCACCTGCTGGTTCTCAGTCACTTTGACCTGATCGACATAGCCTGAGATTTTTGGCGAGATGAACGCCGTGTCGGCCTGGACATAGGCGTCGTCGGTCGAGATCATGAAGCGCCCGTCGGTCCAGTAGTCATAGCCATACCATGCGCCGGCGCCCAGCAGGGCCAAGCCGATGATGGGCAACAACATCGAGCGCATAGAGCGCTTCTTTTTGGCGGGAGCCAGCGGGGTGATGTCGGCGGGCTTGAGAGGGGCTTCCGGCGCTTCGATCGCAGGTTGGACCTTGGCGCTGGGGAAAGGACGGACTTCGGCACTGGTGGGCGCGTTCGAGGACATGATATCTCTCTAAATTAACTGGCGCTGAATGTTGTCAGACTGAACCGTTCGGTTCGATCTCGACGTTGACTTAGCGCTTAAACAGGCCCATATCAAGAGCAATCGAACCGGATGGTTCGAATTATTTTACGAGGTGTGACATTATGGCCGAAGCCCCCAAGGCCGCTCCTTTGTCTGATTCAGGCCCATCCAGCGCTGGCAAGGAGCAGTGCGATCTGCTGGACAGTCTGCCGCGCGGCCGCCCGGCCGCGGGGCAAGACCCGGTCAAGCGCAGCCAGATCATCGAGGGTGCGCGCCGTGTCTTCATCGACAAGGGCTTCGAAGCCGCGTCGATGAACGACATTACGCGCGAGGCCGGCGTGTCCAAGGGCACGATCTATGTCTACTTCGCCAACAAGGAAGAGCTGTTCGAAGCGCTGATCGAGGAAGAACGCGGCACGATCTTCAAGAACATGTATGAGGTGCTCGACCAGATCGGCGACCTTCGCCAGACGCTGGTGAAGTTCGGCATCGTGCTATCCATGAAGATCACTTCGGCCAGGGTCATCCTGGCGCAGCGGACGGTGATCGGTGCGTCGGAACGGATTCCGGAGCTTGGCGCGCGATTTTACGAACGCGGGCCGAAGCGCGGCCATGACAGGGTTGTCGTTTTCCTCAACATGGCTATCGAACGCGGTCTGCTGAAGATCGACGACGTCGAGCTTGCCGCCTATCAGTTCACCGAACTGTGCCTGGCCGGTCTTTTCCGCCAGTGCATATTCGCCTACCGCACCAAGGCGCCAAGTGTGGCCGAGATCGAACATATCGTCAGGTCGGGCGTCGACGTGTTCCTGAAGGCCTACGGCACAGAACAGCTTGCAGAGCAGGAACGGGCCTCCAGTCCCGCCTGACCAGCCGTCGGAGGCCGTTGCCTATCCGCCATTGGCGGCGAGCACGATCGCCGCACGCAGTTCCTCGAGGCCCTCGCTCTTTTCCGACGACGTGGCGAGCACGAAGGGGAAGGCCGCCGGGCGTTTCTTGATCTTCTGAAGCGTTTCCTCGACCAGTCGCGGTACCCCCGCCGCCTTGATCTTGTCGGTCTTGGTCAGCACGATCTGATACGACACCGCCGCCTTGTCGAGCAGCGACAGCACCTCGTCGTCCTTGGCCTTGATGCCATGGCGGGCATCGATCAGCACGTAGACGCGCTTCAGCGTCACCCGGCCCTTCAGATAGTCGAACACGAGCTTCGTCCACTCGTCGACCTTTTCCTTCGGCGCCGTGGCGTAGCCATAGCCCGGCATGTCGACCAGGGCCATCGGCGGCAGGTCGGCGCCTTCTCCCGAAAATCCGCCCGGCACGAAATAGTTGAGTTCTTGCGTGCGGCCCGGTGTGTTGGAGGTGCGCGCCAGCCCCTTCTGGTTGACCAGCGCGTTGATCAGCGACGATTTGCCGACATTGGAGCGGCCGGCAAAGGCGATCTCGGGCGGACCCTCCGGCGGCAGGAATTTCATCGCCGGCACGCCGCGGATGAATATCCAGGCTCGCGTGAACAATTCGATGCCGATCGTGGTCTTGTTCAACGCGTTCAAACCGCTGCCTCCAGAAGAAAAATGTTGCTGCCACGAATGGCATCGAGATTGCGGCTGATCTTTTCCACCGGCCAGTGCCACCACGCCAGCGCCAGCAGCCGCCGGATGGTCCTGTCGTCGAAGCGCATCTTTACCACCTTGGCCGGATTGCCGGCGACGATCGCATAGGCCGGCACATCGTGCGTCACCACCGACTTTGCCGCGACAATGGCGCCGTCGCCGATCTTCACGCCCGGCAGCATCACCGCTTCCATGCCGATCCAGACATCATTGCCGACGATCGTGTCGCCGCGGACCTCCTTCGACCATGTCGCCGGGTCGAAGCCTTCCTCCCAGCCGTGACCGAAGATGTTGAACGGATAGGTCGAAAAACCGGACATGGCGTGATTGGCGCCGTTCATGATGAAGCGCGCGCCTTCGGCAATGGCGCAGAACTTGCCGATGACCAGCCTGTCGCCGATGAACGGGTAATGATGCAGCACGCATTTTTCGGCGAATTTGTCGGGCCCGTCAGGGTCGTCATAGTAGGTGAAATCGCCGATCTCGATGTTCGGCGCCGTTACCAGCGGTTTCAGAAAGCCGACGCGCGTGTGCAACGGGATCGGATGCTTGATCGATGGATTGGGTCCGGTCATATCGAGCTCCGTCGGGCAACTGCCAGCCAGGTCAAAATAGCGCGATCCGCCCGGCCGTACCAATCGCTTAATCCAGACCGCCAGCCTGTACAAAAAGCCCCGGACGAACCGGGGCTTTCTGGTTTCGCATCATCGGAGCGCCGGCTATTCCGCCGGCGACGGTTTCTTGCGGAACAGCGCGACCAGATTGTCCCACAGTTCGATCTTGGCGCCCTGCCGCTTCATGATCACGCCCTGCTGCAGGATCGACAGCGTGTTGTTCCAGGCCCAGTAGATAACGAGACCGGCCGGAAAACCCGCCATCATGAAGGTGAAGATCACGGGCATCCAGGTGAAGATCGCCGCCTGCGTCGGGTCCGGCGGCGTCGGGTTCATGCGCATCTGCAGGAACATCGTCACGCCCATGATCAGCGGCCAGACGCCGATCATCAGCATGTGCGGCAAGGTGATCGGGATCAGCCCGAACAGGTTGAAAATCGATGTCGGGTCCGGCGCCGCCAGATCCTGGATCCAGCCGAAGAACGGCGCGTGCCGCATCTCGATGGTGATGTAGAGCACCTTGTAGAGCGAGAAGAACACCGGAATCTGCAACGCCACCGGCCAGCAGCCGGCGAGCGGATTGATCTTCTCGGTCTTGTACAGCTCCATCATCGCCTGCTGCTGCTTCATCTTGTCGTCCGCGTATTTCTCGCGGATCTCGAGCATCTTGGGCTGCACCTTCTTCATGTTCGCCATCGACGCATAGGACTTGTTGGCGAGCGGGAAGAACAGCGCCTTGACGATGACGGTGGTGGCGAGGATCGCCAAGCCGAAATTGCCGAAAAATTTGTAGAGCGTGTCGATCAGCCAGAACATCGGCTTGGTGATGAAATAGAACCAGCCCCAGTCGATCAGCAGGTCGAACTGGCGAATATGACGGTCCTTTTCATAGGCGTTGATCGTCGAAACTTCCTTGGCGCCGGCGAATATCTCCGACTCCACGGTCGTCGATTGCCCGGGAGCGATTGTGACCGGATCGGACAGGAAATCGGATTGGTAGCTATGCGGGTGGGGTCCGCTTTTGAACTCGAAATAAGAGAATTTGGGCTGAAATTCGCGGCCGCTCGGCGGCACCAGGGTCACCGCCCAGTATTTATCGGTGATGCCGAGCCAGCCGTCGCTCGACTTGCCTGGTTTGTACTCCTTGTCCGATTCGACGCTGGAGTATTTGTATTCCTGCAGGCCCTCGCTTCCGGTAACGCCGATCAGGCCCTCGTGCAGCACATAGGTGCTGGCGATAGCCGGCTTGTCGAAGCGGGTGACTCGGCCATAGTTCGACAACGTCGCGGGTGCCGAGCCGCCGTTCTGGACCGTGTCGGATACGGTGAACATATATTGGCTGTCGACCGAGAAGGTGCGCTTGAAAACCAGACCCTTGTCGTTGGTGAAGGTCAGCGTGACCGGCGTCGCTGGTGTCAGCGTCGCATTGCCGTCGGTCTGCCAGACCGTGTCGGGGCCGGGCAGCCTGCCCACATCCGGCGTGCCGGAAAAGCCGATCTCGGCGAAATAGCCGTTTGGCAGGGACGCCGGGTTGAGCAACGCGATCTCGGGCGAGGTCTTGTCGACCGTCTCCCTGTAATGCTTGAGCCGGAGATCGTCGAGGCGCGCGCCGGTGAGGTTGATCGAACCTTCGAGGCTCGGCGTGTCGATCTTGACGCGCTTCGTCGAAGCAATCGCCTGCTCGCGGCCGGCCGGCGTCACCGCGTCGCCGCCGGGCGCGCTCGGAATGGCGCCCGGCTGCACCGGCGTTTCGCTCGCGCCGGGAGCGGTGCCTTGGGCAGCCTTCTTCTGCTCCGCCACGCGCTGTTCTTCGATGCGGGCGGCTTCGCGCTGCATCTCGCTGCGCGGCATCACGTAGAAATATTGCCAAAGCGCCAGGATCAGCACCGACAGTGCGATGGTGATGAAGAAGTTGCGGTTGTTTTCCATCGAAGCCCTTGGCCTATCGTGTTCCACGCAATCTGCGGGAGAGTTCGGCCTTCAACTGGCCGAACGGAGTCGTAAGCACGTCTTCGCGCCCGACGATGACATAATCATTGCCGGGCACCATGTCATCCGCGGCATGCGTGCGCACGGCCTCTCGCAGCCGCCGCCGGATGCGGTTGCGAACGACGGCGTTGCCGACCTTCTTGGTGACGGTATAGCCGACGCGCGGCGCCTCGCCGTCGCCGCGGCCCAGGACCTCGACGAGGAAAAGCCGCCCGCGGCGCTTTTCACCACGACGGACGGCCAGGAATTCCGCGCGCTTCAGAAGCCGCTTGGGATGGGCACCCGTTGGCTTGCCGGTTGCGGGCAACGATCTTGTCTCTCGCTTGGTGCTCAGGCGCTGAGACGCTTGCGGCCGCGGTTGCGGCGGGCTGCGACGACGCCGCGGCCACCTTTGGTGGCCATGCGGGCACGGAAGCCGTGCCTGCGTTTGCGAACGAGTTTGGACGGCTGGTAAGTACGCTTCATTTGTTTAAATACCGCGGGGTGCGGCCCTTCTTGATTCTGTCACTTTGTAACAGGAGCTTTGCCGGGCCGGTTTTGGCGCGATCGAAACCGCGCCGGGACGAATGGCCCGAGCGTGAGCGGGCTTATAGAAAGAAGGGTTTTGGAAGTCAATCCAGCCTGTCGGGCCGGCGTTGTCGGACTGGCAGGGAAGTCCTTGCGCCCTCTTTCCGGCTTCGACCAAGGATGAATTTGGCAAAAAAGCCGCAATCGCCTAATCTTGCCCGATCAAGCGATCGTGAAGACGAGCAGTCCTAAAGACAAGCAGCCGTGATGACAGGCAGCCGTGACGACGAGCATGAGTGAAGTCCCAGCAACCGACGAAAGCATCGCCCGGGCGAAGGCCGCCACCCGCAGGGTGCCGCTGGCGCGCGGCCTGTCGACGAAGCTGCTGCTGCTTACCATCGTCTTCGTGCTCTTGGCCGAAATCCTCATCTTCGTGCCCTGGATCGCCAGCTACAGGCTGAGCTGGCTGAAGGAGAGGCTGAGCACCGCCGCCGCGGTTTCCATCGTCCTGGTGCAGGGCGAACCTGCCTCGCTGTCGCGTGCCGCCCAGAACGACGTACTGATGGCGATCGGCGCCAAGGCGATCGCCGTGCGCGACGGCGGCGTCTCGCGGCTTCTGGTCGTGGCCGAAATGCCGCCGCAGGTCGACGAGCATATCGATATCGCCAATGTCGGCATGATCAAGGGCATGACCGGCGCGCTGGACACGCTGTTTTTCGGCGGCAAGCGGATGCTGCGCGTTTTCGGGCCGGTCGGCGACAGCGACAAGGAATTCGAGCTGATCATGCCCGACCACCGCCTGCGCAATGCCATGCTGATCTATTCGCGCAACGTCGCCTTCGTCTCGCTGCTGATCTCGCTGTTCACCGCCATGCTGGTCTATGCCGCGATAGACCTGATCATGATCGGCCCGATCAGGACGATGACACGCTCGATGCTGTCCTTTTCCGAGGCGCCCGACGATCCCGGCCGCATCATTCACCCCGCCGCCCGGGCCGACGAGATCGGCGTCGCCGAACGCGAACTGTCGCAGATGCAGGAGCGGCTGCAAAAGATGCTGACCGAGCAGAAGCACCTGGCCGACCTCGGCCTGGCCGTGTCGAAGATCAACCACGACATGCGCAACATCCTCGCCTCGGCGCAGCTGATGTCGGACCGCCTGCGCCAGGTCAAGGACCCGACCGTGCAGGCCTTCGCGCCAAAACTGCTGCGCGCGCTCGACCGTGCGGTGTCCTATTCGGAGGGCGTGCTGGCCTATGGCCGCACCCAGGAGCCGCCGCCGTCGCGCCGCAGGCTGCGGCTGCGCCAGCTGGTCGAAGACGTCCAGGGCCTGCTCGATATCGAGTGCGGCATCGAATTCGTCAACGCCGTCGACCCGGTGCTCGAGGTCGATGCAGATTCCGACCAGCTCTTCCGCGTGCTCACCAATCTTAGCCGCAACGCCGTGCAGGCGATGGCGGCGGACACCGAGAGCGCCGTGGTGCGCCGCCTGACCATATCGGCCGAGCGCATCGGCAGCGTCAGCCGCATCGTCGTCACCGACACCGGCCCCGGCCTGCCGCCAAAGGCGCGAGAAAACCTGTTCGCGGCATTTCGCGGCTCGGCCCGCAGCGGCGGCACCGGCCTTGGCCTGGCGATCGCCCATGAATTGATCCGCGCCCATGGCGGCACGGTGGAGCTGGTCGAATCGATCGGCGGCCGCACCACATTCGCGGTCACCATTCCCGACCAGCCGGTCCGGCTCGACCAGGCCCGCAACGGGCTGCGCCGCCCCGCGTAACGAACCGTTTCGTTACGGATCGTTTCAATTCACAAAGGGTTGGTCCGAGACTACGAGCCATCGGCTCGGCCGCCGTGCAACGGCTCATTTCGTTACGAATGACCGATCCAAGACTACGACCTTGTCGGCTCGGCCGCCGCGTGACGTGGTCTTGCCTTCGCCGGCCGGCGCATGACGGCAAAGCATGACTGCAAAACTTTTGGCCAGGATCGGCTTGCTTTTCGCAAATTCAGTCGCTAGGGAACAGCTCACATCGCGGCCGGTCGCCAGGATCGGATCGCGGGGCTATGCCAAGCATGGCCTGTTGCGCGCCCGTAGCTCAGCTGGATAGAGCACCAGACTACGAATCTGGGGGTCAGGAGTTCGAATCTCTTCGGGCGCGCCAAATATCCACCGATCGCACTATATAGCCCGATTCCCACCAGACTACGCCCGCGCAAATCGCGGGAGATAGTCCGCGAGCGAAAGGCGTAGAAACGGCGGCGTTAGGCGGTGGAAAAGGTCGAATCTCTCGGGTTGAATGGCTGATTTCTGATCAGCAGGCACGTGCCATATATCACTTGGGTGGCATCAGCCATTTCACTCTAAATCTACTTCGGTTGCGAACGTAGAAGGCCGCTGATTGCCGCGAAGTTTACCAATAAGACCTCTTTGCAGGCGCCCGTCGGCCTCGGTGCGTGCTGTAGGCTAAATACAAGGCAATGGCCGTCGTACAAAAGGTGACACCGGCGCTGATAAAGAACACAACGCTCAAACCTGCTCGATCGGCAGCCCATCCCAACACCGGGCTTCCTAGAGCCATCGCGACATCGAGAAAGACCGTGTAGATGCCCATTGCCAGCCCGCGGCTTTCAGGCGAGGTGTCACGGACAGCCTCGACACCCAGACCGGGATAGACGAGCGAGTAGCCGAGTCCCGCGAGAGCGGCTCCGGCGGATGCCATCATCATGCTTCGGGCCAATCCCATGAGGATCAATCCGGCCGCTTGCACCAGAACGAACACCAAGGCGATTCTCGCGCCACCGAACTTATCCGGTAGATGGCCAAACATCATTCGCGCCACGATCAACGCCGCGCCAAAGGCAGTGAAGGCAAGCCAGACGGGCTGCCAGCCGTGATTGGCATAAAGGAGCGAGCTGAATGCGAGAATGGCGCAATAGCCGATGCTGCTAAGCGCCGCGCCAAGTCCGGGTAGCCAGACCGCTCCAATCACGCCGCCAAAAGTGGATCTCGTCCGTGCCGATAGGACAGGCGGACTCGGCGCTCGCAATAGGAACAGCAGAACGAGCAGTGGCGCCAAGGTCGTGATAAGGCCGATCGCCGCAAAGCCGTACGGTACAAAGAGCATCGTGCCGAGCGGACCGCCGAAGGCGAGCGCCGCGAACATGGCCGTGCCGACCCAGGCGATGACCTTCCCCGCATGGCCGGAATCGACCATTGCCAATCCCCAGCTCACGCCCCCGGTGATGATGAAGCTTTCGGCTCCACCGACCACCGCACGTCCCACCAGAAGAATCGCAACAGAGAGGGTTGGCGAACTCACGAAGGTCAAGGACAGGAGATACAGCAATCCAGCACCGGCGGCGGCGATCAGGCCGAGGACGACGCTGCGTTTGCCACCATTCGCATCCGAATAGGTGCCGGACCATATGCGCGTGACCAGAGACGCGGCAAATTGCGAGCCCGCAACCAGGCCGACGACGAAAGTTCCGAAGCCGAGATCCTGATTCACATGCAGCGGCAGCACCGGCAGGGCCGCGCCGATGACGAGGAAGCCGGCCAACACGGCCGCCATGATCGGCAGCAACGTCACGGCGGCCGAGGGCGGCGGTCTGGACGATGAGGGCAAAGGAGTCATCGCGACCAGCAGTGTTCAGTTGGCGGAGCGCTTCTCGAACACGGAGCGCGCAACGGCGGCTGCCGAGAAAGCGTTCGGCCATCCGGCGTAGTACGCGAGATGGCTGATGGCTTCGGAGGCTTCCATGCGCATCAGTCCATTATCCATCGCCCGGTTGAGGTGGTAGGGAATCTGCTCGACCTGGCCGGCCGAGATCAGGGCGCTGACCGTCACCAGACTGCGATCGCGCGGGGCGAGATCGGGCCGCAGCCACAGGTCGCGAAACAATACGACGGTCGTATCCCTCACCAATCCCGGCGATGCCGGTCCTGTGCCTTGCGCGACGCGGGCGGCGCGATCGGCCTCGGCTTTTTCGTCCAGCGGCAGGAAATCAACCATGGCCTTGGGGAGTTGGTCGGGTCCGACACCGCGCGCCGCGAACACCTCCTTCGTGATGCCCGTCGCGGCAACCGCATTGCCCCAGCCGGCATAGAAGGCGAGATGCGTGATAATCTCTGAGATTTCGGCCGGCTTCACCCCATTGTCGAGTGCGAGATGCACCTGCTCCGGCAGGAGAATGTCCTGGTTGCGCGTGATCACGGCAGCGACAGTGACGATGCTGCGATCCCGCAGCGACAGGCCCGGCCTCTTCCAGAGGCCATTTGCAAGCTTCTCATCGGCGTAGCGCTCAAGCGCGGGCGAAACCGTTCGCACGTCCTCGCGGGACAGGCTGCCGGTCTGCGATCCGGCCTGCGCGGCGGCATCGACGGCTCCCATGGAAAGAGCGAGAGCCAGAACGGTCGAGGTTTTCATGATGAAGCCTTTCGTTCAGTATCCCGTCAGCGGTATTGCTCGTCGGAAACAGGTTCGAACCAGTCGACGTTCTTGCCGTCCCGCATGTAGCTCAAGGCGATATGCGCCATGGGGCTGATCGCGGTCGCTCCATGCCAGTGCTTCACGCCGGCCGGAATCCAGACCACATCGCCAGGATTGATGCCTCGCCGCTCCTTGCCCTCTTCCTGCACCCAGCCTTGACCGCCCGTGATGATAAGCATCTGGCCTGCCGGATGGCTGTGCCAGACCGTCCGCGCGCCGGGCGCGAAGTTCACAAGTCCGGTGCTCGCCCGCGTCATGTCGGTAGGCGGATAGAGCGGACTGATGACCGCCTGCCCGGTGAAGTTGTCCGCCGTTCCGATCACGGCCGGCGTGCTGCCGTTCGTGCGGATTTCGATGGTCTCGGCCTCGGCCGGCATTAAGCCGGCGGTGCTGATTGCAGCGGCAGCGAGAATCTTCTTCATGTTCGTCTCCTTCTGCGTTTGCAGCTTCTTGCTGTTCCCGGTGAATGATGCGGGTTTTTCCGACACCCGCGGCATTGTCCTGATGCGCAGCGGCCTTCCAGGTTCAGGAAAGCATTTCGACGTGCAGCGGATGTTCTCCGCGCATCAGAAGCGGCGCAGGTCCCTGGTCTAGTCGCCCGAGCCGGATCAGGCCGCGCGACCAGCGATAGGGACCATGAAACATCGCGAGATTGCCCCAGGGGGCGTAGTAGCAAAGATCGCCAGCCGCCTCGTTCCCGAAGCGACCGTTGCCTTCCTCGGTGAGCTTGCGCGGCAGATAGGCGATCTTCTCGTTGGACGAATAGTCGTCGATCGTCAGGTCCAGCGGCAGCATCGAGACCAGGTCGTGCGCGGAAGGATTGTTCTCCAGCGTCGCCGTGAAATCCTGATCTGCAAAAACAAATCTCAGGCGCATCGGGGCTCCTTTCGTACCCGGGGTTGTGGAGGTCTGAGAGTGCACCGAAGAGGGAAGCGCGAAGCTGACAGCGCCTGCCAGCAAGGTGCGGCGTGAAAGCCATGTGGCGTCGCGTGTCATTTAAGGTCTCCCAATCGGTGCGGCCATATCCATTGTTCCGGCACACGGCCGCACCCTTCGACGAATACGGCCTTGTTAAGCTGCCAGATGCTGACCGAAGAAGCTGGTAAGCCTGTCGAACGGAATCAGGTCCACACGGTCGTAGAGATCGACGTGACCGGCGCCCTGGACCCAGACCAGTTCCTTCGGCTCGGCTGCCAGTCTGTAGGCTTCCTCACTGAACTCCTTCGAATGCGCCTGAACGCCGCTGATGAACAGCATTGGGCGCGGCGAGATCGTCTCGATGTCGTTGAACGGGTAGAAGTTCATGAATTTGACATTGCTGGTCAGCGTCGGCTTGGTCGTTATCTGGTCGGAGACACCCGCCGGGGTAAACTCTCCGCGGGGTGTCCGATAGAAATCGTAGAACTCACGCTGGATGGGATGCGTCGACGCGGTCAGTTCGAGATCGGTTCCGCCCGTATACTGGATCTGGCCGCCTTCGAATTCGGAGTAGCGCTGCTCGGCGGCGGCCGCGATGATCTGCTTGCGTTGCTCGACGCTTAGCGAGTGATTGAGTGCGTTTCGGTTCGCCGCGCCCATGTCATACATGCTTACCGTGGCAATGGCGCGCATGCGTGGGTCGATCTTGGCGGCGCTGATGACGAAGCTGCCGCTGCCGCAGACACCAATCGCGCCAATGCGGTTGCGGTCCACGAACGCGCGTGTCCCGAGGAAGTCCACCGCCGCGCTGAATGCCTCGGCATAGACATCCGGTGAAACGATCTGTCGGGCTTCGCCCTCGCTCTCGCCCCAGAATGGCAGATCGATCGCCATGGCGATGAAGCCCCGCTCGGCCATCTTGGTGGCATAGAGCGTCGCGCTTTGCTCTTTCACCGCGCCCATTGGATGGCCGACGACGATGGCCGGATGACGTGCATTGCGGTCAAGGTCCTTGGGAACGAGCAGATTCCCCGCGACATTCATCTGGTATTGGCTCTTGAAGGTGACTTTCTGCAGCGTCACCTGATCGCTCGTATAGAAATTGTTTGCACCGTTGGACATGTCTTGAGCCTTTGCGAAGGTTAGGTTTCCAAGTGACATCGCGCCGAATGCGGCGATGCCTGTTCCGGTCAGCTTCATCAACTCACGCCGGTGAATGTTTCGGGCCGGGGCTTTCTGGTTTGTTGCGTCAGGGATGTTCGTAGGCATCTATGATCTCCTGCAAGGTTAGAGTGGATTTGAGATTGGCCGATCCTGCTGGTCATTCAGGCTTGAGCAGACGCGGCCCATTGCCGGCCAGAATCACGCTGCCGACGAACGCGGCGAAGATTGACATGCCAGCCAGCAGCAGCCCGCCGACCACGGCACCGAGCAGTGGTGATGACCATGCTCGCAGCCACCGCGAAGAGGCCGCTGATCGAAATCGCCTGTCCGGTTGCTACCTGCATCTGCTGTGGCGGCGATCGCCATATGGTTCGGTCCCGCTGAATTGTTGCAGTGCAAACCTAGTGGTTTTGCCATAAAACGATTACCCGTCGAAATTGGCATGAACTAATCGACTACATCGAATAATCTGTTGCGAGATGGCAAACGAAGGAAGCTCATGGCCAGAACCGATCTCAACCAATTGACGTGGTTTCAGGCCGTCGCAGAAGAGCGCAGCTTCACCAAGGCAGCGGCAAAGCTCGGCGTCGCGCAATCGACGCTCAGTCACACGATCAAGCAGCTCGAAACACGCATGGGCATACGCCTTCTGACCCGCACGACGCGTAATGTCGCGACGACCGTTGCGGGCGAAAGGCTGCTACAGACGATCGCTCCGCGCATTGGTGAAATCGAAGACGAGATCGCAGCGCTGATGGCGTTCCGCGAAAAGCCGTCAGGCTCGATCAGGTTGACCCTGTCCGACCACGCGCTCGAAAGCGTGGTCTGGCCGAAGCTTAAGCCGGTCCTCAGCGCCTATCCCGACATCGGCGTCGAACTGATCCTGGACAGCACCTTCCGCAACATCGTCGAGGAAGGCTTTGACGCCGGTGTCCGGCTTGGAGAGAGCGTCGAGAAAGACATGATCGCGGTCCGCATCGGCCCGGACTGGCGATTGGTCGCCGTGGCTTCGCCGCGATACTTCGCGGCGCACGGTGTGCCTGTGCATCCGCAGGATCTGGTCCGGTACATCTGCATCAACATGCGCCACGAAACCGCCGGCGGTCTGTACGCATGGGAGTTCGAGAAGGATGGACAGGCGCTGCGTGTCCGTGTGGACGGTCAACTTACCTTCAACAACACCTACGCCATGATCGACGCCGCGGTGAGTGGCTATGGTATCGCCTATGTTCCCGAGAACATCGTGGAGCGGCACGTCGCCTCAGGGTTGCTGGTGCAGGTCCTCGACGACTGGTCGCCCTTCTTCGATGGCTATTTCCTCTATTATCCTAGCCGCCGCCAAAACCTTCCTGCGTTCAAGATTATTGTGGACGCATTGCGGCATCGGGAATGAAGCGACAGGATCTAAACCCGCGCGATTGGCTCACGCCCCATTTGGGAGTGTTCTAGAGGCAATAGGCAGAGTTCTCATCATCGCCCCGATGCGGCGCTATTAAACTCATGCCCACCCCGGGAACATAGGTAACAGAATCTATCGCCTGCGGCCGGAAGGTCGCGAGACGTGAGCGCTGCCCATGCCAAAAAGGGGATCGTCAGCTAATGCTGCTCAGTCGGCCTGCTTGATCTCCGGGCCCGGTTCAGTCGGCGGAGCTGGCGTGCAATCCTGGCCAGTGCATTCCTGCACGGGATCTTGCGCCGGCGGGAGACAATTTTGGCCTTCACAATGAACGGGCGGCTGCGCTGTTGCGGCATTATTGTTCGACGGCACAGGCCGATCCTCAGCACGAACGGCCGGCATTCCAAGGTCGATCATGGCCGTGCACAAGAGCGCAATCCGAAGCAAATTCATTTTCGCCTCCGCACCTGACAGCGAGACGCAGACTATACCTTCGAACTGCGGCCAGCATCCTGTCAGCCGCGAACGGCGTTAACGGCGCGTTACACGCAGCGGCAGCTTGAGGGCGGACATACGGACGCTGTTCCGGCGAGGCCGTCTTCGAAACGGGCGCCAGGTCGGTATAGGGTTCGCACTTCGAAAAGCTTATGCTGTGCGTCCCGGCTCCCTCACCTAAACCGCACATTTTCCCTGGAAAGCTCTGCCACCGACCTGCATCCCATCAGCCGCATGCCGCGTTCGATCTCGGTTCGCATCAAGCCGAGCGCCCGTTCGACGCCGGCCTGTCCGGCGGCTGCCAGCGGGAACAGATAATACCGCCCGACGCCGACGGCCTTGGCGCCCAGCGACAGGGCTTTCAGCACATGCGTGCCGCGCTGGACGCCGCTGTCGATGATCACGTCTATCTTGTCGCCCACCGCGTCGACGATCTCGGACAGCTGGTCGAAGGGGCTGCGCGAGCCGTCCAGCTGCCTGCCGCCATGATTTGACAGAACGATGCCGGTGCAGCCGATGTCGACCGCCTTTCTGGCATCGGCGACGCTCATGATCCCCTTCAGGCAGAACTGGCCGTTCCAGAAGCGGACCATGTCTTCGACGTCCTTCCAATCCAGCGACGGGTCGAGGATCTCCGTGAAATAGCGGCTGATGGAAAGCGCTCCGCCACCGAGATCGATATGGCCGTCCAACTGCGGCAGGCTGAACTTTTCGTGGGTCAAATAGTCGATAGCCCATCTCGGCTTGATCGCGAACTGCATCATGCCGCCGAGCGTAAGCCGAAAGGGGATGGAAAAGCCGGTCCGCAGGTCACGCTCGCGGTTGCCGCCGGTGACGCTGTCGACCGTCAGCATCATCACCTCGACGCCGGACGCCTTGGCGCGCTCCATCATGGCGCGGTTCAGGCCGCGATCCCTGTGGAAATAGAACTGATAGACCTGTGGCGTCCTGTGCTGGCGCACTTCCTCCAGGCTGACCGTGCCGAGCGACGAGACGCCGAACATCGTGCCGAACTTCTCCGCCGCCGCGGCGACGGCGCGCTCGCCGCTATGGTGAAACAGCCGCTGGAGAGCCGTCGGCGAACAATAGACCGGCATCGCCAGCTTCTGGCCCATAACGGTGACCGACATGTCGACCTGTCCAACGCCGGCAAGGACGTTGGGGACGAGATCGCAGTCCTCGAAAGCCGCCGTGTTGCGCCGCAGCGTCGTCTCGTCGTCCGCGCCGCCATCGATATAGTTGAAGATCGGGCCTGGCAGGCGCTGTTTTGCCAGCCGGCGGAAGTCCTGAAAATTGTAGCAGCTTTGCAATCGCATGAAATCAATCGGGTATACGCCGGGCCCGATGTCAAGCCTGTGCCATTGTCGATCGCCGGCGCTCAGCCCGCCACAGCGCCAACCGACTCCCGCTCCACCAGCGGGCATTCGAGCTTGGTGATGGGATAGCGGCCGCGACCGGGAGCAGCGGGGACTTCGAGCTGCTCGATCGCCCATTGTCCCATTGCCATATGCGGCAGGATCGACGTCGTCAGCGGCGGGAACAGATGCCGCGCGATCTCCTCGTCGTCATAGCCGACCACCGAAATATCCTGGGGGATGTGCAGGCCGGCCTCCTTCAGCGCCTCGTAGCAGCCGATCGCGGTACGGTCGTTCTGGCAGAAGATGGCGGTCGGCCGGTCCTTCAGCGCCAAGAGCTTGACGGTCGCGGCATAGCCGGCGCTCGCTGACCAATCGCCTTCGACGACCAGCGCCGGGTCGAACGGGATGTCGGCCGTCGCCAGCGCCCGGCGGTAACCTTTCAGCCGGTCCTGAGCCGCCTGCATCCAGGGCTCGCCGGTGATGGTGGCGATACGGCGATGGCCATAGCTGATCAGATGCCGGGTCGAGCTCTGGCCGCCGGCGATCTCGCTCGGCACCACGGCGGGGAAGGCATAGTCGGCGGTGTAGCAGTTGAGCAGGATGACCGGAATGTCGAGGCCGTAGAGATAGTCCGGCGCGACGATCTCGCGGGTGAAGATGGTCATGTAGATCAGCGCCGAAATGCCCCGCTTGGTCAGTGCCGCGATGGCCCGGGGCTCCATCACCTCGTCGCCCATGGTCTGCGCCACCAACACTACATTGCCGGCGTTCCACGAGGCTTGCCGCGCCCCTTCAATGGCGACGACCGCCTCCGGGCTGGTCGCCAACTGGTCGACGGCGAAGCCGATCACGCCATCCAGCCCGTCGAATGCGGCAACCGGGGCTCGCAAGGCAGAAAACACCGGCGGCGAATAGCCCAGTGCTCGCGCCGTCTCGATCACCCGCTCTCGGGTTTGCTGCGACAGCCTGATGCCCGGCGTGTTGTTGAGCACGAACGAAACCGTCGCCTGCGAACAGCCGGCGACCCTGGCGATGTCGGTCATGGTAACACGGCCCTTGGGGTTTTTCCCGGACGGCTTGCGCCGCCTGGTACCCTCAAGGACGGGATCACGCAGTGGTTCGTTCATGTCATTGGTCCCTCGAATCTCGCATTTATAGGGCGAAGCGCTACTAATAGATATAATCGACCTCTTAGGCGATGTAGTCCCCGGTTCAAAACGGTTGCGACTGGGGAGGCCTCTCTCCTTTGTGCGAGAATCTCGACCAAACTAATACTCTTTACTAATATCCGGCATCACTATAACGTCAATCCATCATGCCCGGACGACCTCGGACCGCGCATGTTCGGAACGCAAGCCAGCCTGGTATCGGACGGTTCCCGTCAGCCGAAGCTTGCCTGCCGCTCCGGAAAATGTCAGACAAATCGGACTATTTACGAACGGCGAATGAGTCTCTAAAGTCGACGATCGCGGCTGGAATGGCGTCGTTCTTCGCTGCCGGAAACCCTTGAGGAGGAGGGCGTCCAAGCCGCGCCGGCACGTTCATCATCAGCGAAAATTACTGAGTCAAAATGGGAGGTTGAATATGAAATCTGTGATACGAAATGCGTCCGTCGCCGCTGCGGCCCTGCTGCTCGGCCTGTCCGCCAGCGCAATTGCGCGGGCCGACGACAAGCCGACACTGGCCTTCGTCGTCAACGGCGCTTCCGATTTCTGGAAGGCGGCGGAAGCCGGCGTCAAGAAGGCTCAAGCCGAACTGCCCAACTACAATCTTGAACTCAAATATCCGGAGCAGTCCTCGGTCGCCATCCAGCAGCGCCTGATGGACGATCTGGTGACGGCCGGCGTGAAGGCGATCATGGTCTCGGCCGTCGATCCCAAGACGTCGACCGACGGGCTGAACAAGATCGCCTCGGAAACGGCGTTGTTCACCACCGACAGCGACGCGCCGCAGACCAAGCGTGTCGCCTATATCGGCTCGTCCAATGTCGATGCCGGCAAGCAGGCGGCAGAGATCGCCAAGAAGGCAATGCCTGACGGCGGCAAGTGCCTCGGCTTCGTCGGCCTGCTCGGCGCCGACAACGCCAAGGAGCGCATCCAGGGCATGAAGGAAGGTCTCGCCGGCACCAAGATCGAATTGGTCGACGTGCGTGGCGACGACATCGATCAGGCTCGCGCCAAGAAGAACGTCGAGGACGCGCTGGTCGCCAGCCCCGACGTCACCTGCATGGTCGGCTTCTATTCCTACAACACGCCGCGCATCTATGAAGCGCTGCGCGATGCCGGCAAGCTCGGCCAGATCACCGTCGTCGGCTTCGACGACGATCCGATCACGCTGGGCGGCGTCAAGGAAGGCACCGTCGCCGCCACCGTCGTGCAGCAGCCCTTCGAATGGGCCTATCAGGGCATGAAGCTGATGGCTGCCTATCTCGAGGGCGACAAGTCGGGCATTCCCGCCGATGGCCTGATCATCATCCCGACCAAGATCATCGGCAAGGACGATGTCGACGCCTACGCCGCCAGCCTCAAGGCGATGTCTGGAAACTGAGCGAATTAGGTTGCGCCGGCTCAAGGTTCGCCTTGAGCCGGCGTTCTATTGACGGGCCTCGCGCGGCTCGTCAGTCTGAGACCAAACGGCTCACCGGCTGCTGTCAGGCGTGATGAATTATTCCGACCCATCCATCGTTGCATCTGCGGACGCTCCGTTCCTGAGCCTCGACGGTGTGCGCAAGACCTATCCCGGCGTCGTTGCGCTGGACGGGTTCTCGATGGAGGTCAGGCCCGGCGAGGTCATCGGCCTGGTCGGCGAAAACGGCGCCGGCAAATCGACGCTGATGAAGATCCTCGGTGGCGTGACCAGGCCGGACACCGGCACCATCACCGTCGATAGCGTCGCTCATGACGGGCTGACTGTCGAGGCCAGCATCGGCTCGGGCATCGCTTTCGTCCACCAGGAACTCAACCTGTTCGAAAACCTCGACGTGGCCGCCAATATCTTCTTCGGCCGCGAACCGCTGCGCGCCGGGCCGCTCAAGCTCGTCGACTGCGCCAGGCTGCGAGCGCAGGCGGCGCCGCTGCTCAAACGCGTGGGCGCCAATTTCTCAGCCGATACGCCGGTGTCGGCGCTGTCGCTGGCGCAGCAGCAAATGGTCGAGATCGCCAAGGCGCTGTCTATTAAGGCACGGCTGGTTATCCTCGACGAACCGACGTCCAGCCTGCCGATCGCCGAAACCGACAAGCTGCTCGGTGTCATCAAGGCGCTGAAGGCAGACGGCATCAGTGTCATTTTCATCTCGCACCGCCTTCACGAGGTCGAGCGCGTCGCCGATCGCGTCGTCGTGCTCAGGGACGGAATGCTCGCCGGGACCTTGCCGAAGAGCGCCATCAATCACGACCAGATGGTCAAGCTGATGATCGGCCGCATGCTGAAGGAGCGCGAGAAGGCCGCAGAATCGGCGCGCCCGCCGGGCTCCGTCGCGCTGTCGGTCAAGGCCATTCGCACCGCCGCCTATCCTGACCGGCCCGTCGACCTCGATGTGAGGCATGGCGAGATCCTCGGCCTGGCCGGCCTCGTCGGCTCCGGCCGGACGGAACTGGCGCGCGTGCTGTTCGGCATCGACAGGAGCTTTGGCGGCTCGTTCCAGCTTGACGGAAAAGACCTGGTTCTTGGTTCGGCCGCCGACGCAGTGGCCAACGGGATTTTCCTCGTCCCGGAAGACCGCAAGCTGACCGGCATCCTGCTCGACCTGTCGATTGCCCAGAACATCTCGCTGCCCAATCTGCCGGCGCATTCGCGGCGCTCGCTGGTCTCGGCCAGCGCCGAGACCGCCACCGCCGAAAAACAGAAGACCGATCTCGGCATCAGGGCGCCCTCCGTGCAGACGCGCACCGGCACGCTGTCGGGCGGCAACCAGCAAAAGGTCGTGCTGGCCAAATGGCTGGCGATGAAGCCGAAGGTGATGATCCTCGATGAGCCGACACGCGGTATCGATATAGGCGCCAAGGCCGAGATCTACGGGCTGATGCGGGCGCTGGCCGATGCCGGGGTCGCCGTGCTGATGATCTCCAGCGACATGGAGGAGGTGATCGGCGTTTCCGACCGCATTGCCGTCATGCATGAGGGCCAGATCTCCGGCATTCTCGACAAGGACCGGTTCAGCCAGGAAAACGTGCTGCTGCTGGCGGTCGGCAAGCAGCCGAAGTAATTCGCAGGCGTTGGGAGAAGACGATGAGCAAGAAAGATCTCGGCCTGCTGATCCTGATCCTGGTGGTCGGCGCGGTGGTGGCGATCATCAACCCGCGCTTCCTGCTGCCGATCAATCTCGCCAACACCTCGAACCTGATCGGGCTGTTCGGCATCCTGTCGATCGGCCAAGCCTTCGTCATCATCACCGGCGGCATCGAATTGTCGGTCGGCTCGGTGGTTGCGCTACTCGGTACGCTGTTCATCGATTTCATCGCCGTGCGGGAGATGGAGTGGCCTCTGGCCTTCGTGCTGATCATCGCGCTCGGCGCCATCATCGGCCTGATGCATGGCTGGCTGATCACCCGGCTGAAGTTGCAGCCGTTTGTCGTCACTCTCTGCGGCCTGCTGATCTATCGCGGCGTGGCGCGCTTCTACACTGCCGACGGCACCGCCGGCTTTGCCTTTGGGCAGAACTTCCCGGAACTCGAATTCCTGACGGCGGGGCGGTCCTGGGGCGTGCCGAACAGTTTCATCGCGCTGATCGTCATCGCCGTCGTCATGTGGGTGGTGCTGCACCGTTCGGTATTCGGGCGCTATCTCTACGCCATCGGCAAGAACGAGGAAGCGGCAAAATATTCCGGCATCCGCACCGGCCGCATCGTCATAGCCGCCTATGTCATCTGCGGCGTGCTGACGGCGCTGTCGGCTATCTATTTCGCCATGTACACACGCTCGATCTCGCCGGCGAGCCACGGCCAGTTCTACGAACTCTACGCCATCGCGGCAGCGGTGCTCGGCGGCTTCTCGCTGCGCGGCGGCGAAGGCTCGCTGATCGGCGTCCTGCTCGGCACGGTGCTGCTGCAGGAGTTGCAGAACCTCGTCAACCTGCTCGGCATCCCGTCCTCGCTCAACTTCGCCGTCATGGGCGGGGTGATCCTCATCGGCGTGCTGGTCGACCAGCAATGGGGCGTGTTCAGGGCGCGGCGGCGGATGCTGGAAGCTACCCGTAAGGGCGTGGCGGGTGCTGCCGCGGAATGACGCAAAAATAGCTGGATGAAATGGGCCGACTGCCATTGGCAGGCATCACAAGGTCGGCCTGAGCTTCGCGACAGGAGTTCAGATTAATCTCCATTTGGAACGAAACCCGTATCGAAGCGTTTATTTAAGCTTTGCTATGCGGAGGCGTCCCATGCCCACGAATCCAGTAAGTACCGCAAAGGTCGGAACTCACCCCCTCCACCCGATGCTGATACCTTTTCCTGTCGCGTTTCTTGTCGGTGCCTTTGTCACCGACCTGGTTTTCTGGGGAACTGCCGATGCTTTCTGGGCACGGGCATCGATGTGGCTGATCGGGGCAGCCATTGTAATGGCTCTTCTCGCCGCGACAGCCGGTTTTATCGACTTCCTCAACGAGCCGCGCATTCGCGCCTTGTCGGACGCCTGGTATCACATGCTGGGCAACCTGACCGCGGTCGTTGTGGCACTGATCAATTTTTATCTTCGCTATGCCCAAGGCGCCGAAGCCGCGGTCCGCCCATGGGGTGTGCTCTTGTCGTTCATAGTGGTCTGCATACTGCTGTTCACCGGCTGGAAGGGCTGGGAAATGGTGTATCGCCATCACGTTGCAGTTCTGGATACACCGGCGGATGCGCCAGTGAAGCCTTCGACAACCACTGCCGCGGATACTCGTCACGCTGGTCGGGACCGTCACGCCGCATGACGCCATAATCCCGAAAAGGGGGTACCGGCTTCCAAAGATATTGGTTAGACAAGTAGCGCCCATACCGAATGCATCGGATGGGCGCTACTTTAGATAAGGCCCGACATGGAGAAGGCCATGGCCTTGCGCAGCACCTCGGCGAAGCGCTCGCCGGCGGCTTCACGAGGGCCGCTATTGTCGATCGAGGTGACACCCGGTCCGGACAGCGCCACATTGGCACTGCGCGCCAGCCGTGCCAGCACTTCGCCGCGCGACTCGCGACCGCGCAATGCCAGCCGCTCGGCCAGGATATCCGGTGTAGCCGTGATCTCGACGACAGCCAGATTGGCGTAGCGCTCCCGCAGCGCCGGGATGATCGCGCGCGAGACGTTGGCGATCGCGACACGGCCGTTGGAGACCGACCAGTCGACTTCGGCCGGGATGCCGTAGTGCAGGCCATGCGCCTCCCAGGAAATGGCGAAGGCGCCATCCGCTTCGGCCTCGACAAAGGCAGCATCGGCGAGCGTATCGTGATCCTCGGTGGCCGCATCGCTCGGCCGGGTGATCACCCGGCGCACGAACTCCAGCCGGCTCTCGCCGGCAAACACCGCGCGCGCATAGCCGATCACCGTGTCCTTGCCGGCACCGCTCGGCCCGACGACGGCGACGAAGACACCGTCGCGGATCGGAAATCCCGCCGCGGACAATTCACGCTCGACCGATGCCGACACCATCATGCGACCCGGCGTCCCTGCCGCCAGACCGTGCGGACGACCGGGACATGGTCGTCGACGCGCACGCGAACCAGATCGGCGCGCCGGCCGGGCTCGATGACACCGCGATCGGTGAGGCCGACCGCCTCGGCCGGGTTCTTCGAAACCATGGCCACAGCCTGCGGCAGCGAGATACCTTCGACCACGTCGCCGAGGAAGAAGGCCGACTGGATCAGGCTGAACGGAATGTAGTCCGATGACAGTATATCGAGCAGGCCGTCGCCGGCCAGCGTGCGGGCCGAGACATTGCCCGAATGCGAAGCGCCGCGCATGACGTTCGGCGCGCCCATCAATACGCCGAGCCCTGCCTTTTTCGAAGCCCTCGCTGCCTCCTCGGTGGTCGGGAACTCGGCGACGCGCACACCTTGCTCGATCGCTTCGTCGACATGGCCGACGGTCGCGTCGTCATGGCTGGCGAGCACGATGCCGCGCTCATGACAAGCCGCGGCGATGAAGCTGCGGTTCGGGCTCGAGTTCCTCGCCGATTCAGCCATCCGCTTTTCGCAGAATTTCTGGAAATCGCGATCCGTAAGCTTCAGCTTGCGCTGATAGTAGTAGGCGTAGGTCTCGAGATCGACGAATTGCCGCTGTCCCGGCGCATGGTCCATCAGCGACGCCAGCCTGACCCGCTCGTCACCGTCGAAATTGGCGAAGGCTGGAAGGCAGTCCGGCGCCGAAACCTCGCAGCGCAGATGGATGAAATGGTCGGCCCTGAGCCGGTCCTGCTGGACACTGTCCTCGATCGCGTCGGCCAGTTTGCGTATGTCGGCAGCCGTCAGGTCCGCATCCTCGTCCATGCCGACGCGCAAGGCGTCGAGCACGGTGGTGATGCCGGCGGTCGCCACCTGCGCGTCATGGGCGAGCACCGCGGCGATCGGGTTCCAGCGCACTTTCGGCCGTGGCGCGTAATGGCCTTCGAGATGATCGGTGTGGAGCTCGACCAGGCCAGGGATGATGAAGTCGCCGCCCATGTCCTCGCCGCTGCGGCCGGGTCCGGCATCAATGGCGGCGATCATGCCGTCGCGCAGCACGATCAACCCTTGGACGATCTGGTCGGAGAGCACGATGCGGGCGTTGTCAAGAACAGTCTCGGCGGTCATTTCAAGCAGTCCTTGCAGGATTTTGCAGCCAACTGGAACCAATTGGCGTCGCACAAACGCGGTTAGAGCAAATAGTCATTAGGCAGTTCTTCTGGCCGGGCGGCGCCCGAGCGCGTGATGGGACAGCACCATGAACGGCGCGCCAGGTTCAGTTTCCACAAACAGCGTCAGCGCGTCCACCGGCACCGGCCTTTGCAGCACGCCCGCAAACAGGCTGTCGATTGCTAAGCGAAGACGAGGGCTTTCCTGTGACGAGACCCGGCCGGACAGCGTCATGTGGAAGCGAAACGTCTCGAACACATAGGGATAACCCCATTGGCAGAGATTGCGGAACTCGTCGGGCTTCAGCGAATCGGGGCTGCGCCGTTCGATCTCGGCTTCCGTCAACGGCGCGCGAAAGCGGTCGAAGTCGCGCACCACATCATCGGCAAAGCGGTTGAGCGACGGCAGCGGTGCTTCCGGCACCAGCGCGAAGAAGCCGTCGATCTGGCTGACGATCAGGCGCGGGATGGTCACTACCGGCGTCGCCTCGGCAAAATCGTCGAGCGCCGCGCGAAGCGAGGTTTCCGTCTCGTTGGAGGCCAGTCGGAAGGGCGCCTTCAGCGTCGCATGAAAGCCATAGCGGCGCGCCGAGGCGGTATGGAAGGCAACTTCTGCCGCCGACAACTCGCCTACTGCCTCGACCGGCTTTGTGGCGGCACCGAATGGGTCGCGGCCGAGCCAGTTGGCGGCGATCCGTGCCAGCGGTTCGTCCTGTCGGGGGGTGAAATAGATCGCGTAGCGCATCGAAAGTCCTTGTCAGCCCCGCTGCCATAGGTGATTTCCATGACGAATTGACGAAGCTTTGCGGCGTTTTCGGTAACAAAACCACACAGCCGGGTCGTTAGCCGACGATTTTTCGCTTGGACCAGCGGTTGGGGCGAAGGGAAGCGGTCAGGCCTTCATCAGCCATTCGTGCTCGGGCGCGTTGTGGAATTTCCACGTCCGCTTCGGTCCGGCCATGACGTTGAGATAATAGAGATCATAGCCGTGGCAGGCTGCGCAGGGGTGATAACCCCTGGGTACCAGCACGACGTCGCCGTCCTCGATAGCCATCGCCTCGTCGAGCGAACGAGCACCGTTCTGGTCGGCATCGGTATAGACACGCTGGAAAGCAAAGCCCTGCGGCGGGTTGAGGCGGTGGTAGTAGGTTTCCTCGAGATAGGATTCAGCCGGCAGATTGTCCTGGTCGTGCTTGTGCGGCGGATAGCTTGATGTGTGGCCGCCGGGTGTGATGACCTCGACCACCAGCAAGGAATCGGCCGGCTTGCCCTCCGGCAGGATGTTGGTGACGTAGCGCGTGTTGGTGCCTTTGCCGCGAACCTCCTGGCCGAGATCGTCAGGTCCGATGACACGGACCGGCAGACCGCCGCCCAGTCCTGGCGCCGAGCAGACGGCAAGTTCGAGATCGGTATCGGCGCTCACCGACCACTCCGACCCCTGCGGCACATAGACCGACCAAGGCTTGCCTTCGAACGGCGACATGCGTTCGCCCAGCAGGCCGAGATCCTTGCCGCCGGCTTTGGCCTTGCCCTTTCCGGTGACGAACACCAGGCAGACCTCACGATCCGCGGTTTGCCCGGAAGCGCTCTCGCCGGGTCTGAGCCGATGCAGATCGAAGCCGACATAGGTCCAGCCGGCGTTTTGCGGCGTCACATGAGCGACGCGGCCGTGGCCCTTATTGGCTTTGATGAGCAGCTTAGACATGGTCATTCCTTCGGTTTGGCGTCCGCCGATGGCTTGTCCTCGTCAGCCGGCTTGTAGAGATAGAAGAATTGCCAGACGGCATAGCCGGCGAAGCCGAGCGCGATCACGCCCCAGAACGGCGTGCCGGTGGCGAATTCGATCACCGACCAGACCAGGCAGACCGCGACAACGGCAACGCGCCGCCACAGCGGCCGGAAAAACGGGTGCTCGGAGTCCTTCATCGGATCACCCCCGGCATCGGATCAGCCCTTCCTCGCGAGCCTCAAGCATTGGGAAAGCCTTGTGTCTCCACCGTATAGCCGGCCGCTGTCATCACCCGCATCAATTCCTTGTAGCCGACCTGCGCCATCTTGAGCGGCGGGTTCTTCTTCGGATCCTGCTCGGCCTCCACCACGAACCAGCCTTCATAGCCATGGTCGGCGAGCCTCTGGACGATGGCGCCAAAGTCCAGCGAGCCATCTCCCGGCACGGTGAAGGCACCAAGCGCCACCGCATCGAGAAAGGATTGCCTGCTACGATCCAGCTTGTTGATCACCTCCATGCGCACGTCTTTCACATGCACGTGGTTGATGCGCCGGTGGTGGTTATCAATAGCGCGCAGCACATCGCCCCCGGCAAAGGCCAGGTGACCCGCGTCGAGCAGCAATGGAATGCCTTCTCCCGAATAGCGCATGAAGGCGTCGAGCTCTGGCTCGGTCTCGACCACCGCTGCCATGTGATGGTGATAGGAGAGCGGCATGCCTTGCTCGGCACACCATTCGCCGAACTGCGTGAGCTGCTTCGCGTAGGCTTTCATCTCATCGTCCGACAGCCTGGGCTTGCTGGCGAGGGGTTTCGAGCGGTCGCCCTGGATGGACCGGCCGACTTCGCCATAGACGATGCAGGGCGCATTCACCGCCTTGAACAGATCGATCATCGGCTGGATACGATCCTTGTTTTTCGCCATGTCTTCATTGACCAGCGTCCCCGAGAACCAGCCGCCGCAAAGCGTCACGTCGGCCTCTTTCAGGATTGGCAGCATGATTTGCGGATCGTTGGGAAAGCGGCGGCCCATTTCCATGCCGGTAAAGCCAGCCGAGCGCGACTGGCGCAGGCACTCCTCCAGCGACACATCATCGCTGAGTTCGGCAAGATCGTCGTTCCACCATGCAATGGGGGACATGCCCAGTTTGGCTTTCAAGTCGTCACTCCAGTTTCAGACATTTCGAGGCGCGTTCGCGGATGGCTCAAAGAACCCGCCCGCTCAGCGCTTCCTCGTATTTCTTGCGCGCCGCATTCACTTGCGGCCGTGCCGAGACTTCCGGCACTGCGACATCCCACCAGCTTCCACCGGCCTCGGTCGAAACCAGCGGGTCGGTGTCGATGACCAGCACGGTCGTTCGCGTGTTCTTCTTCGCTTGCGCCAGCGCCGTTTCCAGCCCGGCGATCGATGGCACTTTTTCGGCAATCGCACCCATGCTCGCAGCATGCGCGGCGAAGTCGATCTCGGGCAAGGTTTCGTGACGGGCGTCCTTCAGCAGATTGTTGAAGTTGGCGCCGCCGGTCGCCATCTGCAGCCGGTTGATGCAGCCATAGCCGCGGTTGTCGAGCAGCACGATGGTCAGCTTGAGGCCGAGCATCACAGAGGTCGCGATCTCGGAATTGAGCATCAGGTAGGAGCCGTCGCCGATCATCACGACTACCTCTTCGTCCGGCTTGGCCATCTTGACGCCGAGTCCGCCGGCGATTTCATAGCCCATTGTCGAGAACCCGTATTCTGCGTGGTAGGAACCGGGCGCGCCCGCCTGCCAGAGCTTGTGCAACTCGCCGGGCAAGCCGCCGGCGGCGTGGAGCAGTACCACGCCGGAGCCCATGGCGCGCTGTACGGCGCCGATCACCTGCGCGTCGGACGGATAGGCGGCATTGGTCGACGCAGTCACCTTGCCCGCCTCCGCCTGCCATTCCTTTTTGCCCTTGATCGCATTGTCGGTCCAGGCGGCAGGCGCCTTCCAGCCCTTCAGCGCCTCGCCGAGTTCGGCGAGCCCTTCCGCCGCATCGGCGACCAGCGTCAGCGCCTGGTGCTTTCCGGCGTCGAAGGGCTGGACGTTGAGCCCGATAATGGTCTTGCCGGCATTCTTGAACAGTGCCCAGGAGCCGGTGGTGAAGTCCTGCAGCCTAGTGCCGACGGCAAGCACGACGTCGGCCTCTTCGGCCAGCCTGTTGGCAGCCGAAGTGCCGGTGACGCCGACCGCCGCCATGTTCAGCGGATGATCGTCGGGCAGCGAGGATTTGCCGCCTTGCGTCTCGCAGACCGGAACGCCGGCGTCCTGCACCAGTCTGGCCAGTTCACCCGACGCCTGCGAATAGAGTACGCCGCCGCCGGCAATCACCAATGGCTTCTTCGCCGCTTTAAGCGCCGCCACCGCGGCGGCCAGCTCCTGGCGATCCGGACGCGGTCGCCGCTGATGCCAGATTCGTTCGGCAAAGAAGCTCTCGGGGTAGTCATACGCTTCTGCCTGCACGTCCTGGCACAGCGCCAGCGTCACCGGGCCGCATTCGGCGGGATCGGTCAGCACCTGCATGGCGCGGTTGAGCGCCGGCATGATCTGCTCCGGCCGGGTGATGCGGTCGAAATAGCGCGACACCGGCCGGAGGCAGTCATTGACGGTCGCCGTGCCGTCGGAGAAATCCTCGGCCTGCTGCAGGACAGGGTCGGGAATGCGATTGGCAAAGACGTCACCGGGCAGAAACAGGACAGGCAACCTGTTTACATGCGCAAGCGCCGCAGCGGTCACCATGTTGAGCGCGCCGGGGCCGATCGAACTGGTCGCAGCCATGAAGCGGCGGCGGAAATTGGCTTTGGCATAGGCGATCGCCGCATGCGCCATTGCCTGCTCGTTATGGGCACGGAAGGTCGGCAGCTCGTCGCGAGCCTGGTACAGCGCCTCGCCGACGCCGGCGACATTGCCGTGGCCGAAGATCGCCCAGACGCCGCCGAAGATCGGCACCTTCTTCCCGTCCATCTCGGTCATCTGTCGAGCAAGAAAGCGGGTCAGAGCCTGCGCCATCGTCAGGCGGATTGTCTTGGTCATGTCGGTTCCTCCGCAGTCCTTATCGCCGCGCCTTCTTATGCTGCTTTGCGGCCGCGCGCGGCAAGCCACGCCTCGGTCAGTCTCTCGAAGCGAGATGCCATGTCGGCAACCGCTTCATCGTCCGACATCTTGCCGGCAAGCCATTGTTCGGCCGCGTTGATGAAGATGGTGCGGCCGACGGCAAAGCCCTTGACGATGGGCGCCTTGGCGGTGGCGGCAAAGGCCGCTTCCAGCTCGTCCTGCGGCGCTTCCAAACCGAGCAGCACAATCCCGCGGCACCACGGATCGTTTTTCAGGATCACCGCCTCGATCTTTGCCCATGCGCCGTGCGATGCCTGCGGTTCGAGCTTCCACCAATCGGGCTTGATGCCGAGTGCGTAGAGTTCCTCAAGCGCGCGCGGGATGGTCATGTCGTCGAGCTTGCCATGCTTGCCGGCGATGATCTCCACCAGCAGTTCTCTGCCCACTTTCCGCGCGGCCTCGAACAAAGCGCGCAGTTTCTGCTGCTGTTCGGTCCTCAGCTCCGCCGGATCATCGGGATGATAGAAGCACAGGCACTTGATGCAGTGGTCGACCGGCCATTCGGTCAGTTGCGAACCAATGTCTTGCGAGAACTCGAAGCGAAGCGGCCGCGAACCCGGCAACTCGACCGGCCGGCCGAGCCAGGTGAAGGAATGGTGGGCGAATTCGAACATCGCCTCGCGTCCGTATTTTTCGTCGAGCAGCATGCCATAGCCGGCGCGGCCGGCCGCGACTTTGGCCGCAGCCTTGACAGTCAGCACCTTGAAAGCCGGGATCCGCGACGGATCGGCGCCGGCTTTTGCCGCGACGTCCTCCAGCTGGACGCGGTGGTCGCAGGCGAACGCCATCAGCGAGGGGATGTCGCGCCGGCGCGTGGTCGCCCAATGGATGTGGTTGATCGCCTCGTCCTTGCGCAGCGCCAGGTGCTTGCTGCCGTTTTTCAGGAAGAACTGCAATTCCTCGAAGGTCGGGTATTCAGGTGCGCAGAGGAGCCGCGACACGGCAAATGCCCCGCAGGCATTGGCCCAGGTCGCCGCCGTCGCCAGGCTTTCCTCGCCGAGCCAGCCGCGCAGGAAGCCCGACATGAAGGCGTCGCCGGCGCCAAGCACATTGTAGACCTCGATAGGAAACCCCTTGCCGACGATGCCGTCCTCGAGATCGTCGCTGATCGGCCCGTCATAGACGATGCAGCCCATGGCGCCGCGCTTCAGCACGATGGTTGCCGCCGACAGCGAGCGGATGGTTTTCAGCGCGCTCAGGCAATCGTCTGCGCCCGACGCGATCATGATTTCCTCTTCGGTGCCGACGATGAGATCGCAGTCGGGCAGCACCGTCTTCAGCCGCGCCGACACGCGGTCGGATTTCACATAGCGCTCGAAACCTTCGGCGTGGCCGGCGAGACCCCACAGGTTGGGGCGGTAGTCGATGTCGAACACCACCTTGCCGCCCTTGGCTTTCATGACACGGATCGCCTTGCGCTGCGCGGCGTCGCTGTTGGGTCGTGAAAAATGCGTGCCGGTGACGACGACTGCGCGTGCCGAAGCGATGAACGCCTCATCGATGTCGTCTTGCGAAAGCGCCATGTCGGCGCAATCGCTGCGATAGAAGATCATCGGCGAGACGCCTTCATCCTCGACCGACAGCAGCACCAGGGCGGTCAGCCGCTCCGGATCGGCCTTGAGGCCTTGGACCGAAACGCCCTCGCGGGTCAGCTGCTCGCGGATGAACCGGCCCATCTGCTCATTGCCGACGCGGGTGAGCAGCGCCGAGCGCAGGCCTAGTCTGGCAGTGCCGACTGCGATATTGGCCGGACAGCCGCCGACCGACTTGGCAAAGGAAGTAATGTCCTCAAGGCGCGAGCCGATCTGCTGGCCGTAGAGATCGACGGAAGCGCGGCCGATCGTGATGATGTCGAGCGGCGAATATTTCGCTTCCACGGCCTCGCTCATTCGAACCTCCCATCGGCTTTGTTGTCTTGGGTAACACGCGCGAGCGGCAGCGTGGCGCCAGCAATATGAAATAATAATTCCAATCCATAGTCAATATGGAACGAGCATTCCCAAGCTGAAAAGTGCTGTGCAAGGCTCGCGCGTTCAGAAACTTTGAAGTCAGACGAACGTCAAGTGTCTACCACTGAGACCAGCTGATTTACCAAGGAAGTGGGCCATCATCGTTGAAGTACCCGGCGGTCGGGCCGTCGGCGTCCAAGGTCGCCAGGTGAATGACGATCTCGGCCGCCTGCTGCACCGTACGGTGACCTTTATAGCCGTTGAGATCGGTGGCAGTGTAGCCAGGCGCGGCGGCGTTGACCTTGATGCCTTGCGGTGCGAGCTCCCTGGCGAAGGCCACCGTGATGGCGTTTAACGCTGTCTTGGAGCTGCCGTAGCTCATCATATTGATGGCGTGGTTCGTGGTGGCGGGATCCAGCGCCCGGCCGATGGAGCCGGTGGAGCTGCTCACCATCACGATCCGCGCAGCATGTGCTGCCAGCAGCAGCGGCAGGAATGCCTGGGTCACGCGGATCGGGCCGAAGACATTGACGTCGTAGGTGGCCTGGATATCGGCGATCCGCTGCTGGCTCGGCGGCAGGTCGTAGTTGATGGCGACGCCAGCGTTGTTCACCAGCACGTCAAGGCGGCGGCTGGCCTGCCCGAACGCCTCGGCTGCCGCCTTCACACTGTCATCCCTCGTGACGTCCAGCTCAAGCCACTCTACGTCGTGGCCTTCGGCACGCAATGCCTGCGCCGCCGCCATGCCGCGTTCGGCGCTCCTGGCTCCGAGCCAGACCTTGAAGCCCATGGTCGCCATTCGCCGGGCGATTTCACGGCCTATACCCTTGTTGGCGCCGGTCACCAGCGCAGTTTTCGATGCCGTCATATCGTGTCTCCATGTTTGCTGTCGAAGACCCACAAATGGCGCGAGGCAGCGGGCGCCGCGCGCCGGAAACTCTCCAGCTCTTGCCTAATCCTCTCACGCTGTTGCGCGGCCGGTGCGAATGCGCGATGCTGGCGCAATGAGCGAGGCGCTGCAGGAGTTGATCGAAATCGCCGGCCGCCATGCGCGCGGGCGAAGAATAAGAACGGCGATTCCCCGCGTTTCGATCGGCCGCAGCGAAGTCGCGACGGCGCCATTGCCGGGTGTGTGGGGGTCGGGGGTCTTATTCGTATTGCAGGGCGCGAAGACGGTTCTGATCGGCGACCGGGCTCTTCGTTACGACCCGGCCAGCTATTTCATCTACACTGTCGAGACGCCCAGCATCAGCCAGATAGTCGAAGCGAGCGCCGCACGTCCTTATCTGGCCATTGGCTTGACCCTTGACCTGCAGGCTGTCGCCGCGCTCCTCGTTGAGCACGGGCCGGTCCTCGGGGGCGACAGGTTCTCCACCTCTCCCGTTGATGACGACCTGCTCGACGCGTTGCGTCGAATGCTGCGGCTGCTTGACCGGCCAGCGGAGATTCCCGTGCTCGCGGCCATGCTCGAGCGGGAGATGCTGTTTCGGCTCCTGCAAGGCCCGCAAGGCGGAAAGCTTCGTGAACTTGCGCGCGCCGACGGCCATCTGTCCCGGATTGGCCAGGCGATCGCCTGGATCCGCTCGCATCCCCATCAGCCGGTTCGGGTCGGGGATCTGGCCGAAATCGCCCATATGAGCAGTGCTGCGTTTTATCGTCACTTCAAGGCGGCGACGGCCATGAGCCCAATCCAGTATCAAAAGCAAATCCGCTTGCTGGAAGCCCGCCATCTGCTGGTTGCCCAGCCGGGCAACGTGGCGCGTGTCGCCTTCGCTGTCGGCTATGAGAGTGCTTCCCAGTTCAGCCGGGAGTATGCCCGCCAGTTCGGATCGCCGCCTGCCCGCGACGCAGCGCGGCTTTTGGCAGGAGGCGAAACGGCGATAGAGGTGCTCTAAGGCTTGCGCTTCCTGCCGCTGTCGCGCCGCTTCTCGCCGACCGCGACGGTCAGCGCCATGGCCAAGGCCATCGTCGCCGACAGCGAGCGGAAGCCGGCGAAATCGGCCTCGGCGACCTCGAACCAGACCCTGGCGAACTGGGCGAGCGGCGAAAAGGAGGAGTCGGTAATCGCCACGATCGGCACGCCTTGTTCCGAAATGACGCGCGCCTCCTCGATGGTGGCCGGGGCATAGGGTGAAAAGCTTATGGCGATGACGGCGTCCCTTGGAGAGGCAAAGCCGATCATCTCCGCATTGAGGCCGGCGGCCGATTCGATCAGCTGGTTGCGGATCTTGAGCTTGCCCAATGCGTAGGCGATGTAGGAGGCGACCGGGTAGGAGCGCCGCTTGGCCAGCACGTAAATGGTTTCGGCCTTGGCCAGCACGGCGATCGCATCTTCGAAATGGTCTTCATTCAGCGTGCGCGAAATGTCGTTGAGCGAGGTGCTGGCTGCGGCAACAAAACCGTCGAAAATCGCGCGGTGGCCGGCGCCTTCCTCGGCCTTGGCGCGCAATGCCGCCAGCCTTTCATCATAGGACGAGTTGCGCTCGCGCAGACGCTCGCGAAACACCAACTGCAGGCTGGTGAAACCATCAAAACCAAGCTGCTGGGCAAAGCGGATCAGCGTCGAAGGCTGGACACCGGCGGAAGCGGCGATGCTGGCGGCGGTGCCGAAGGCGATATCGTCTGGGTTGTCGAGCGCATAGGCGGCGATCTGGGCGATACGTTTCGGCAGGCTTTGGCGCCGCTCCAGGATCGTCGCCCGCAGGGTCTCGAAATCGCGCGGCACCCGTTCGTCCATTGTCGCTCCGCCCAGGCTCATCGTCTGGTTCCCTCTGTGCCCCATCATAGCGGGCCTGTACAAGAACACCATAAAAAATGAGACAAGCGTTCCATCTGCAGACAAATTGGACTAATTCATCCACACAAACTTTGCACACAGGGAGGCAAGCGGATGGTCGGGGTAGGTCTTATCGGCACGGGCTTCATGGGTAAGTGCCACGCCATTGCCTGGAACGCGGTTGGTACCGTCTTTCCCGATGTGGACAAGCCAAGGCTGGTTCATTTGGGCGAGGTCAACGAGGACCTTGCCAAACGCCGTGCCAGCGAATTCGGCTTCGCCAGGGCCTCCGGTGACTGGCGGGCGGTGGTCGACGATCCCGACGTCGATGTCATCTCGCTGACCACGCCGAACCAGTTCCACCCGGAAATGGCCATCGCCATCCTCGAAGCCGGGAAGCATCTGTGGTGTGAAAAACCGATGGCGCCGAGTTTTGCGGAGGCGCAAGCAATGGCTGCGGCGGCCCAAAAGTCCGGCAAAGTCGCCGCGCTCGGCTATAACTACATCCAGAACCCCGCAATCCGCCATATCGGCGCGCTGCTCGACGAGAAGATCATCGGCGAGGTCAACCATCTGCGCATCGAGATGGACGAGGACTTCATGGCCGATCCGGAGGCGCTGTTCTTCTGGAAGCACGAGGCGGCGTCCGGTTACGGCGCGCTCGACGATTTCGCCGTGCATCCGCTTTCGCTCATCGCCGTGCTGTTCGGCCGCGTTGCCCGCGTCATGTGCGACATGGCCAAACCCTATGCCGAACGCCGCGTCGCCTCTGGCGGGCGCCGCGCGGTCGAAACCTACGACATCGCCAGCATCCTGATGCATCTCGAAAACGGCATCGCCGGCACGCTGCTGGTCAACCGTTCGGCCTGGGGCCGCAAAGGCCGGATCGCCATCCAGATTTTTGGCTCGAAGGGCTCGATCCTGTACGATCAGGAGCGGATGAATGAGTTCCAGCTCTATCTGACAGCCGACCGGCCGACCGAGCAAGGCTATCGCACGATCCTGGTGGCGCCGCACCACAAGCCCTACGACGCCTTCCTGCCGGCACCCGGCCACGGGCTTGGCTTCAACGATCTCAAGATCATCGAATGCAGGGAACTTTTGACGCGGCTGGCCGGCAAGCCGGCGCGCATCATCGACTTCGACGAAGGCTTGGAGATCGAGCGCACCGTGCACGCGATGGCCAGGTCGTTCAGTGAGAGCCGCTGGGAGGACGTGAGGTAGCCCTCCCCGGCATCCGCTTCACAGTGGCCGCTTCAGCCGCCTGCGGCCGAGGTGTCCGTTTCCCACCCGTTCACCCAGACCTGCCGCAAACCGTCGCCTTCACCCTTGAACCATAGTCCCGTCGCCTGGCAATCCTCGATCCGGTCGCTGCGGAAATTGCGGATTGCCTGGCGCAGCTCGCACCAGGCAACGATGTTGGCGGTTTCGAAGTAGTAGATGAGGGCGATCGGACAGATGATGCGCTCGGTGGCTCGGCCCAGTTCGTCGCGGTAGGAAAGGTCCAGCTTGGCCTCGTCGCGGATGGCACGGCGCACCAACGCCAGATCGACCGCGGAGGCTGATGGCGCGGCAAAACCCCATGCATGCAACTGATTGGCGTCGAGCGTTTGGCGCAAAGGCGGCGGCACCGCGCCGGCGATCTTGGCGCTGACGCGCTTGGCCGCCTGCTTGAGCTCGCTGTCGCCCGTGCGTTCGAGCAGCGCGAGAGACAATACGATCGCCTCCATCTCCTCGATCGAAAACATCAACGGCGGCAAGTCGAAGCCAGGACGCAGTATGTAGCCGATGCCGCGCCCGCCCTCGATCGGCACGCGCATCGCCTGCAGCGCGGCAATGTCACGATAGACCGAGCGCACCGTCACCTCCAGCCGCTTGGCGATCATTGCCGCCGTCACCGGCTTCCTCGCCAGCCGCAGGATCTGGATGATCTCGAACAGACGCGACGCCTTGCGCATTCCCTCACTCGGCCCGAAGGCAACTGACAACACCTCGTCAGTTGGACTGACCTATAGGATCGCCTATCGGATTGAAAATCAACAAGTTCCTCTGCAGCTCGCCTGCATGAGGCGACAGGCAACTGACATGGACTACGCGGCAAACCTCTGGCTCTTTTTTCTCCTCCTTTTCGGCATCATCATCGTGCCCGGCATGGACATGCTTTTCGTGCTTGCCAATGCGCTGACCGGCGGCAGCAGCAGAGGGCTTGCGGCGACCGGCGGCATCATGCTGGGCGGCGTGGTGCATACGCTGAACGGCGCGCTCGGCGTCGGCCTGCTCATGCATTTCTTGCCGATCCTCTTCAATCCGCTGCTGATTGCCGGCGCCGCCTACATGGCCTTTATCGGCATCACGCTGATGCGCAGCTCCATCACCGTCGGCCATGACGGCCCTGCCGCCAGCCGCTCCGCATGGAAGGCCTTTCGCCAGGGGATCATGACCTGCCTGATCAATCCAAAGGCCTATCTCTTTGTTCTTGCCGTCTATCCGCAGTTTCTGAGGCCGGATTACGGCCCGATCTGGATGCAGGCGATCATCATGGGGCTGATGACGATCGCCACGCAGTTCGCTGTCTATGGCGGACTCGCAATTACCGCCGGTCGCAGCCGGGATCTGCTGGTCGCCAATCCAAGGGCAACCGCTCTTGCCGGCCGGGCGGCCGGACTGCTTCTCGTTGCGGTTTCGGCGCTCACCGTCTGGGAAGGCTTGAAGGCGGCGTGAATTCCGAGCCCGAAGGGCGCAACGTCCATGGCAGCGGCGCCGGCCGGGTCAGGCGGCTCCCGGACGGCTTGATATCATGGCGCGGCGCACCGACCGGCGCCGCTCGACCGCGTCGGCAAGGCCGTAAAGCACCGTCTCGGTGGTTGCCCAGTCGATGCAGCCATCGGTGATGCTCTGGCCATAGACAAGCGGCCTGCCGGGCACGACATCCTGCCGGCCGGCGACAAGGTTGCTCTCGATCATAACGCCGATGATGCGCTCGTCGCCCGCCGCGACCTGGCCCGCGACCTCGGCTGCCACCCCTGGCTGGTTTTCCGGCTTCTTGCTGCTGTTGGCGTGGCTGACATCGATCATCAGCCGCGGCGCCACGCCGATCCGGCCGAGTTCCGCGCAGGCAGCAGCAATGCTGGCCGCGTCATAATTAGGCACAATACCGCCGCGCAGGATGACGTGGCAGTCCTCGTTGCCGGTGGTCGTAGCGATGGCGCTGCGCCCACCTTTCGTCACCGCCATGAAATGATGCGGCTGGGCGGCGGATTTCACGGCTTCGGCGGCGATCCGCAAATTGCCGTCGGTGCCGTTCTTGAAGCCGACCGGGCAGGACAGGCCTGACGCCAGTTCGCGATGGATCTGGCTCTCGGTCGTGCGCGCGCCGATCGCTCCCCAGGCGACGAGGTCGGCAATATATTGCGGGGTGGCCATGTCGAGGAATTCGGTGGCCGCCGGAAGGCCGAGATTGTTGACCGCGGAGAGCACGTTGCGGGCCATCCGTAACCCCTTGTCGATGTTGAAGCTGCCGTCGAGATCGGGATCGTTGATCAGGCCTTTCCAGCCGACCGTCGTGCGCGGCTTCTCGAAATACACCCGCATCACGATCTCCAGCCGGTCCGACAGGCTTTCGCGCAGCGTCGCCAGACGACTGGCATAGTCTACGGCAGCGGCCGGGTCGTGGATCGAACAGGGGCCGACGACAACCACCAGCCGGTCGTCGGCGCCGGTCAGTACGGCGTGGATCGCGTTGCGTGATGCGGCAACGGTGCGCGTCGCCGTCAGCGTGCGCGGTATCTCCCGCATCACCTCGTCCGGCGCGCTCAATTCCCTTATTTCTTTGACCCGAAGATCGTCTGTGGTCGTCAACACGGCTTTCTGCTCCTGTCTGTTGGAGCATGATCTCTTCCGAAAACCGGGTGCCACTTTTCGGGATCATGCTTTAGGAGACCTGCCGGCAAACAAAAAAGCCGCCAGGTCTGGCGGCTGTTCGGATTTTTGATGCTGCAATCTTCAGATCGAGCGCAATCCTCCCGCCGCCAGCGAGCTGCTAAAGTACCAATACGTGGCGGTCAGGTTGATCATGCGGTTCATATAATCGATGCCGGGGCGCTTGTCACGTGGGTGATGAGGCTGCGTAGTAGCGCTGCGCACGGGATCCGAGGGGTTGGAGGCCTGTTGGCAGCCAATTCGGGATTGGTCGAAGCCTCCGCAACTTCGTCATCCCAGGGCGAAGCAGGAGCGAAGCTCCGTCGCGAAGACCCTGGGATCCATGCCGTAACCTTGGCCGAGGGGTGCAGCGGAGCAGAATTCTGCACCGTTGCGGCGCTCTGAAGGCGCGGCATGGATCCTGGGGTCTGCGCCGCGTCGCTTCGCTCCTTGCTCCGCCCCAGGATGACGAAGCGATGGGCGTTCTGCCCATTGACCAGAGCGTCAGGGTGCGCCGCGACACTATTCCGGCGACGCCCCCGCGATGCTCTGGTCGTAGTCGACCAGCGATCCGGTCATGACGCCGGACTGCGGGCTGATCATATAGCTGATCAACCTGGCAAGCTGTGCCGGTTTCACCAATTGACCCATCGGCTGCGCGGCCTCGGCCCTTTCCAGCCAGTCGTCCGGTGCGTCGTGCCATTTTTTCTGCACGATCGCTTCGCCCTCGGTGTCCATCCAGCCAGGCAGCACCGCATTGCAGCGGATGCGATTGCCGCGATAGGCATTGGCGACATTCTTGGTCAGTGTCGCCAGCGCACCCTTGCTCGACGAATAGGGTGCCAGGAACGACTGGCCGCAATGCGCCGACATCGACAGCACGTTGACGATCGAGCCCGGTGCCTTGCGCGCCAGCAAATGCGCCACCACGCCCTGCATCAGGAAAAACGGGCCGCGCACATTGGTCTGGAATATCTGGTCGAAGAGATCCTCGGAGGTCTCGACCAGCGAGCCGCGAGCCGAGGTGGCAGCGGCGTTGACCAGCGCGTTAACCGTACCGAAATGGCCAATCGCCATTTCGACCGCACGCTTGCAGTCGGCCACTTTTGAGGCGTCGGCGCTGATGAAGATGGCATCGACACCTGCCCGCTTGAGAGCGGCGACAGCCTTGTCGCCCTTCTCCTGCGAGCGGCCGATCAGCGCCAGCGCCCGGCAGCCCTCATCGGCCAGCGCTTCGGCGACGGCAAAGCCGATGCCTTGCGCGCCGCCGGTGACGATGGCGCGTGTTTCGGAATTGCGACCGGCTGAACCGTTCATCGCCTTGCTCCTGTGCTTGATAGTCAGATTGTTTTGTCGAGGCGGACGGTCTTGCCTTCCTTGGCCGATTTCAGCGCCGCATCTGCCAGCCTGAGCGCCACCAGGCCATCCTGGCCGCTCGGCGCCGCCTTCTTGCCCGACGTCGCTGCCGCGATGAAGGCGGCGATCTCGTTGGCATAGGCGTCGAGATAACGGGTCATGAAGAAATCGTGCAGCGGCGGCCGCGTATAACCTTTCTCGTTGGCCAGTTCGATCGACACCGGCCGCTGGTTTTCGGCCGCGATCATGCCTTTCGAGCCATGCACCTCGATGCGCTGATCGTAGCCATAGGTGGCGCGGCGCGAGTTGGAGATGACGCATTGCTTGCCGGAGGCGGTTTCGAGAATGACGCTGACGCTGTCGAAGTCGCCGGCTTCGCCGATCTTTTTGTCGACCAGCACCGAAGCGTGCGCGCTGACCGCCACCGGCTCCTCGCCGAGCAGGAAGCGCGCCATGTCGAAATCATGAATGGTCATGTCGCGGAAGATGCCGCCCGAGCGGCCGATATAGTCGAGCGGCGGCGGGCCGGGATCGCGCGAGGTGATCGTCACCATTTCGACGGTGCCGATGGCGCCGTCGTCGATCGCCTTGCGCACGGCGGCAAAATGCGGATCGAAGCGGCGGTTGAAGCCGACCATCAGGGTGGCGCCGGCCTTGTCGACGACGGCCAGGCAACGTTCCACCCTGGCGGCGTCGAGGTCGATCGGCTTTTCGCAGAAAATCGCTTTACCCGCTTTGGCGAAGCGTTCGATCAGATCGGCATGAGTGTCGGTCGGCGTGCAGATGACGACCGCATCGATATCGCCGGCCTTCTCGATGGCATCGATGCTGCGCACTTCGGCGCCATAGGCAGAGGCCAGATCGGTCGCCGCCTTCTCGAAGGCGTCGGCAACTGCAACCAGCCTGGCCTGCGGATTGGAACCAACGGCGCGAGCATGGACCTTGCCGATACGGCCGGCACCGAGAAGAGCAAAGCGAAGAGGCATGAAGAATTTTCCTTTGAGGATGGTTGGGAAGGGAAGGCGTGTCAGCGCCTGTGGCCTCGTTGCCGTTACGCCGCAAGCTCCGCCTGCCCGGTCTTGGCACCGGTGATGTAGGAGACGATATCGTTGCCGTCGGTGTCTTGCTTGCGCAAATTGGCGACGATGCGGCCGCGCCGGAAAACGACGATGCGGTCGACCAGGTCGAACACCTGGCGCATGTTGTGAGAGATCAGGATCAGCGGTTCGCCATTTTCCTTCAGCGTGCGGATGATGTTTTCGACCTGCATCGTCTCTTGCACGCCGAGTGCCGCGGTCGGCTCATCCATGATGATGAGCTTGGAAGCAAAGGTCGCGGTTCTGGCAATTGCCACGCACTGGCGCTGGCCGCCCGACATATGGCGGATGGTGTTGGAAAGATTGGGGATCTTGACCGCCGTGCGGACCAAGGCTGCCTCGGTCGCCTTGCGCATGAACTTGCGATCGAGGATCGAGAAGGGTCCTAGATTGAACAGCACCCGCTCGCGGCCGAGGAACAGGTTCGACGGCACGTCGAGGTCGTCGGCGAGCGCCAGGTTCTGGAACACCGTCTCGATGCCCGCCTCGCGGGCTTCGATCGGGCCGGCAAAATTCACTTCCTTGCCGTCGAACCACATCCTGCCGCTGGTGCGCTGCTCGACGCCGGTGATCTGGCGTACGAAGGTCGATTTGCCAGCGCCGTTGTCGCCCATGATAGCGACATGCTCGCCCTTGCGCAGCTCGAAGTTGGCACCCTCCAGCGCATGGACGCCGCCATAATACTTGGTCAGGTTTTCCGTCTTCAGGACGATGTCCGACATGGTCAAGCCCTCATTGCCCGCAGGCGTTGGCGCCACTGGTCGAGAACGACTGCGCCGACGATGATCACGCCTTTGACCATCTCCTGATAATAGGCGTCGAGGCGCAGAAAGGTGAAGCCGGAGATGATGACGCCGAAGATCAGCGAGCCGATCACCGTCCCGATAATCGAGCCGCGGCCGCCCGACAGCGAGACGCCGCCGATAACCGCCATGGCGATCGCGTCGAGCTCGTACATCACACCCATGCCGGCCTGGGCGGTGAGATTCTTCGAGCTCAGCACCACGGCGGCGAGCGCGGCGAGGACGCCGGCAATGACGTAGACGAGGATCTTGTGGTTGGCGATGTTGATGCCGGACATGCGCGCGGCGTCCTCATTGGAGCCGATTGCATAGCAGTGCTTGCCATATTTGGTGTAGCTCAGGATCAGCTGAAACAGCACCGCGAGCGATATGAAGATGATGACCGGCATCAGCCCCTTGCCGATGGCGGCGAAACTTTCGGTCGGAAACGAGATCGGCTGTCCCTTCGACCACCATTTGGCGATGCCGCGCGCGGTGACCATCATGCCGAGCGTGGCGATGAACGGCGGAATGCGGGTGTAGGCGATCAATGCACCGTTGACCAGGCCGGCCAGCAGTCCGCAGCCGATCGCGACCAGCACCGGCACGATCACCGGCAGGTCGGTCCAGCCCTGGGCGATGAACATCGCCTTGGGGTTCGGGTTGCCGTTGACGGTCGCCACCTGGGCGAAGCTCATGGCGATCATTGCCGTGGCGCCGACGATCGAACCTGAGGACAGGTCGATGCCGCCGGTAATGATCACCTGCGTCACGCCGATGGCAATGATGCCGACAATCGACACCTGCAGGATGATGATCTGCAGGCGCGCTTCGTTGAAGATCGCATCGATATTGTCGCGGGTATTGAACAGGAAGCTGTCGCCCAGGAAGACCCGGCCGATCAGCTCGAAAGCGCCGACCAGGATGACGAGCGCCAGGAAGACGTTGAATTCGGCCGGCCATGCGCGCCGCTTCGCATCATAGCTGAGCCCGCCGACGCCGTGAGATGTCTGTGCCAATCGTGCTTCCTCCGTCAGCCACGGTCTCTTCGGCCGCTCTTCAGGCCGAGAGAGAAGGAGGAGCGGCGCTGGTGCGCCGCGCCGGTCCGCTGCCTCAGTTCTTCTTCAGGAACTTGTCGATATTCGCCGGCGTGACCAATTGGAACGGGATGTAGACCTTGTGCTCGACCTTTTCGCCCTTCGCCAGCTTGAGCGCCGCGTCAAGCGCGCCGGCGCCCTGGCCGGCCGCATCCTGGAACACCGTCACATCGAGATCGCCCGCCTGCATCGCCGCAAGCGCGTCCTGGGTAGCGTCGACGCCGCCGACGACAACCGACTTCATGTCGATGTTGGCGGCCTTCATCGCCTGGATGGCGCCGATCGCGCTTTCGTCATTGTTGGCGATGACGCCGTCGAACGGCTTGCCGGTCGACAGCCAGTTGGTCATCAGGTTCTGCGCTTCTTCGCGCTTCCAGTTCGACGTCTGCTTATCGATGATCTTGATGAAGCTGCACTCCGGCGTGGCGATCACATCGTCAATGTCCTTGGTGCGCTGCACTGCTGCCTGGTTCGACAGTTCGCCCATGATCACATAGACGTTGGCTTCAGTCTTGCCGGCCTCCTTGAATAGGCGGCAGACCTCCTTGGTCTCGAGCGTGCCGGAATCGGCTTCGTTCGAGGCGACGAAGGCCTGGTTTTCGGGCAGCGTGTCGACGTTGACCGGCTCGCGATTGACATAGACCAGTGGAATCTTGGCAGCGGCGGCTGCGTCCGACATCGCCTGGGTCGCCGAGGTGTCGACTGGGTTGACAATGATGGCGTCGACGCCCGAGGCGGCGAAGTTCTTGATCTGGTCGAGTTGCTTGGCGACGTCGTTCTGCGCATCCTCCACCTGCAGTTCGACGCCGTCCATGCCCTTGGCCTGCTCGATCATGCCGTTGCGCAGCACGGTGAGAAAATTGTCGTCGAACAACGCCATCGACACGCCGATCTTGGCAGCGAAGGCGGACGAACTCATAAGCGCCGCGAACGCGACGCCCAAAAGCAGTTTTTTCATTTGATTCTCCTCCACATTGGTGTCCGGCTGCACCGATCTACCCGGAATCCCCGATCTCGCAGGGAATTCTCTCCCGATTGCCATTTTAGTTCCGGAGGCATTTGCCTGAAACAGATCTTCCGGAACGAAAGAACCAAAATGCTCAGTTGGTGAAATATTTATTCCATTTCGCGTGGGCGTCAAGCGAGATTTCGCCATGAAGAATGGATTTTCGGCATTTCGAGCGCTTTTGGACGGACGCTCAGGCAAGCCAAGCCTGAAAGCGTTCTGATAGATTACATCATGTCCGCCGCCAATGACCGCGACGTCAGATGTTTTCGGGCAGATAGATGTCGAAGGGCAGAAAGGTCTGGCCCGGCGCATTCGCAGCGCCGATCTCGATGGCATGCGCCATCAGCCCGACAAGCTCGCGGCAAAGCGCTGCCAGTGGCGTCGAGATCACCATCGTCAGGAAATTATCCGCCAGCGCCGAGCGGGAATCGGGTGTGATCTCGTTGCAGACGACCGCCGGCACCTCTGCCGGCTTTGCCTCCCTCAGCGCCGAGATCGCGCCTTCCATGCCGCCACCGGCGACATAGCAGCCGACGAGATCAGGGTGGCGGGCTAGAAGCTCGATCATTGCATCATGCGTGATCTGGTTCGCTTCCAGATTGACCAACGTCTCGAGCAGAGTGAATTCCGGCGCCTGCTCGCGAAAGAAGGAGCGAAAACCGATCTCGCGAAGCTCATGGCCATGGAAGCGGTGGCTGCCGACGAAGAGGGCAACCTTGCCAGGCCTCTTCGCAGCCTTCGAGATCATCCAGGCAGCGGTGCGGCCGACCTTGCGATTGTCCAGGCCGACATAGCCCTCGCGAATACCGGACGCAAAGTCGGAAAGCAGGGAGAACACCGGCACGCCATTGGCTTTGAGAGCCTCGACGGCGACCGTCAGCGTCGGGTGATCAGGCCCAACCAGGGCGACGGCCCTGGATTTGGCGGCCAGCTTGCGCATCCGCTCGACGATCTCGTCCGGCGCCAGCGAGCCGGCGAAGTCGATGGTCGCCACGCCGCGAAAGCGCGGCGACTGCGATACCGCCAGTTCAAGCTCGCGGGCAAATTCGCTGTAGAAAACGTCCTCCCGCCGCAACAGCAGGAACCCGAGCCGATACTCCGGCAATTCATGGCGCATCCGCTGCTTGATCAGCCCGGCTGCGTGATAGCCAATGCTGGTCGCCGCTTCATAGACGCGGCGCGCGGTTTCCTCGCGCACCGGCAACCGGTTGTTCAGCACCCGGTCGACGGTGGCAACGCTGACCCCCGAAATGCGTGCCAGGTCGGTAATCGTCGGCCGTTTCGCCATCGCTGCCTCGCTCTATTGTCCTGCTTTTACACCATTATGATGTAAAATGATAGAAACTATCTTTGTGATATTGAGCCTATCAGGCTTCGGCGTTATTGAATGCGGACCGACTATGATCGAGGCCTCCGCCATGGTGGATATTGGACTCCGAACCGGGAACACGATCGCCACAGCAGCGTCCCGGCGTGACTACAGCCTGATCGGCCGCGACGCGAAGCTCGCCGTCGAGAGCGGGCTGGCGGCGGCCGAGTGGTATCACACGGACGTGCCACGCAAGCAGATGAAGGAGCTGATGCAGCGCTCCGACGGCCCGGCGATCCGCGATACGGTCATCTGGCTCGGCGCCTTAATCCTGAGCGGAGCCGGCGGCGTCTGGTTCTGGGGCAGCTGGTGGTGCGTGCCGTTCTTCTTCGTCTACGGCGTCCTCTACGGCTCCTCCACCGATTCACGCTGGCACGAATGCGGCCACGGCACCGCCTTCAGGACGCAGTGGATGAACGACGTGGTCTATCAGATCGCCTGCTTCATGATCATGCGCAACCCGGTGACCTGGCGCTGGAGCCATACGCGCCACCATACCGATACCATCATCGTCGGCCGCGATCCGGAGATCTCGGTGATGCGTCCGCCCGATCTGCTGCGCGTCGTGCTCAACTTCGTCGGCATTCTCGACGCCGGGCATGCGATGAGCGACATGCTGCGCAATGCAGCCGGTATCATCAGTCCGGCCGAAAGAACCTTCATTCCCGACCAGGAGCAGCCGAAGGCAATTCGCATTGCCCGCATCTGGACGACAGTCTATGCCGCGACCATTGCCCTGGCGCTCTACACGGGCTCGTTCCTGCCGCTGATGCTGGTCGGGCTGCCCAGGCTTTACGGCGCGTGGCACCATGTCATGGTCGGCCTGCTGCAGCATGGCGGCTTGGCTGAAAACGTCACCGATCACCGGCTCAACAGCCGCACCGTCTACATGAACCCGATAAGCCGCTTCATTTACTGGAACATGAACTACCACGTCGAGCATCACATGTTTCCCATGGTGCCCTATCATGCGCTGCCCAGGCTGCATGAGCTGATCAAGCACGATCTGCCGGCGCCGACACCGTCCATCCTGGCCGGCTACCGCGAGATGATACCGAGCTTCCTGCGGCAGCTGCGCAATGAGGATTATTTCATCAAGCGCGAACTGCCGCCGACGGCGAGGCCCTATCGCGAGCACTTCCACAACGACAACGCTGCCGCTGCGGTGGCTGCCGAATGACAAGCCCATGCCGAGGCACCCAAAATCGAGGGACCGTAAATGAGCGACTGGGTCGAGGCCTGTGACGCCGAGGACATCGACGAAGAGGACGTGATGCGCTTCGACCATGGCGGCCGCACCTTTGCTATCTATCGCAGCCCCGACGACGAGTATTTCGCCACCGACGGGCTTTGCACGCATGAGAAGGTGCATCTGGCCGACGGGCTGGTCATGGACGACATCATCGAGTGCCCGAAGCACAATGGCCGCTTCAACTACAAGACGGGGGCTGCCAGGGGCGCGCCGGTCTGCGTCGATCTAAGGACCTATCCGGTCAAAGTCGACGCCGGCAAAGTCCTGGTCCGGATCGGTTGATGATGACGAAGGGAATGGTCGTCATCGGCGCCGGCGAATGCGGCGGGCGCGCCGCCCTTGCGCTGCGCGAGCTAGGCTATAATGGCCCCGTAACCTTGGTCGGCGACGAGCCGCATCTTCCCTATGAGCGCCCACCACTGTCGAAAGACGCGATGGTCGCCGACGCGCCCCTGATCAAGGCGATCGCCAGCGACGCGATCCTGGCCGAGCGCTCTATCCGGCATATCCATTCGGTTCTGGCTGTGGCGATCGACCGCACGGCGCATGTCGTGCGCCTGTCAGACGGTTCCGCCCTGGCCTACGACAAGCTCCTGCTGGCGACCGGTTCGGTGCCGCGCAAACTACCTATGCCGGGCCTTGGCGGGCGCTGCGTCTACCTCCGAACCTTCAACGACGCGCTGGCCATTCGTGCCCATCTCAACGCCGGCAATCGCATCACCATAGTCGGCGGCGGCTTCATCGGGCTCGAGCTCGCCGCGGCGGCGCGCAGGCTGGGTGCCGCGGTCACCGTCATCGAGGCGCAGCCGCGCATTCTGATGCGGGGCGTGCCGGCCGAGATCGCGCAGGTCATCCATCAGGCGCATGAAGCCGAAGGCGTAAAAATCCTGTGCGGCGAGGGCATCGCGGCCATTGCCGATGACGGCGCCGAAGTGCGCATCGCGCTTGCCGGTGGGCACGACATTGTCGCCGATCTTGCCGTGATCGGTATCGGCGCCGTGCCGGTGACCGGACTTGCCGCGGAGGCGGGGCTGACCATCGACAATGGTGTCGCCGTCGACGCCGAGCTTCGCACCAGCGACCGGGATATCTTTGCAGCCGGCGATTGCTGTTCGTTTCCGCTCGCTATCTATGGCGGCCCGCGCGTGCGGCTGGAAGCCTGGCGCAATGCGCAGGAGCAGGGCGCACTCGCCGCAAGGAACATGCTTGGCGCCGGCGAGGCGCATTCGGCGGTGCCTTGGTTCTGGTCAGATCAGTACGGATTGACCCTGCAGATCGCCGGCCTGTCGGACGAAGGCCGCAGCATCGTTCGCCGCGACGTTGGCGACGGCGCCTTCATCCTGTTTCATCTGGCCGAGGACGGCAGGCTGGTTGCGGCAAGCGGCATCGGCCCCGGCAACGCGGTCGCCCGTGACATAAGGCTGGCCGAGATGCTGATTGCAAAGCAGGCAAAGCCGGCGCCGGAAGCGCTAGGCTCGCACACCGTCAAGCTGAAGTCGCTGCTGGCGGCGTGAGCTGAGGGCGTGGATAGTTGGCCGAACGCGTTTGGCTAAAACAGCGCTTTCAGCTCCGGCAGCTTGTCGTTGATCAGCCAGCCATAGTAATTTTCCTCAGGCAGTTTTTCCGGCTCGCCCGCAGCGCGGCGCTTGTCGTTCTCGGCCTTCAGCGCATAGGCGCGCTGTTCGGGGTTGCCGACATTGTAGAGCGTCGACGTGATGCCGGGATTGCCTGAGATGTCGAAGCCGGCGATGCTTCTATAGGCGTCGATCGATTTCCGGATCGTTGCTGCGACATAAGGCAGTGTCAGGTCAGGATCCATGATGGTCTTGTAGACCGCGTTGGGGTCGCTGACGTCGAGTTCCGGCAGGCCGGAAACCTTGTGCACGAGGTCGCTCATTTCCAGCGCCGTCAACGGATTGAGCTGGCCAAGGCCAAAAGTCTGGCCGGCATAATAAGGTTGGAAGAAAGTGGCACCGAAGCGGTCGTTGGGGAAGCTCTCGCCGTTGACGGTCTTGCCGCGGAACGACCGGTTCCACACCTGCTCGCGGCACTCCCATAGGTCGTAGCTATCGGACTTCCCTGCGCATTTGGCGAATTGAGGCCGCTGCACGAAATCGGTGATGTCCTCGCCGTCATAGGCGAAGGAGAGCTTGCTCGATAAATACGAGATCGCCTTGACGTAGTAGGTCTGCAGCCGGTCGTAGGCATCGACATTGTAGGTGTGCTCGCCGACGATGGCGCCGACGATATGCATTGGGTCGATGCCATAGGCCGCGGCCGCCTGCTTGATCTTGCCGCGCAACTCGGCATCGTTCTGGAGCAGCGCAAAGACTTTGCGGTATTTCGCCTGGAAGGTGGTATTGGTCGCCTGGGTGCGCCGGCTCGATGCGCCCGGTATGTCAGGCTGCTCGGTGTTGCGGTTGCCCGGCGGCACCATCGTTGCCGCTTGCGCGGCGAACATGGCTGTCGCCAGCGTCAGCCCCAAAATGACGAGGATCAGTTTTTTCATGCGCCGCCGCCCAAATAATCGGCGGCAAACTAGGTAATGCTTCACCGGGAGTCGAGAGACGCCTGCACCGGACGGGACGAAAGCTTGCCGGATGCTTCCATTTGGCCACACCTCCGGAATGCCGGCTGAATTTGACGGAGGCCGGGGGTAATTCCCCGGCCTCTTGGAGAATCAAGAGTCTCCTACAAGATGAAACGCGACAAGTCCGTGTTTCTGGAGAGGTCGCCGACATGCTTCTCGACATAGGCGGCATCGATTGTCACCGAGGTGCCGTTACGGTCCGGCGCGTCATAGGAGATGTCGTCCAGTACCCGTTCCATCACCGTCTGCAGCCGCCTGGCGCCGATATTCTCGACGCTGGCGTTAAGGTCGACGGCGATGCCGGCCAACGAATCGATCGCGTCATCGGTGAAGACCAGGTCGACGCCTTCGGTCTTCATCAGCGCGATATACTGCTTGATCAGGCTGGCTTCGGTCTCGGTGAGGATGCGGACGAAATCGTCCTTCTCCAGCGCCCGCAGCTCGACGCGGATCGGCAGGCGGCCCTGCAATTCCGGCAGCAGGTCGGAGGGCTTGGCGACGTGGAACGCGCCCGAGGCGATGAACAGGATATGGTCGGTCTTCACCGGTCCATATTTGGTCGCAACCGTGGTGCCTTCGACCAGCGGCAGCAGGTCGCGCTGTACACCTTCACGCGAAACACCGGCACCGATGCCGCCTTCGCGCGAGGCGATCTTGTCGATCTCGTCAAGGAAGACGATGCCGTCATTCTCGGTCGATTCGAGGGCCCTGCGCACCACCTCGTCCTGATCGAGCAGCTTGTCGGACTCGTCGCTGATCAACAGCCCGTAGGACTCTTTGACGGTCGTCTTGCGCAACTTGGTCTTCTTGCCGCCCATCGCCTTCGACAGCATGTCGTTGATGTTGAGCACGCCGATATTGGCGCCCGGCATGCCGGGGATCTCGAAGCCAGGCATGCCGCCATTGCCGGTATCGGCCACTTCGATCTCGATCTCCTTGTCGTCGAGCTCGCCGTCGCGCAGCTTCTTGCGGAAACTGTCGCGGGTGGCCGGGCTCGCCGTCTTGCCGACGAGCGCTTCGAGCACCCGTTCCTCGGCGTTGACGTGGGCACGCGCCTTGACGTCCTCGCGCATCTTCTCGCGCACCAGCCCGATGGCGATCTCGACCAGATCGCGGATGATCTGCTCGACGTCGCGGCCGACGTAACCGACCTCGGTGAACTTGGTGGCTTCGACCTTGACGAAAGGCGCACCGGCAAGGCGTGCCAGGCGGCGTGAAATCTCGGTCTTGCCGACACCGGTCGGGCCGATCATCAGGATGTTCTTCGGCATCACCTCTTCGCGCATCTGGCCCTCGAGCTGCTGGCGGCGCCAACGGTTGCGCAAGGCAATCGCCACCGCACGCTTGGCGTCTTTCTGGCCGATGATGAAGCGGTCGAGTTCCGAAACGATTTCGCGGGGAGAGAAGGTGCTCATATCACTAAATTCCACTTTGCCACTGCCGAATGGACTCGAACGGATGCAGCAGCATGATCACGTTGAGTGTCAGATTGTCCCGGATGAGATAGCCGACACCGAATTCGAAGATGAGGGCGAGGGTGACGATCACCCATATAGGAAGCCTTCGCGCCATGACAAACCCCAGCACCATGGCCAGCGTGTCGGACACCGAATTGATGATGCTGTCGCCATAATAGTCGAGCGAGATCGTGCCGGCGCGGTAGCGGTCGATGATGAAAGGGCTGTTCTCGAGCAGCTCCCAGCCGCCCTCTATGACGACCGCAAACGCCAGCCTGAGCCCGATCGGCGAGCGCGGGAAAAGGAACCACGCCAGCGCATAGAACAGGAAGCCGTGAATGACGTGCGAGAAGCTGTACCAGTCGGAAATATGCTGGGAATTCTCCGAGCTTTGGACGATGCCGTGCCACAGCTTGACATAGCCGCAGGTACACATCGGCGTCCGCCCCATGCCATAGAGGACCCCGGCCTGGAAGATGACCAGGCCGAGAACCAGCAGGAGCCCCATTCGCCAACTGTCTTCGTAGGCCGAGACGGTTTTGTCGCTGGATACGCTCATGCTGCTATTGCCCCTCTTCTGCGTCACCCTGTCCGGCATCACCCTCTGGGGCATCAATCGCCATCAGCACGGCATCGCCATATTCCGACTTCCTGCGATCGATAGCCGTGAAACCGGCCTTTTCATAGGCACGGATAGCCCGTGCATTGGCGGGGTCCGGGTCGATGATGACGCGCGGCGTACCTTCCTCGAAAAGCTGCTCGACGAACTGCCGGACGATCGCGGAGCCGTGGCCGACCCCGACAAGCTCCGGCACGCCGATCGACAGATCGATGCCGAGCGTGCCGAACGGCTGGTCGCTATAGGGATGGCCGTCCTCCAGATGCGGATCGTAGCTCTGCAAATAGCCGATGGGCTTTCCGTCCAGCTCGATAATCAGCGGCTCGACCGAAATGCTGTCGATATGCTCGCGGATCTCCGCAATCTCGGTCTCTGGGTCGTCCCACCACTCGGCGACGTGCGGCTCGGCAAGCCAGCCGGCGATCATCGGCAGGTCCCTCTGGGTCACCGGCCGAAAACCATAGCGGAGGCTCCGCTCAGGCGGCATCGAGGGTTTCGACGACGAAGTTGTTGTTTGTGTAGACGCAAATGTCTGACGCGATTTGCATCGCCTTGCGGGCGATCTCCTCTGCGCCCTTGTCGCTGTCCATCAGCGCGCGTGCCGCTGCCAGCGCGTAATTGCCGCCGGAGCCGATGGCCATGACGCCAAATTCGGGCTCCAGCACGTCGCCGGTGCCGGTCAGCGCCAGCGACACCGACTTGTCGGCCACCAGCATCATCGCTTCCAGCCGCCGCAAATAGCGGTCGGTGCGCCAGTCCTTGGCGAGCTCGACGCAGGCGCGTGTCAGCTGGTCGGGATATTGTTCGAGCTTGGCTTCGAGCCGCTCGAGCAGAGTGAAGGCATCGGCGGTGGCGCCGGCGAAACCGGCGATGACGTTGCCGCCCTTGCCGATGCGGCGCACCTTCTTGGCGTTGCCTTTCATGATCGTCTGGCCGAGGCTGACCTGGCCGTCGCCGGCGATCACCACCTTGCCGCCCTTGCGCACGGTCAGGATGGTCGTGGCATGCATGGTCAGTTCATTCGACATTTCCTGCTCCGACAAGCACCGATCCCATCGAGGCGATCGGTGCGTTACGAGTGACTTGATCGGCCATATGTATGCATAGGCCGGACGATTGCAAACCGGCCATCCGCCGGGCCGGATAGTGCTCCGCAGCGGTAACTGGCAATCGCCGGATCATGCTGCTAGAAGGCTTTCGTTTTCAGGCCTGTGAACGCCTGACGTGCAAATCTGAGACAAGGATGAGGTCATGGCGCCCCGTTCCGCCGAGATAAGCCGCAAGACCAGGGAAACCGACATCTCCGTGTCGGTTCAAGTCGACGGCTCGGGCAAATCCGACATTTCGACGGGCGTCGGCTTCTTCGACCATATGCTGGACCAGTTGTCGCGCCATTCGCTGATCGACATGACCGTGAAGGCCAAGGGCGACCTGCATATAGACGACCACCATACCGTCGAGGATACGGGCATCGCCCTCGGCCAGGCGCTGGCCAAGGCATTGGGCGAGCGGCGCGGCATCATGCGCTACGCCTCGATCGACCTCGCCATGGACGAGACACTGACGCGGGCGGCAATCGATGTCTCCGGCCGGCCTTTTCTGGTCTGGAATGTTTCGTTCTCGTCGCCGAAGATCGGTACGTTCGACACCGAGCTGGTGCGCGAATTCTTCCACGCTCTGGCGCAGAATGCCGGCATCACGCTGCACATCACCAATCATTACGGCGCCAACAACCACCACATCGCCGAGACCTGCTTCAAGGCCGTGGCGCGTGTGCTGCGTTCGGCACTTGAGCGCGACCTGCGCCAGCCGGACGCGGTTCCCTCCACCAAGGGATCCCTGAAAGGGTAACGCCATGGCCATCTATGTCGTGATGGAGCCGCCAGGCCGCGGTGAAAGCGTGGACACCACCTTTATCCGTGACGGCTTTGCCTGGCTCGGCTTCCTGGTGCCGCCGCTGTGGCTGGCCTGGCACCGGCTGTGGGTCGAGGCGGCATTGGCGTTTGTCGCCATGGGCCTGCTCTCGATGCTGGGCGAAAGGCTGGACCTGGAAACAGCCGGCTCGCTTTTATCCTTCCTTGTCATGCTCTTTGTCGGGCTGGAGGGACAAGGCTTGCGAATTGCAGCCCTGCGCCGTCGCGGCTGGCATGAATGGGGCGTCGTAGAGGCCGACAGGCGCGCCCACGCCGACATCCGCTATGTGTTGGAAGCCGCTGCGGATTCGGATGCACAAACTCCTGCGCAGCGTATCGTCCCAGACGCAGCACATGCCCGGCCGGCGCAGATGGGCCTGGCACTGGGGCTGAACCATATTCCGGGAAAGCCCTGAGATGAGGGTCGCGATCATCGACTACGGGTCGGGCAATCTGCGCTCGGCCACCAAGGCCTTCGAGCGTGCCGCGCATGAAGCCGGCATTGCCGCCGCGATTGAACTCACCGCCGATGCCGAGCGGGTCAGGACCGCCGACCGCATCGTCCTGCCCGGCGTCGGCGCCTATGCCGATTGCGCCGCTGGACTGCGTGCGGTCGCCGGCATGTGGGAGGCGGTCGAGGAGGTGGCGATCGCCAAGGCTCGGCCGTTCCTCGGCATCTGCGTCGGCATGCAGCTGATGTCGGAGCGAGGCCTGGAAAAGACCGTCACAAAGGGCTTTGGCTGGATCGCCGGCGACGTCAAGGAGATCACGCCGGCCGATCCGACGCTGAAGATCCCGCAGATCGGCTGGAACACGATTGACCTGAAGCGCAAGCATCCGCTGTTTTCCGGCATTGCGACGGGCGGCAAGGGACTGCACGCCTATTTCGTCCACTCCTACCATCTGGATGCACGGGAAGAGGATGAGGTGCTGGCGGTTGCCGACTATGGCGGCCCGATAACGGCCGCTGTCGTCCGCGACAACCTGGCCGGAACGCAATTCCACCCCGAGAAGAGCCAGGCGCTGGGCCTGGCGCTGATCACCAATTTCCTAGGCTGGAGGCCCTGAACCATGAGCAAGAAGGGCTATTGGATGGCAATGGTCGATGTCCACGATCCCGAGATCTACAAGCAGTACATCGAGGCCAATGCCGCGGCTTTCGCGAAATACGGCGCGAAGTTCCCGGTGCGCGCCGGGCGGTATACCAGCCCGGAAGGACCGACCGGCAATCGCCACGTGCTGGTGGAATTCGAATCCTATGAAATGGCGCTGGAATGCTACGGCTCGCCTGAATACCAGGAGGCCTTGAAGTACAGGCTCGCCGGCTCGACCGGGCACTTTGTCATCGTCGAAGGCGCCTGAAGGTGATCCTGTTTCCGGCCATAGACCTCAAGGACGGCAAATGCGTGCGCCTCCGGCACGGCGACATGGCGACCGCGACGATCTACAATGACGATCCGGCGGCCCAGGCGCGCGCCTTCGAAGAGCAGGGCTTCGAATGGCTGCACGTCGTCGACCTCAACGGCGCCTTCAAGGGCCAGAGCGTCAACAGCGCGGCGGTCGGCGGCATCCTAAAGGCGACGAGCAATCCGGTGCAGCTCGGCGGCGGCATCCGCACCCTGGCGCAGATCGAGGACTGGCTCGACCGTGGGCTTGCCCGCGTCATTCTTGGCACCGTAGCGGTGCGCGATCCGGATCTGGTCAGGCAGGCTTGCAAGGCATTCCCGGGCAAGATCGCCGTCGGCATCGATGCCAAGGGCGGCAAGGTCGCGGTCGAAGGCTGGGCCGAGGCCTCGAGTCTCGGCGTGATCGAACTGGCGAGGAAATTCGAGGGTGCCGGCGTCGCCGCCATCATCTACACCGATATCGACCGCGACGGTGTGCTGACCGGCATCAACTGGGACGCTACCATCGATCTCGCCGACGCGGTGTCGATCCCGGTCATCGCTTCGGGCGGGCTCGCCTCGATCGCCGACATCGTGCGCATGACCATGCCCGATGCCCGCAAGCTCGAAGGCGCGATCTCCGGCCGCGCGCTTTATGACGGCCGCATCGATCCGGCCGAGGCGCTGGCGATCCTGCGCGGCAAGCCCACGGCAGGGGCGTCATCATGAAAGTCTCGATTATCGTCGCCCCTTATGACAGCGGGCACCATCATGAAGGGTGCGGCCAGGGGCCGGACGCTATCATCGGCGGTGGGCTCGTCGAAGCCCTGACCGTGGCTGGCCATGACGTCACCGTCGAAGATATCGGCAAGGTGGGAGACGAGCAGGGGCGCGAAATCGCAACCGGCTTTGCCGTCTGCAACGCTGTCGCGACCAAGGTTAGCCTCGCCCGCGATGGAGGACGCTTCCCCATTATCCTTGCTGGAAATTGTCTGACCGCCGCCGGAGCGGTTGCCGGTGAAGCCGCGGATTCGATCATCTGGATCGACCAGCACGGCGATCTCAACACGCCGGAGACGTCGGCCTACGGCTTTCTCGACGGCATGGCGCTGGCGGCGACTCTCGGGCTCTGCTGGCGTCCGATGGCGGCAGCGATTCCGGGGTTCCGGCCGATAAACCCGGCGCGCTGCATGCTGGTCGATGCCCGCGACCTCGATCCCGACGAAAAGCGCCTGCTGGAAACCTTGCCAATCGTGCGCACCGAATGTGCCGGCGCACTCGATATGATCGGAAAGCTCACGGCGACAGGGACTGTGCGGGCGCATCTGCATCTCGACCTGGATGTTCTCGATCCGAATATGCTGCAGGTGAACCGCTACACGCACCCGGGCGGTCCGAGCCCGGAACAGTTACGGCAGCTTGCCTGCGGACTGGCCAGGTCCATCCCGATCGTGGGCGTTACGCTCTCGGCATACGACCCGGCCTTTGATTCCCAGTCCGAGGTTCCGCCCGTCGTCGGCCAGCTGCTCGTCGACTTTCTTGCGGCGATCGAGAGGATCTGATGCTGAAAGCCCGCGTCATCCCCTGTCTCGACGTCAAGAACGGTCGTGTCGTCAAGGGCGTCAATTTCGTCGACCTGGTCGATGCCGGCGATCCCGTCGAAGCGGCAAAAGCCTATGACGCGGCCGGCGCCGACGAGCTCTGCTTTCTCGACATCACCGCCTCGTCGGAAAACCGCGAGACCATTTTCGATGTCGTCGCCCGCACCGCCGAACAATGTTTCATGCCGCTGACCGTTGGCGGTGGCGTCCGTCAGGTCGCCGACATCAGAAAGCTGCTATTGGCCGGCGCCGACAAGGTGTCGATCAACACGGCGGCGGTGAAGACCCCAAGTTTTGTCGCCGAGGCTGCCGACAAATTCGGCAACCAGTGCATCGTCGTCGCCATCGATGCCAAGAAAGTGTCCGCTGCGGGCGAGGCCGATCGCTGGGAGATATTCACCCATGGCGGCCGCGAGAAGACCGGCATCGACGCTGTCGAGTTCGCTCGGCGAGCGGTCGATCTCGGCGCCGGCGAGATCCTGCTGACATCGATGGACCGCGACGGCACCAAGGCCGGCTACGACATAGCACTTACCCGCGCGGTCGCCGACGCTGTACGCGTGCCGGTCATCGCTTCCGGCGGCGTCGGCACGCTCGACCACCTTGTCGAAGGCATTCGCGACGGCCATGCCGGCGCGGTGCTGGCGGCGTCGATCTTCCATTTCGGCACCTACAGCATCGCCGAAGCCAAGCTGCACATGGCTCAGGCCGGACTGCCGATGCGGCTGGACTCGCCGGGTAATCGGTCCTAGAGCCTTTCCGGCTAAGAAGAGGCTGTAAACGCCGTCATGACCGAGTTCTCGCTCTCCGATCTGGAGAAGATTATTGGCGAACGCGCGCGTTCCGGCGATCCGGATTCGTGGACGGCCAAGCTCTTTCAGCGCGGCATGAGCAAGGCAGCGCAGAAACTCGGCGAAGAGGCGGTCGAAACGGTGATCGCAGCCGTCAGCGCCGACCGGGACGCGCTTGTTTCGGAAAGCGCCGATCTCATCTATCATTGGCTTGTCGTTCTCGGCATAGCGGAAATTCCGCTGAGCGATGTGCTCAACGAGCTTGAACACCGCACCGGTCGTTCGGGCATCGCCGAAAAGGCGTCTCGGCTGGACCGGGGCTGATCGCTGCGGAGGAACTCGATGGACCAGCTCGCTCCTACCGAGAAGTATTCACCCTATCGTTTCTTCTCGGCCGAGCAATGGTCGCGGTTCCGCGCCGATACGCCGATGACGCTCACCGAGGACGAAATCCGTCGTCTGCGGTCGCTGAACGATCCGGTCGATCTCCACGAAGTCGAGCGCATCTATCTTTCGATGTCGCGGCTGTTGTCGGCTCATGTCGAAGCCAGTCAACTCCTGTTCAGGCAGCGCCAGGCCTTCTTCAACGCGCTGGACGCGGCCAAGACACCGTTCATCATCGGCATTGCCGGTTCCGTCGCGGTCGGCAAATCGACCACGGCGCGCGTGCTAAAGGAGCTGCTGGCGCGCTGGCCGTCGAGTCCCAAGGTCGACCTGGTCACCACCGACGGCTTCCTGCTGCCGAACGAAGTCCTGCGCCGCAACAATCTGATGGAGCGCAAGGGCTTTCCCGACAGCTACGACGTCGGCGCGCTGCTGCGTTTCCTGTCCGGCATCAAATCGGCGCAGCGCAACGTCCGCGCGCCAGTCTATTCGCACCTGACCTATGACGTCATTCCGGGCGCGTTCCAAACCATCGACCGGCCCGACATCCTGATCTTCGAAGGTATTAACGTCCTGCAGCCGGGCAAGCTGCCGAAGGACGGCAAGATCGTGCCTTTCCTGTCGGATTTCTTCGACTTTGCCATCTACATCGATGCGGAGGAGGCGCTGATCCATCACTGGTATATCGCCCGCTTCATGCGGTTGCGCGAAACCGCCTTCCGCGACCCGGCCTCCTTCTTTCACCGCTATTCGCAACTTTCCGAGGATGCGGCCCGCGCCATCGCCGAGGGTCTGTGGACCAACATCAACCTGAAGAATCTGCGCGAGAATATATTGCCGACCCGCGCCCGAGCCGATCTCATCCTGCGCAAGGGCGCCAACCATCTGGTCGAGGAAGTGGCGCTCAGGAAACTGTAACGGCGCGGTTAACGGCGCCTTAGGCTATCCCGGCTAGTGTTCGATGGGCAATTCCAGCGGATCTGTCGGGAGCAGTCTGTGATCAACGCGAGCAGTACCGGAGTTCGTGCGACGCAGCTCCGCTATTCCCTGGTCATTCCGATCTTCAACGAGGAGGCGGTTCTTCCACTCCTTATCCGGCGAATAGTCGCCCTGCTCGACGTGCTGGACGCACCGGCAGAGGCTATTTTCGTCGACGACGGCAGTACCGACACGAGTGTGATCTACCTGCGTGGGATGGTTGCCGAGGAGCCACGCTTCCGGCTGATCGAACTGTCGCGCAATTTCGGGCACCAGATTGCAATTACGGCCGGCATGGATGCGGCTGCCGGCGAAGCCGTGGTGGTCATGGATGCCGACCTCCAGGATCCCCCGGAAGTCGTTCTCCAACTGGTGGAAAAGTGGAAGGAGGGCTATGAAATCGTCTACGCGAGGCGTATGCGGCGCGAAGGCGAAACCTGGTTCAAACGGCTGACAGCCAGCATCTTCTACCGGCTGATGGAGAAGATGACTTCGGTCGACATTCCCCGCGACGTTGGCGATTTCCGGCTAATCGGCCGCAAGGCTCTCGATACGTTCAAGCAGATGCCGGAGCGCAACCGTTTCGTGCGCGGCATGTTCGGTTGGATGGGATTCAAGCAGACGGCGGTCTCATTCGAGCGGCCGGCGCGCGCCGCAGGTGAAACAAAGTATCCTTTCTGGAAGATGCTCCGCCTGGCTGTCCACGGGGTCATCGGCTTTTCGGAAAAACCCTTGCGTATGGCGCTCTGGGCCGGGCTCGCTATCTCGGGGGTAGCCGCGCTGCTCGGGCTCTTCGCCGTGGCTTCCTGGGCATTCAGTTTCGGTGTTGTCCAAGGCTGGACGTCGACAGTTGTTATTGTTTCCTTCTTGTCGGGGATCAACCTGTTCATGACCGGTATCGTCGGCCTCTATGTCGGCGGGATCCACTCCGAGATCAAGCGCCGGCCGCTCTACGTCATTGATCGCCTTACTGGCTTCGAGGACGCGCTCCGGGCGGAAGTCGACAATCGAAACACCGAGGCGACGTTGTCGGCGTCACGCGACAGAAGGTTTGGTTGATGGCCGAACTCTTCGATCAATATCGCACCACCTATAACAGGACGGTCGACGACTCGATCAGGTTCTCCGGGCTGAAGCATGACTTCTTCCTGCAGGCCAAGTTGGCCCCTCTCGCCGACCTGATCGCGACACGCGGTATCGCGAGGCGCGACGGCAGCGTTCGGGCGCTTGATGTCGGCTGCGGGATCGGCGCGCTGCATCCTTACGTGAAGCCGCTTTTTCCAGACCTTCACGGCTGCGACATTTCGAGGGAATCCATCGCCCGGGCGCGTGAGGAAAACCCCTGGGTCACCTATGCCGACTACACGGCTCCCGTGCTGCCTTACGCGGATGGCACATTCGACCTCGCATTCGCCGTTTGCGTCGTCCATCATGTGCCGCCTGAACATTGGCCGAGCTTTGTTTGCGAGATGCGACGCGTCGTCCGACCCGGCGGCGTTGTCTCGGTGATCGAGCACAACCCGTACAATCCGCTGACACGCCTTGCCGTCTTCCGCTGCCCCTTCGATGAAGATGCTGTCCTGATCAGTCGCCGCCAAGCCGGGAATCTCATGGAGACAGCCGGCCTCACAGAGGTCGAAGGTAGACATTTTCTGATGTTTCCTTTCGCGAATTCGGTCGCGCGCAAGGTCGAGGGCTGGGTCTCGCACCTGCCGCTCGGGGCGCAATATATATGCAGCGGCCGTGTTTAGCGCCGGTTCGGGCTTCAGACTTGCAAAGCAGCCGGCGCGTTTCCTGATTATCGGCCTTGGCGCCACTCTGCTCTACGCACTGCTTGCCGCGGTATTTTCGATGGGGGAAACGCCATTGATGCGGCCCGCTTCTGGCTCGGTGCTCTCTTACGTCATCGCGGCCCTCTACTCCTACGCCGGCCACAAGTATTTTACCTTCGCGTCCAGCGGGGCGCATCGTTTCGAGGCGCCTCGCTTTTTCGTGCTGACATTGCTTGGTCTGGCGGTGTCATTTCTTCTGCCCGCCGTGTTGTCCGGGATTCTGGGCCTGCAGGCGCAGATTCCGATTGTGCTGACATGCCTCGTAATCCCGCTCGTCAACTATGTGATGCTTCGCCACTGGGTATTCGCCAGCGCTGGTCTAGGTTTGCGGAACGGCTCGAGATGATGCGATTCCCGGACCGCCCGAGATCGGCTGTTGGCGCTCCAGGCCTGGCGTGCGCGCAACGATGCAACGCACCGCCAGCTCCGGGCTTGCAACCCTGGCCGGGGCAGTGCCCTGCTGCTGGCCAAACGCTACAACGGCGGTCGTGCTACTGGCACCCCCGGGCACCCGAACAGCCTATGTCGGCGTCGTCACCCGCCTCAGCGTCAGATTGATCCGCCCGCCGTTCTTCAACAAGGCCGAGGTCGAGGGGTAGATACGGTCGACGCCGTGAAAGCAGAGCCGGCCTTCGCCGCCAAGCACTACGACATCGCCGCTCTTCAGCCTGAACGATTTGGTGGCGCCGTCGCGCGTCGTCTGGCCGATCCGGAACAGGCACTCGTCGCCGAGCGACACCGAGACGACCGGTGCCGAGAAATCCGCCTCGTCGCGGTCCTGGTGAAGGCCCATCTTGGCATCCTGCGAATAGAAATTGACCAGGCAGGCCTCCGGCGGGTGCGCATAGGCAGATACGTCCCGCCACAGATCGAGCAGCATCTCCGGGATCGGCGGCCAAGGCCTTCCGGTCACCGGGTGGGTCGGCTGGTAGCGATAGCCGTGCTCCTTGTCGGTGACCCAGCCCAGCGGGCCGCAATTGGTCATGCGCACGCTCATCTCCTTGCCGGTACGCGGCATTGCAGGCACGAACAGCGGGGCTTCCTCCACGACTTTCCTGATATCTTCCACCAGCACTTCCTGCATGGCGCGCGAGAGGTGGCCGGGCATATGGCGGACGCCTTTGGGCAGTACGAGCATCGCGTTGCTTGATCCGTTGGTCTGGAAAATCAGAATGCCACCGTCAAACGAAAACGGCGACCCGAAAGCCGCCTCCGACAGTAGCTGCGCGCGTTACGCCGGCGATCTGAGATCCGAAGCCGCTTCGGCTGTCACTCATCCTCAACCCGGCCGCGCATTTTCTTGATCGAGCCGCGCCCGGCCTTGCTCTTGAGCCGTCTTTCGACCGCGCCTTTGGATGGCCTGGTCTTCTTGCGCGGCGGTGGCGGTGGTTCGGCGGCCTTGGCAACCAGTGCCGTCAGCCGCGCCCGGGCGTCCGCCCGGTTCTGCTCCTGGGTGCGGAAGCGTCCGGCTTCGATGACGATGACGCCGTCCTTGGTGGCGCGCTGGCCGGCAAGCTTGATGGTCCGTTCGCGCACCCGCTCCGACAGGCCAGCCGCATTGGCGGCATCGAAGCGCAATTGCACTGCCGTCGCCACCTTGTTGACGTTCTGGCCGCCCGGGCCGGACGAACGGATGAAGTCCTCGTGCAGGTCGCCCGGATTAATCACCGCATCGTCGGTGATGATGATCTTGTCGTCGGCGTTCATGCCGCAGTCATGGCGCGGCAGGCGGAAAAAGAAAAGGCCCGATCGAAGCCGGGCCTTGAAGCATCACCAGGGGCGACGGCTATTCAGCCGCTACCTGCATGCGTGGTGCGGCGCCGAGCACGGTGGCGTCGACATGGGCTTCGAACTTTTCGAAATTGTCGACGAACATGCCGACCAGCCTTGCCGCCTGCCGGTCGTAGGCGGGCTTGTCGACCCAGGTCGATCTCGGGTCGAGAATGGCGCGGTCGACGCCGGCAACCGTCACCGGTACGTCAAAACCGAAATTGGCGTCGGTGCGGAAGTCGGCCGCTTTCAGCGAGCCGTCGAGCGCCGCCGCGAGCAGCGCCCGCGTTGCCTTGATCGGCATCCGCTTGCCGGTGCCGTAGGCGCCGCCGGTCCAGCCGGTGTTGACCAGCCAGCAATCGACGCCGTGGCGGGCGATGAGCTCGCGCAGCAGATTGCCGTATTCCGACGGATGCCGCGGCATGAACGGTGCGCCGAAGCATGTCGAAAATGTCGCTTCGGGTTCGGTAACGCCCTTCTCGGTCCCCGCCACCTTGGCGGTATAGCCGGAGAGGAAATGATACATCGCCTGCGCCGGGGTCAGGCGCGCGATCGGCGGCATCACGCCGAATGCGTCGGCGGTCAGCATGATGATGTTCTTCGGGTGGCTGGCGCGCCCCGTCTTGCTGGCGTTGGGGATGAAATGGAGCGGGTAGGCGCAGCGCGTGTTTTCGGTCAGCCCGCCGTCGTCGAAATCCGGCACGCGGCCGGCGTCGAGCGCCACATTCTCCAGCACCGTGCCGAAGCGCTGGGTGGTGGCGAAGATCTCCGGCTCGGCTTCAGCCGAAAGCTTGATCGTCTTGGCATAGCAGCCGCCTTCGAAATTGAAGATGCCGTGCGGTCCCCAGCCATGCTCGTCGTCGCCGACCAGCGTGCGCGACGGGTCGGCCGACAACGTCGTCTTGCCGGTCCCGGAAAGGCCGAAGAAAACGGCCGCGTCGCCGGCGGGCCCTTCATTGGCCGAGCAGTGCATCGGCATCACGCCTTTTGCCGGCAGCAGATAATTGAGCACTGTGAACACCGACTTCTTCATCTCGCCGGCATAAGAGGTACCGCCAATCAACACGATCATGCGCGAAAGATCGACGGCGATCACCGTTTCGCCGCGCGTGCCGTGGCGGGCGGGATCGGCGCGGAACGACGGCAGGTCGATTATCGTCAAATCGGGCACGAAATGCTCGAGTTCGGCGGCTGCAGGCCGGATGAGCAGATTGCGGATGAACAAGGAGTGCCAGGCAAGCTCCGTGATCACCCTGGTCGGCAGCTTCAGTTCCTCGTCGGCACCGCCGACCAGGTCCTGCACATAAAGGTCCTTTCCAGCCGCATGGGCGCGAAAATCGGCAAGCAGCGTATCGAACTGGATCGGCGAAATCGCCTTGTTGTTGTCCCACCATACATGCGGCGCGGTGCTTTCGTCGCGCACCACGAATTTGTCCCTGGGCGAGCGGCCGGTGTGCTGCCCGGTCTCGGCGGCAAGCGCGCCATGCGCGGTGAGTCGGGCCTCGCCACGGCGGATTGCCTCCTCGTAGAGCGCGGCCGCGCCGAAATTATAGCGCACCACGCCAGTGGTTCTCAGGCCGATCCGATCGATTGCACATGCAGGATTGCGTTTGCCGGCTTCCGACATGGGTGTCCCTTCTTCGATTTACCGCGTCTTTACCGGCGAATTCCGGAAACCCCATTGCAGGAGCTAATAACGTCAAAACCAGAAAAGGCGAATGATATCAAATCATTAATCGATTTAAATATTTTGAAAGTTGTTTAAATCGTTTATATGTGCAAAAACACTGATGGTTGCCCAAAGGATTGGCGATGTTCATTCGTCCAATCCATATCGAGGTACAATTGTGGCCGCCGGCGTGCCGCGCGTGACAGCGGATAAAGCCTATGCCACATTTTGTACCTAATTTGTCCTGCAAAAGCCCCTTCTCGACGAAAGAAGGGACAGCTCATGAGGGAGCCGCTTGAAATGGCAACAATCGCGCTTGTCGACGACGATCGCAACATTCTGACTTCGGTTTCGATCGCCCTCGAATCCGAGGGTTATCGGGTCGAAACCTACACGGATGGGGCATCGGCGCTGGAGGGACTGGCGGCGCGCCCGCCGAACCTCGCCATCCTCGACATCAAGATGCCGCGCATGGACGGCATGGAGTTGCTGCGCCGGATGCGTCAGAAATCCGACCTGCCGGTGATCTTCCTGACCTCCAAGGACGATGAGATCGATGAACTGTTTGGCCTCAAGATGGGCGCCGACGACTTCATCCGCAAACCCTTCTCGCAGCGTCTTCTGGTCGAACGCGTCCGCGCCGTGCTGCGCCGCGCCAGCACCCGCGAGGCGGCGGCCAAGGCGCCCAACCAGCAGGCTCGGTCGCTTGAGCGCGGCCAGCTTGTCATGGACCAGGAGCGCCACACCTGCACCTGGAAGGGCGAGCCGGTGACGCTGACCGTCACCGAGTTCCTCATCCTGCATTCCCTGGCACAGCGCCCGGGCGTCGTAAAAAGCCGTGATGCGCTGATGGATTCCGCTTATGATGAGCAGGTCTATGTCGATGACCGCACCATTGACAGTCACATCAAGCGGCTGCGCAAGAAGTTCAAGGCCGTCGATGATGACTTCGAAATGATCGAAACCCTTTACGGAGTCGGGTATCGGTTCCGCGAAGCATGAATAGGCAGTAGGCAGTAGGGAATAGTCGGTAGTCAGTTTTGAATGATGCGAGCGGCCACCCATGCATCGCCGCGATCTCAGCCAACCATTTCTCTATTCCTGCTGCCGACTCACTACTCACTAATTACCGAGCGGGAGCTGCTATTCGATGGCAGTGGAAGTAGAGCGAGTGAGACGGTCGGGCGCCGCCAGGCGCCCGCCGCGGATTCTGCCCGCCTTCGTGTCGAAAATTACGGTGCCGATGCGCCGGTTTCTCGGCCATCACATCTTTTCCAGCCTGACACGGCGTATTCTCTTTCTCAATCTCGCCGGCCTTGCCGTCCTGGTCACCGGCATTCTCTACCTCAACACCTTTCGCGACGGGCTGATCGACGCCCGTGTCGAGAGCCTGATGACCCAAGGCGAGATCATCGCCGGCGCGATCGCCGCATCGGCGACGGTCGAAACCGATTCGATCAGCATCGATCCGGAAAAGCTGCTTGAGTTGCAGGCCGGCGAAAGCCTCGGCCCGGGCTCCGACCAGCTCGACAATCTCGATTTCCCGATCAATCCGGAGCGCGTGGCGCCGGTGCTCAGGCGGCTGATCTCGCCGACGCGCACGCGCGCCCGCATTTATGACCGCGACGCCAACCTGCTGCTCGATTCCCGCCATCTCTATTCGCGCGGCCAGATCCTTCGCTACGACCTGCCGCCGGTCGAAGAGGAACAGCCGGACCTTCTGGAGCGCATCCAGAAATTCGTCTTTGATTTCTTCCGCAACAAGCAGCTGCCTGTCTATCGCGAGCAGCCGGGCGGCAACGGTGCTGCGTTTCCGGAAGTGGTCAAGGCGCTTACCGGCAGTCCGTCGACGATCGTGCGGATCTCGGAGCAGGGCGAGCAGATCGTTTCAGTGGCGGTGCCGATCCAGCGCTTCCGTGCCGTTCTCGGCGTGCTGATGCTGTCGACCGAAGGCGGCGACATCGACAAGATCGTCGCGGCCGAGCGCAAGGCGATCCTGCGCGTGTTCGGCATCGCCGCCCTGGTTACCGCCATCCTGTCGATGCTGCTGGCCTCCACCATCGCCAACCCGCTTCGCCGGCTTTCCGCGGCGGCGGTCAGGGTTCGCCGCGGCGTCAAGAACCGCGAGGAAATCCCCGACTTCTCCGACCGCCAGGACGAGATTGGCAATCTCTCGATCGCCGTGCGCGACATGACCAATGCGCTCTACGCCCGTATCGAGGCGATCGAAAGTTTTGCCGCGGATGTCTCGCACGAGCTGAAGAACCCGCTTACCTCGCTGCGCAGCGCTGTGGAGACATTGCCGCTGGCCAAGAACGACAATTCGCGGAGCCGGCTGATGGATATCATCCAGCACGATGTGAGGCGGCTGGACCGCCTGATCACCGATATTTCCGATGCCTCCCGTCTTGATGCCGAGCTGGCGCGGGAGGACGCGGGAACCGTCGACCTGAAGAAGTTCATCACCGATCTGGTCGCCGTCTCGCGCGAGGCCACGCGCAACAAGAAGGCGGTCGAGATCGAGTTCAAGGTCGCCAAACTGCCGCAGGGCGTGAAAGGCTACTTCGTCGTCGGCCATGATCTGAGGATCGGCCAGGTGATCACCAACCTGATCGAGAATGCCCGCTCGTTCGTTCCCGAAGATCGTGGCCACATCACCATATCGCTGGCACGCGCCGGCAAGTTCAACATCGTCACCATCGACGACAATGGCCCCGGCATCCGGGCCGATAACATCGATCGCATTTTCGAGCGGTTCTATACCGATCGGCCGGCCGGTGAGGCGTTCGGCCAGAACTCGGGCCTGGGCCTGTCGATATCCAGGCAGATCGTTGAAGCCCATGGCGGCACGCTGAGCGCCGAGAACATCCCGGGCACCAAGCCTGGCGAGATCAAGGGCGCTCGCTTCGTGGTGACGCTGCCGGCGGAAGGCTGAGGGATGAATTCCAATCTCGCCTGGTCCTATTGTGCAGCCTGAACACATTCACGGCACCGCGATCCTGATAGGTGATCGCGGCATTCTCATCACCGGACCGTCCGGCTTGGGCAAGACGACGCTGGCGCTCGCCTTGATCGATCATTGCAGCCAACGTGGGCTGTTTTCCCGGCTGATCGGCGATGACCAGCTCTTTGCCGCCGATTGCGAGGGGCGGCTGGTCTGCCGCGCACCAGCCAGCATAGCCGGCCTCGTCGAGGTGCCGGGATTCGGCCCCAAACCGATACAGTTCGAGCCAAGCTGCGTGATCGACCTCATTATCCGGCTGGTGCCAGCCGGCAAAATGGCCCGTTTCCAGGAAGACTGCAGCGAACTCGTTGTCGGTGTGACAGTGCCGCGCATCGATCTTGCCGGGCGCAATGTCGCGGCCGCCTTGCCGGCAGTGATGTCGCGTCTGTCGATTGTGCCTTTCCTGTGATCCGATTTCGATTTTTTGCTGCAATGCGTCAAATTGGCTTGGGCCGGCGCAATTTTGGGCTTGTCAACGGGCCTTGCGTCGACAAGATAGCGCTCCCGCCGCCTGGAACGGTCGGCGAGCATAAAATGCGCCTGTGAAGCGGCGATGACGGGAGCCACCAAAGAATGATCGGACTCGTGCTTGTAACGCACGGTCAACTGGCCGCCGAGTTCCGCAATGCCGTGGAACACGTCGTTGGGCCACAAGACAATTTCGAGACCGTGGCGATCGGTGCCGACGATGATATGGAACAGCGCCGCCGCGACATTATCGACGCAGTCGGCCGCGTCGATACGGGATCAGGCGTCATCGTTTTGACCGACATGTTCGGCGGCACGCCCTCCAACCTCGCCATTTCCGTGATGGAATCCGGCCGCATCGAGGTCATTGCCGGCATGAACCTGCCGATGCTGATCAAGCTGTCCAGCGTTCGCAAAGGCGACAACATGACGGCAGCCCTGGATGAAGCGCAGGCTGCCGGCCGCAAATACATCAATGTCGCCAGTCAACTCCTGAGCAGCAAATGAGCGCGCTGTTGCCGGAAAAGGACAAGATCGTTCGCGACTTTCCGATCGTCAACCAGCGCGGCCTGCATGCGCGCGCCTCGGCCAAGTTCGTTCAAATTGCCAGCGGCTTCAATGCCACGGTCCAGGTCGAGAAGGACGGCGTCAAGGTCGGCGGCACCTCGATCATGGGCCTGATGATGCTGGCGGCAAGCCCCGGTTATTCGATCCGCGTCACCGCCAGCGGCCCGGAGGCCGAAGAGGTCATCGATGCGCTGGAGCAACTGGTTGCTTCCCGTTTTGGCGAGGAATGCTGACGTGCTGATCGCTTCCGAAGACATGCACGGATAAAGATTTCTTTATATCCCATTGTCGTCCAACTCTCGATCTGCTAGTCAGGCCGGCAACTCGCGCCCTCCGACACGCCTTCGGGGCGGGGCGCGTCCCGCAATCAATTCGCATCGGAGCACTGCCATGACGGGTAGCAAGGACTATGTGGTCGCAGACATCGCGCTTGCCGGCTGGGGCCGCAAGGAGATCGAGATCGCCGAAACCGAAATGCCGGGCCTGATGGCCTGCCGCGAGGAATTCGGCGACAAGAAGCCGCTCAAGGGCGCGCGCATCACCGGCTCGTTGCACATGACGATCCAGACGGCGGTGCTGATCGAAACGCTGAAGGCGCTCGGCGCCGATATCCGCTGGGCTTCCTGCAACATCTTCTCGACCCAGGACCACGCCGCCGCGGCCATTGCCGAGGCCGGAATTCCGGTGTTTGCCGTCAAGGGTGAGACGCTGGAGGATTATTGGGTCTACACCGACAAGATCTTCCAGTGGGCCGATGGCGGCACCTCCAACATGATCCTCGATGACGGTGGCGATGCCACCATGTACATCCTGATCGGCGCCCGCGCCGAGGCCGGCGAGGATGTGCTGTCCAATCCGGGCAGCGAAGAGGAAGAGATCCTGTTTGCCCAGATCAAGAAGCGCATGCAGGCATCACCCGGCTTCTTCACCAGGCAGAAGGAAGCGATCCGCGGCGTCACCGAAGAGACGACGACCGGCGTCAACCGGCTCTATCAGTTGCAGAAAAAAGGCCTGCTGCCGTTCCCGGCGATCAACGTCAATGATTCCGTCACCAAGTCGAAATTCGACAACAAATATGGCTGCAAGGAATCGCTTGTCGACGGCATTCGCCGCGGCACCGACACGATGATGGCCGGCAAGGTCGCGGTCGTCTGCGGCTATGGCGACGTCGGCAAGGGCTCGTCGGCTTCGCTCAAGGGCGCCGGCGCCCGCGTCAAGGTCACCGAGGTCGATCCGATCTGCGCGCTGCAGGCGGCGATGGACGGTTTTGAGGTGGTCACGCTCGAAGAGGCGGCGCCGACGGCCGACATCGTCATCACCACCACCGGCAACAAGGACGTCGTTACCCTCGATCACATGCGCCTGATGAAGGACATGGTGATCGTCGGCAACATCGGTCACTTCGACAACGAGATCCAGGTGGCCTCGCTGCGCAACCTGAAATGGACCAACATCAAGCCTCAGGTCGATATGATCACCTTCCCGGACGGCAAGCGGATGATCCTTTTGTCGGAAGGCCGCCTGCTCAACCTCGGCAACGCCACCGGCCACCCGAGCTTCGTCATGTCGGCGTCCTTCACCAACCAGGTGTTGGCCCAGATCGAGCTGTACACCAAGCCCGGCCAGTACGAGAACCGGGTCTATGTCCTGCCGAAGCATCTCGACGAAAAGGTCGCGCGCCTGCATCTCGACAAGCTCGGTGCCCGCCTGACCGAACTGTCTGGCGAACAGGCCGCCTATATCGGCGTCACTCCGCAGGGACCGTTCAAGCCGGAACACTACCGCTATTAACCACGGCGAAACTTGCCACTAGATATTGAAGCCGGGCGATTGACTTTTCGCCCGGCTTTATTTTTGCGCTGATTGATTCTTCACGCCGATTCGCGCAAGCGCTATGGTGCTGATTCGCGGTCCGGGGACGAGGCCCGGGCGCACGCATCAGGGCGGTCTTGCATTCAGGCGGCGAAGAGGACCAAGACATGCCGGGGGATAACCCGCCTTGCGCGGGACAGGCCGTTTCCGGCGGCCATAACGATTCGATCACGGGCTCCGCTGCCAGAGGCGGCAGCCTTTTGTGGCGTGCCGGCACCCGTGTCGGGGTGCTGCTTGCTTCTTCCGCGCTGGTTGGTCCGCTGCTTGGCTTTGCTGCACATGCGCAAACCCGCGTGGCGCAAAAGGCCGGGCTGTCAGTCAGCACGGTCGAGGTCATGCAACTCGCCATGTTCGTCGGCGTCATGGGGGCGGCATTGCTGTCGGCCATCTTTCTGATCCGCGAACGGGCGCGCACCGCGGCGGAAAATGCCGAGCTCAGGACCCGTATCGCCGACGTCAATGCCGCGCTGCAGCGCTCCGAGGCGCTGCTCCATTCCCGCGATCAGCGCGTGGTCGTATGGGCGGCCGAAAACAAGAAGCCCGAGCTTGTCGGGACATTGCCGCTCGAGAGCGGCGCGCCGGAGGACCGGGCGGCCTTCCTGGCTTTCGGCCGCTGGCTGATGCCGCGTTCGGCGGCCGCACTCGAACATGCCGTCGCGTCACTGCGGGACAAGGCAAAGCCGTTCGATCTGGTCATCGAATCGCAGGCCGGCCAGCCGCTCGAGGTTCACGGCCGCAAGAGTGCGGCGCATGTGCTGGTTCGCTTCGTCTCGCTTTCGGAGACACAGCGAAGCCAGGCCAGGCTGAAGATCGAGAACCAGCGCTTGGCCGCCGACCATGAGACGCTGATCGGCCTTCTGGATGCGCTCAAGATGCCATCATGGTTGCGGGCTGTTGACGGGCGGCTGAAATGGGTCAACCGGGCCTATGCCGAAGCGGTCGAGGCCGAGAATGCCGAAGCGGCGGTTCGTGACGGCAAGGAATTCCTCGGAGGCCAGGCGCGCGACACCATCGCTGCGCAGCACAAGTCGCACCCCGTCTTCGAACAGACGCTCTCCACGGTGATCGAAGGCGACCGCCGTATGTTTGCCGTGACCGATTTTGCCGGGGCGGATGGTTCGGCTGGTCTTGCCTGCGACATCAGCGCCATCGAGGCCATTCGCGCCGAATATGAGCGGACCGTGCAGAGCCACGCCGACACGCTCGATCAGCTCAACACCGCCGTGGCGATTTTCGATACCGACGAGAAATTGCGATTTTTCAATCAGGCGTTCCAGAAACTATGGGGCCTCGACAGCGGCTTCCTGCACAGCGCGCCGGATAACGCCTTGCTGCTCGACCGCCTGCGCAGCGAAGGCAAGATCGCCGAGCAGCCCGAATGGCGGCGCTGGAAAGAGAGCCTGCTCGGCGCCTACCGCGCGGTTGAATCGCAGGAGCATTGGTGGCATCTGCCGGACGGCAAAACCATTCGCGTCGTCGCCAATCCGCAGCCCAAGGGCGGCGTCACCTGGGTGTTTGAGAACCTGACCGAGAAGATGGACCTTGAAAGTCGCTATCAGACCGCTGTGCGGGTTCAGGGTGAGACGCTCGACAACCTTGCCGAAGGCGTCGCTGTGTTCGGCCCCGACGGCAGGCTGAGATTGTCCAACCCGGCCTTCGCGGCACTGTGGGGGCTGGATGCCGATGCCTCAAAACCCAACGTCCATGTCTCGACGATCCGCGAACTTTGCGACCGCCGTGCCGTCGACAGTCCGTGGGGCGGGTTCGTTGCCGCCATCACCGGCTTCGACGACGAGCGCCGCGACCGCCACGGCCAGACCGAATTGAACAACGGCACCGTTTTGCGCTACGCCGTCATCCCTTTGCCCAACGGCCAGGTGATGATGACCTTTGTCGACGTTACCGACAGCGTCAATGTCGAGCGGGCGCTGAAAGACAAGAATGAGGCGCTGCAAAAGTCCGACCAGATCAAGAACGAATTCGTGCAGCACGTCTCCTATGAGCTGCGCTCGCCACTCACCAACATCATCGGCTTTACCGAGCTTCTTTCACTGCCGTCGACTGGTCCGTTGAACCAGAAGCAACGCGAATACATCGGGCATGTCGGCTCGTCCTCCTCGGTCCTGCTCACCATCGTCAACGACATCCTCGATCTGGCGACGGTGGATGCCGGCATCATGGAACTCGACATTTCCGAAGTTCACATCAATCGAACCATTACAGCCGCCGCCGAACTGGTCGCCGATCGGCTGGAGGAACATGCGATCAAGCTTAGGATCGACGCGGCTGCCGCGCCGAAGACCTTCCACGGCGACGAGATCCGCGTCCGCCAGATACTCTACAATCTGCTCAGCAATGCCGCCAATTACGCGCCGGAGGCGAGTACCATAACGCTCGCCTGCCGCCAGCTTGCCGACGGCGTGGAATTTTCCGTTCACGATGACGGCCCCGGCATGCCGCCGGACCTGCTTGAGTCAGTGTTCCGGCGCTTCGAGCCGCGCACCAATGGCGGCCGCCGCCGTGGCGCCGGGCTCGGCCTGTCGATCGTCAAGAGCTTTGTCGAACTCCATGGCGGCAGCGTCCGCATCGAGACCGGCAGGGATAAGGGCACCACGGTTGTTTGCGCTTTTCCCGACACGCCGTCGGGCATCCGTGCGGCGGCCGAGTAGCGCGGTCGATGGCGGTATTGGTGCTGGAGCGTTTTCTCGCCGACGAGGCTGCGACGGCAAGGCTCGGCGAAGATCTTGCCATGTCGCTGCGCATTGGCGACGTGCTCGCTCTCAAGGGCGATCTCGGCGCCGGCAAATCGACCTTGGCACGGGCGCTGATCAGGGCGCTGGCCGACGATGCCGGCCTCGACGTGCCGAGCCCGACCTTCACGCTGGTCCAGAGCTACGACACGCGTGTGCCGGTCCATCATTTCGATCTCTACCGCTTGGGCACGGCATCCGAGCTGGACGAGCTGGGCTTCGATGAGGCACTGACGCAAGCGGCTGCGCTGGTCGAATGGCCGGAGCGGGCAGAGGCATATTTGCCGGATACGTCGGTGCTGGTCGAACTTTTCCAGCAGGGCGACGGCCGACTGGCGAGACTGTCGGGAGAGGGCGCCGCCTTCGAGCGCGCGGCGCGATCGCTGGCAATGCGCGATTTTCTCGGGCAGGCCGGTTGGGGCGAAGCGCAGCGACGATATTTCATCGGTGATGCCTCGGCTCGCTCCTACGAGATCGTCACGCTCGCCGGATTTCCGCCGCGCGTGCTGATGAACTCGCCAAGGCTGGTGCTCGGACCGCCAGTCCGCGACGGCAAACCCTATGCCGAGATCGCCCACACGGCGCAATCCGTTTCGGCATTCGTCGCCATCGACCGGGCCTTGCGCGCCGGCGGTGTCAGCGTCCCGGAAATCCATGCCCAGGATCTCGAGCAGGGTTTTCTTCTGCTGGAGCATCTCGGTTCCCAAGGCTTTCTCGACAAGCGCGGCCAGCCGGTGGCCGCGCGTTATGCGGCGGCGGCCGAACTGCTTGCCATGATGCACGGCAAAACATGGCCGGCCCGCATGCAGGCCGGCCGCGGTGTCTTCCACGAAGTGCCGCCTTTCGACCGCGACGCCATGATGATCGAGGCCGAATTGCTGGTCGACTGGTATGTCCCGGCGATTTCAGGCGCTCCGCCAAACGAGGCGCTGCGCGCCGGCTACCGCAGCGAATGGAATGCGGTGCTCGATCGGCTCGAGGGGCGCGAATACACGCTTATGTTGCGCGACTTCCATTCGCCCAACCTGATCTGGCGCGCTGACCGTTCCGGTCATGACCGCCTCGGCGTCGTCGATGTCCAGGATGCGCTGATCGGACCGTCCGCCTACGACGTCGCCTCGCTCGCCATGGACGCGCGCGTCACCATTTCACCTGAAATCGAAAAGCACACGCTCGCCGCCTATATCGCCGCGCGGCGCGCTGCCGGCGTCTTCGACGAGGACGAATTCCTCGAAACCTATGCAATCATGGCCGCACAGCGCAATTCCAAGGTACTCGGCATCTTCGTGCGGCTCGAAAAACGCGACGGCAAGCCTTATTATCTGAAGCATCTGCCGCGCATCCGCGACTATCTTCGCCGGGCGCTGGCGCATCCGGTGCTGGCCGGGCTGCAGGATTTCTACATCGCCCACGGCTTGCTGGAGGAACGCTCGATTTGACGGCTAAGGATTTAGGCCTGGCGGTGTCGGACGAGGAACCGGTGCCAACGACCGCTATGGTGCTCGCCGCCGGGCTCGGCAAGCGCATGCGGCCGATCACCGACACCATGCCGAAGCCGCTGGTCAAGATCGCCGGCAAGACATTGCTCGACTGGGGGCTGGATTGCCTGGCCGAAGCCGGCGTCGCCAACGCCGTCGTCAATGTCCATTACCTACCGCAACAGATCGTGGACCATGTGGCCCGCCGCAGTGCGCCGAGAATCGTCATTTCGGATGAGAGCAGCGGCTTGCTCGACTCTGCCGGCGGCATCGTCAAGGCATTGCCCAGGTTAGGGGCGCCCTTCTATGTGCTTAACGCGGACACCTTCTGGATCGACAGCGGCGTCTCCAATCTCAGGCGACTTGCTCTTGCATGGGAGGACGCGACAAGGGACATTCTGCTGATGCTTGCGGATCTTCAGTCGGCAACCGGACATAGCGGCGGCACCGATTTCCTGATGGCGCCGGACGGCGCCTTGCAGCGTGCGAATAACGATCCGGCCGGCCTGATCTATGCCGGCGCCGCAATCATCCATCCGCGCATCTTCAAGGATGCGCCGGCCGGCCCGCTGTCGCTCAACGCCTATTTCGATGCGGCAATCGCCGCCGGCCGCCTGTTCGGCATGAAGATGCAGGGTCACTGGATCACTGTCGGCACACCTGACGCGATCCCGCGGGCGGAAGCAGCGGTCGCCGCCGCGCTTGCCGGCACGCCCGCTGCAGTTGCCGAGCCACCCGGCGCTCTTACCGAGTCGAAATGAGCGGCTCCCGCCGCGTTTTCTCGATCCCGCCCGGAGCGCCGTTCCTGCCGACGGTGGCAGAGGCGCTGCTTGCGGGGCGCCTGGTTCCCGGCTTTGCCTACGATGGCGATCCGCTGATGCTGGCCGATCTCACCATCTATGTGCCGACGCGCCGTGCGGCGCGGGCGCTTCGCGGCGTCTTCGTCGATGCTCTCTCGCGCTCCGGAGGCCGCTCGGCGATCCTGCCGGTCATCCGCCCGCTTGGCGAATTCGACGAAGATGAAGCCGCCTTCGAGGCAGGAGCTTCGGCCGCTATCGACCTTGCGCCGCCGATCGCCGCGGTAGAGCGCCTGCTGCTGCTTGCGCCGCTGGTGCGAGCGTGGAAACGCCGCCTGCCGGCACATGTCGCCGCATTGTTCGACGAGGAGATCGTCATCCCGGCCTCCGCCGCCGACGCCCTCTGGCTGGCGCGCGACCTGGCGCGGCTGATGGACGAGATCGAGACCGAGGGCACGGATTGGGCGAGGCTCGCCGACCTTGTGACCGGCAATCTCGCAGGCTGGTGGCAGGTGACGCTCGATTTCCTGAGCATCGTGACCGAGAACTGGCCGAGGCTGCTCGAGGAACGCCATCGCTCCAATCCCGCCGCGCATCGCAATGCTCTGATAAGGCTGGAGGCGGCGCGGCTCAGGCGCAATCCGCCGGCCGGGCCGGTGATCGCCGCCGGCTCCACAGGATCGATCCCAGCCACGGCCGAGCTGCTTGCCGTGATCGCCGGTCTGCCCAATGGCGCCGTTGTGCTGCCCGGGCTCGACCGGACACTGGACGAGCCGTCCTTTGCCGCCATCAGTGCACTCGGTGCGCGCCCGGCCCTGCTTGGCCACCCGCAATACGGCCTGGCAAAGTTGATCGGCAAGATCGGCGTGCCGCGCGCCGACGTCGAGGACCTCGCTGTTGCGCCGCGGCCGCTTGCATTGCGCGCCGCACTCGTCGGCGAAGCGCTTCGCCCGGCGGAGACTACCGAGCTCTGGGCCGAGACGCGCGCCCGCTTTTCGGCCGGTGATATTACCGAGGCCTTCGCTGACGTGACGCTTCTCGAAGCCGCCAGCGAACGCGATGAAGCCGTGGCGATCGCCGTCGCGCTCAAACAGGCCGTCGAACGGCCCGGCCAGCGCGCCGCGCTGGTCACCGGCGATCGCGCGCTGGCGCGGCGCGTCTCGGTCGAGCTGTTGCGCGGCGGCGTCGCCGCCGACGATTCCGGGGGCACGCCGCTCATCAACACGCCAGCCGCCAGCCTGCTCAGGCTGGCGCTTCAGGCAGCCTTCCGCCCGGGCGACCCGGTCGCCTTGCTGTCGCTGCTCAAGCATCCCCTGCTTGGCCTCGGCCGGGAGCGGGCAAGCATGCGCCATGCGGCCGAAATCGTCGAACTCGTGGCGCTGCGCGGTGGCACCGGGCGTCCGGACGTCGCGTCGCTGCCGCAGCTCTTCGACACCCGGCTCCTCGAATTCGACGGCGGCGGCAATCGCCGCCCGCCTTTCTGGCGATCGCGCCTCTCGGTCAGGCGCATAGAACAGGCGCGCGAGCTGCTGATCCGGCTAGCGGCTGCGCTGGCGCCGCTGGTTGCTTTTCGCGGCGAGGAGAATGCCGATCTTGCCACGCTTGTGCGTGCCAGCGTCGTTGCGCTCGAAAGCCTCGGACACGCCGCCGACGGCAGCCTGAGCGAACTCTATGCCGGCGATGCCGGCGAAAAGCTTGCCGAGCTCTTGCGCGGGCTGGTCGCGGCCTCGGTGTCGTTCTCCTTCGCGGCTGACGAATGGCCTGACGTGATGGAGGCGCTGATCGCGCCCGAGATGGTCAAGCCGGCGCAAGGCACCGACAGGAACATCGCCATCTGGGGTGTGCTGGAAGCGCGGCTTCAGGATGTCGATACGCTGGTCGTCGGCGGGCTCAACGAAGGCGTGTGGCCGCGCAAGCCGGAGAGCGACCGCTTCATGTCGCGGCTGATGAAGACCGGCATCGATCTTGAACCGCCGGAGCGGCGCATCGGCCTTGCCGCCCATGATTTCCAGATGGCCATGGGCGCCAAGAAATTGGTGCTGGCCCGCTCCGCCCGTTCCGGCGACGCACCGTCGGTGCCCTCGCGCTGGCTGCAGCGTATCCTTACCTTCGTCGGCGAGGACCATGCTACGGCAATTCGCCGGCGCGGCGATGAACTGCTTGCCTGGGCGCGTGTGCTCGATGCCGGCGAAAAGCAGGACTTTGCGCCGCGGCCGCAGCCGAAACCGCCGCTCACCGTACGGCCGCACCACTTCTCGGTCACCGAGATCGAAACGCTGCGTCGCGATCCCTATGCGGTCTATGCCAGAAGGATACTCGGCCTGATGCCGCTCGATCCGGTCATTCGCGATCCGGGCGCTGCCGAGCGTGGCACGCTGTTTCACGCAATTCTGCACCTCTTCTCAGCGAGGGTGGCCGACCCGCGCGCGCCGGAGGCGCTGGACGGGCTCATCGCCGCAGGCCGCTCCTGCTTTGCCGAGGCTGCGCTGCCCGCCGATGTCGAGGCGGTGTGGTGGCCACGCTTCGAAAAGCTTGCCGCCGGCATCATCGAATGGGAGCGCGGCCGGGCCGCAGCCGTGGCACGGCGGCACGCCGAGGAACGCGCCGAAAAGACCGGGGTCGGCCGATCCGGCGTAACCCTGTCCGGCTATGCCGATCGCATCGATCTGCTGGCTGGCGGAATGGCCGACATCCTCGACTACAAGACCGGCTCGTCGCCATCCAAAGCACAGGCGCACACGCTGCTCGCGCCGCAACTGGCGCTGGAGGGCGCGCTGCTCAGGCGCGGCGCTTTCAAGGAGCTTGGCGCATGCGAGCCGTCGCAACTGGCCTTCGTGCGGCTGAGGCCGAATGGCGAAGTGTTCGAGGAATCCATCCTCGAATACAACCGCAAGCCGCGAACCGCCGCCGATCTCGCCGAAGAAGCGTGGGCGCGGCTGGAAAAACTGCTGATCCACTACGCCGACCCGGCGACCGGCTATCTGTCGCGGGCGCTGCCGTTCCGCGAGGGCGAGACCGACGGCGACTATGACCATCTCGCCCGCGTGCTCGAATGGTCGGCCGGCGGCGACGCCGACGACGAGGGAGGGGAGGCATGAAAAAGGCCTACCCCATTCCAAGCGACACTGCCGCGAGCCAGGCAAGCGCGTCCGACCCGCGCAATTCCGCCTGGGTGTCGGCCAACGCCGGATCCGGCAAGACCCATGTACTCGCCCAGCGCGTTATCCGGCTTTTGCTGCGTGGCACCGATCCGTCCAAGATCCTGTGCCTGACCTATACGCGTGCCGCCGCCGCCAACATGTCGAACCGGGTGTTTTCGACCCTGTCGCAATGGACGACCTTGGGCGATGCCGAGCTCTCGAAACGGATAGAGGCGCTGGACGGCCGCCAGCCCGACCGCGAAACCATGCGCCGGGCGCGGCGGTTGTTTGCGGAGGCGCTGGAAACACCGGGCGGGCTGAAGATCCAGACCATCCACGCCTTCTGCGAATCGGTGCTGCATCAGTTCCCGCTGGAAGCCAATATCCCGGCGCATTTCGAAATGCTCGATCCGCAAATGGAGGCTTCGCTGTTCGCCGCCGCCCGCCGCGACATGATTTCGGGCGGCGTTGCAGGCGATGCGGCATTGGCCGAGGCCTTCGCCACCGTGCTTGAGCGCGGCGGCGAACATGGGCTCGACGCACTGCTGGCCGAGATCGTGCGCAAGCGCGATGGTTTGCGTGCGTTCATCGCCGCGGCCGGCGGCGATGGTTTTCAGGCGCTGTTCGACGAGTTTCAGTTCCGCGCCGGGCAGACGGCCGAAGGCATAGCCGCCTCCGTCTGGCCGCTGCCCGGCGTCCTGCCGGATTATCTCGTCACCTTTTCACGGGCGGCCGAGGCCGCCGATGCGCGCGTGGTGCTGAACAATATGCTGCCATACGCCCGTCTCGCCTTCGCAGAGGAGCATCCGGTCCGTCGCCTGAATTTGCTCTCCAAGGCTTTCCTGAGGGCCGACGGCGAGCCTTACGATCCGGCAAAGACGTTTAAAAAGGCATTGCTTGACCGGTTGCCCGATCTTGCCGAACGTTATCTGGCGGCGGTCGACGCCATTCTCGAAATCTCCGACCGGCTGGCCTTGTTCAGGATGCTGGAAGGCACGCGTGCGGCGCTGACCATCGCCGACTGGCTGATCGCCCGCTACGAGCAATTGAAGCGCGCCCGCGGCTTCCTCGACTTCAACGACCTGATCACCCGCACGGTCCATCTACTGGCGCGGCCCGACGCCGGCCCATGGGTGCAATACAAGCTCGACCAGGGCATCGACCACATCCTCCTCGACGAGGCGCAGGACACCAGTCCCGACCAGTGGGAGGTGGTCAAGCGGCTGGCGGAGGAGTTCTTTGCCGGACTCGGCGCACGCGACGCCGTCCACCGCACCATCTTTGCGGTCGGCGACGAAAAGCAGTCGATCTATTCCTTCCAGGGAGCCGCCCCGGACTCCTTTGCCGACAGCCGGATTTTGTTTGCCGGCAAAGTCAGGTCCGCCGCCGCCGCCTTCGCCGATCTCAAGCTGACCTGGTCGTTTCGCTCGACCGACGACGTGCTTGCGGCGGTGGATCGTGTCTTTGCCGACCCGAACGTGCGGCGCGGCATCAGCCACGATCCCGATCCGCTCGACCACAAGGCGATCCGCAACGATGCGCCGGGCTATGTCGAGGTCTGGCCCTCGCTTGGCGCCGACGCCGTCGACGAACCGGACGACTGGACGCAAGCGGTGGATCACGCCCACGCACCGGCGGTGCGCGTTGCCGAAAACGTTGCAGCGACCATTGCCGGCTGGATCGGCGGCGGCGAGGTCATCGAAGGGCGTGGCAAGAAACTCCGGCCCGGCGACGTGCTGGTGCTGGTGCGCAAGCGCGACCGCTTCGTCCATGCCCTGACACGGGCGTTGAAGCGCCGCGACATCCCCGTGGCCGGCGCCGACCGGCTCAGCCTGCCTGGCCATATCGCGGTGAAGGACCTGATCGCACTCGGTCATTTCCTCATCCAGCCCGAGGACGATCTGTCGCTGGCCGCCGTGCTGCGCAGCCCGATCTTCGATGTCTCGGAAGCGCAGCTTTTCGCGCTTGCTGCGGGGAGGCCGTCGGGCGTCTCGCTGATCGCCTCGCTGCGCCGGCATGCCGGCGAAAGCGAGGCGTTGGCCGCCGCCGTCAGCCGGCTCGACACATGGTCGAACGAGGCCGCATTCAAGCCGGTGTTCGAATTCTATGCTGCAGCTCTCGCCCGCGACGGCCTGCGCAAGAAGATGATCGCGCGGCTCGGGCCGGAGGCCGGCGACATCCTCGACGAATTCCTGAATTTCTGCCTGGCCGAGGAGCGGACCGGCCTGCCGGGACTGGAATCCTTCCTGTCGGCGCTGGAAAACGCCGGCCCCGAGATCAAGCGCGAAATGGACCAGACCCGCGACGAGGTTCGCGTCATGACCGTGCATGCCGCCAAAGGCCTGGAGGCGCCGGTGGTATTCCTTGTCGATGGCGGCTCCGCGCCGTTCAGCGACCAGCATCTGCCGAGATTGATGCCGTTCGAAGGCTCGGGCGACTGCTGGGAGGGCAAGGGTTATCTCTGGCGTTCGGCCAGCGATGTCGCCAATGGATTTTCACGCGCCGCATCGGCCCGCGCCCGAGAGCTCGCCGACGATGAATATCGCCGGCTGCTCTATGTCGGCATGACCCGCGCCGAGGATCGGCTGATCGTCTGCGGCTACCATGGCAAGCGGGCGCCGAATACCGGCACCTGGCATTCGATCGTCAGCCGCGCACTGGTCGGTGCCGCGGAGAGCGAAGCACGCCGGCATCCCGCCACCGGCGAGACCGTGCATCGTTTCCAGGCGACGAAACTGCCGCCCATGCCACTGGCGTCAGTGGATGAGGCACGACAGACTGAACGCTTTGCGCCATTGCCGGAAACCCTGTTCCAGCCTCTGCCGCCCTTCGAGGAATTGCCGCGGCCGCTCTCGCCGTCCGGCGCCTCGGTGCTGATCGACGAGGCGCGGCAAGCGGTGGCCGACACGCGTTCGCCGGTGCTGGATGCCGACGCCGAGCCCGGCTTTGCCGTCGTGCGCGGGCTGGCGCTGCACAAATTGCTGCAGATGCTGCCCGGCATCGCCGAGGGAAAACGCCGGGATGCCGCCGAACGCTATCTGGCAAGAGCCGGCGCGGCATGGCCCGACGGCGAGCGCGACAAGGCCCTGGCTGGCGTTTTCAGAATTCTTGCCGACAGCCGTTTCGCACCGCTGTTTGCGCCAAACTCGCGCGCCGAAGTCGCCATCATGGGCAGCCTGGGAGTGAGGGGCAAACTGCGCTCGATTTCCGGCAAGATCGACCGGCTTGCAGTAACGCCGGACAAGGTTTCGATCGTCGACTACAAGACCAATCGGCCAGCGCCAGCTACGCTCGCCGAAGTCCCGCAAGCCTATGTTCTGCAGCTCGCACTCTATCGCGCGCTGCTTCAGCCGCTCTATCCGGGACGAGAGGTCTCGGCGGCGCTGCTGTTCACCGAGGCGCCGCGGCTGATCGATCTGCCGGCAGCGGCCATGGACGACGCGCTTGCTAGACTCACGGGAGCGTGACACAACACTTGCTTGAAGACGCACGCGATCACCACCACATTTGGTGCGACGAACAAATCGAAAGGATCTCAGCATGGCCACCGTCAAGGTCGACAAGAGCAATTTCCAGGCCGACGTGCTCAACGCCAAGGAGCCGGTCGTGGTCGATTTCTGGGCGGAATGGTGCGGCCCGTGCAAGATGATCGCCCCTGCGCTCGAGGACATCGCCATCGAACTCGGCAGCAAGATAAAGATCGCCAAACTCAACATAGACGAGAATCCTGAGCTGGCCGCGCAGTTCGGCGTGCGCTCGATCCCGACGCTGATGATCTTCAAGGGCGGCGAAGTCGCCGACATGAAGGTCGGTGCTGCGCCGAAAACGGCATTGTCGCATTGGATCAACGGCAGTCTCGCCTGATCCGATCAAAATTTTGCAGAAAGCCCGGCCTTGTGCCGGGCTTTCTTTTGCTGGCGTCATTGGTGGGGCGCTCTGGCACTCGCGGCTTGCCGCCCGGTATTCTTCTGTTCTGAATACAAAGGAGAAGCGATATGACCGGATCCGCCAAGGCCACCGTCTTCATCGACAATGAGCGAGTCATCGTCACCGAATACCGTTTCGCCCCGGGCGACAACACCGGCTGGCACCGCCATGGCCACGACTATGTGATCGTGCCGTTGACCGACGGTAAGGTGAAGCTCCTGACCAAGGATGGGGAATCCTTTGCCGAAATGAAGAAGGGCTCGCCGTATTTCCGCAACGAGGGCGTCGAACATGACGTCATCAGCGCAAACGATGGCGAATTCGCCTTCATCGAGGTCGAGTTGAAATAGTCCACCAACCATCGGCTGCGCCGCTACCATTGTCCGGCGCGGCGCTATTCACCAATCCGCGATACGATCGCCGCCGAGGAATTGTGCGCTTTTCTCAGTGTATTCGAACAGTTCTATCTTCACGCCGTTGGGGTCGCGGATCCAGGCCTGGTAGGTGTCATCGCACGCGGGTTTCTTGGAAGTGACATCGACCCCCTTTGACCTCAGATGGGCGATCGCGGCGTCGATGTTTTCCACTTCGAGGCAGAAGTGGTTGATCTGGTTCAAGTCGCTATAGCTTGCGCCGTCTTTCTGGAACACCTCGACGTGGCTACGGCTGCCGCAATTGAGGTAGAAGCCGAAAGTCTTCCCGTCGCGCAGGAAATTGAACTGAGTGTCCATGCCGAGGACGTCCCGATAGAAGCTTCGCGTCATCTCCAGGTCATTCGCGAAAATGCAAACGTGTGCGAGCTGCTTTACCTTGATCATGACTGGCTCCTCGCGGTGATCTGACAGGTGTGGCGTCATCGCGGCCCGGCGAACGCACGCCTCAGGTTGGCGGCGTGCCGTTTTCGGCCAGTACCGCGCCGGCCAGGTAAAGCGATCCGCCGATCAGGATGCGCGGCGGCGGTCCGTCCCATGTGTCGCGCAGCAGCATCAGTGCGCTTGCAACGGAACTGACCGGTTCGGCCGACAAGCCTGCCTCAATGGCGCGGGTCGCCAGTTCGTCGTTCGGCACGCCGGCGTCGCTCAGGCTCACCGGCACGGTGTAGACGTGCCGCACCAGCCCTTTGAAGGCCCGGAAATAGCCGCTCTGGTCCTTGGTGTTGATCATGCCCGAGATCAGGAACAGCGGCCGCGGGTTCTTTTCCTCCTGCTCCGCCAGGGCCTCAGCGACGACCACGCCGGCGCCGGGATTATGGCCGCCGTCGAGCCAGATGTCGGCGCCCTTCGGCGCCAGCTCGCTCAGCCGGCCTTGCGGCAGCTTTTGCATGCGGCCCGGCCAGGCGACATTCGTCATCGCCTTCTCGGCAGCGCGGTGGCTGATCTCGAAACCCGCCGCCTTGACCGCAGCGATCGCCGCCGCCGCATTGGCGAATTGATGGCGCCCCGGCAGGCGCGGCGGCGGCAGGTCCATCAATCCATCTTCGTCCTGATAGACCATGCGGCCGTTTTCCTCATAGGCAAGGAAATCCTGGCCATAGACGAAGGCGGGGCAGTCGAGCCGTTCGGCGGTTTCGATGAGCACCTGCTGCGCCGTCTCGCTTTCCTGCGCGCCGATGACGACCGGGCACCCGCGCTTGATGATGCCGGCCTTTTCGGCGGCGATCAGCTCGACGCGGTCGCCGAGATAGGCTTCGTGGTCGAGGGAGACCGGCATGATCACCGACACGGCCGGCTCGGCGATGACATTGGTGGCGTCGAAGCGGCCGCCGAGGCCGACCTCAAGGATGACGGCATCGGCCGGATGTTCGGAAAACAGCAGGAAGGTGACGGCGGTGAGGATTTCGAAGACGGTGATCTTCTGGCCTTGATTGGCCTCGGCGACCCGGGCGATGGCTTCGGCGAAGACCTTGTCGTCAACCAGCCTGCCGCCGCCATCGGCGGCCAGCCGGTAGCGCTCGTGCCAGTTCACTAAGTGTGGCGAAGTGTGGACGTGGACGCGGTAGTCGGCTGCTTCGAGCAGCGCCCGTGAAAAGGCGGCACAGGAGCCCTTGCCATTGGTGCCGGCGATGTGGATGACCGGCGGCAGCTGGTCCTGCGGATTGCCGAGGCGTTCGAGCAGCCGCGAAATGCGGTCGAGCGAAAGGTCGAAGCCCTTCGGGTGAAGCGCCATCAGGCTTTCGATTTCGCGGTCGGCGGCAAGCGTGGTCATGGCGAATCCTAGAGCATTTTGCAGCCAAATGGAATCATTTGGCGTCCGCATAAATGCGGCAAAACAGATAGTTAGAGCGGGTTACCGGTTCCAGGAGAACCGGAACCCCTCTAGGCGCGTCACGGATGGCGCGCAATCGCAGTTCGTGGTGAATGCGTCAGGCGTGCGGCCGGGCTTCGGCCGGAATCACCGACGGCGGCAGGATCTCCGGCTCCTGCGGTTTTTGCTCCTCCGGCAGCTTGAGCAGCATTCTCAGCAGCCGCGCAATCGTCTGGCGCATCTCCAGCCGTGACACCACCATGTCGACCATGCCGTGTTCCATCAGATATTCGGCGCGCTGGAAGCCTTCGGGCAGTTTTTCTCTGATCGTCTGCTCGATGACGCGCGGTCCGGCAAAGCCGATCAGCGCGCCTGGCTCGGCAATGTGCACGTCGCCCAGCATGGCGTAGGAGGCGGTGACGCCGCCGGTCGTCGGGTTGGTCAGGACGACGATGTATGGCAGGCCGGCCTCCTTCAGCCTGTCGACGCCGACCGTGGTCCGCGGCAACTGCATCAGCGACAGGATGCCTTCCTGCATACGCGCGCCGCCGGAGGCCGCAAACAGGATCAGCGGCCGCTTGCGCTGCAAGGCGACCTCGAAACCATGCACGATGGCGTCACCGGCCGCCATGCCGAGCGAGCCGCCCATGAAGGCAAAATCCTGCACCGTCACCACCACCGGCACGCCTTCGACCGTGCCCAGCGCATTGATGATCGCGTCTTCCATGCCGGTCTTGGCTTTGGCATCCTTCAGCCGGTCTACGTAGCGCTTCTCGTCGCGGAACTTGAGCGGATCCTGAACGACCTTGGGGTACTCGAGCGTCTCGTATTTGCCGTCGTCGAGGAAGAATTTCAGCCGTTCCTTAGCCGATATCTTCATATGGTGGCCGGAGGACGGGATGACGAACTGGTTCTGCTCCAGATCCTTATGGAACACCATTTCGCCGGTCTCGGGATCCTTGATCCACAGGTTTTCCGGCATGTCGGTGCGGCGGCCGAGCATCGAATTGATCTTCGGACGGACGTAATTGGTGATCCAGTTCATCGCTTCGGCTCCTGTCCCTTAAGAAGACGTAGGAAGATTATTCGGCGGCAGCAAGGCGAGCCGCGCGAACCCCTTGCGAAAGCCCGCTGACCAGCGTGGCGACGGCCTCGGCCGGATCGGCGGTCTTTTCGCCCTTCGGCCCCAGCACGTTGGCGACGGCATTGACAATCGCGGTGCCGACAACGACGCCGTCGGCCGACGCGCCGATGATGCGCGCCTGCTCTGCTGTCTTGACGCCGAAGCCGACGCAGACCGGCAGGTCGGTATGGCTCTTGATGCGTTTGACAGCTGCCGCCACCTTGCCGGTGTCGGCCAGCGCCGAACCGGTGATACCGGTCATCGACACATAATAGACGAAGCCGGAGGTGTTCTGCAGCACCTTGGGCAGGCGCTTGTCGTCGGTGGTCGGCGTCGCCAGCCGGATGAAATTGATGCCGGCCTTGAGTGCCGGGATACAAAGTTCCTCGTCCATCTCCGGCGGCAGGTCGACGACGATCAGCCCGTCGATGCCGCTGGCCAGCGCGTCGCTCAGGAAGCGCTCGACGCCGTAGATGTAGATCGGATTGTAATAGCCCATCAAGACGATCGGCGTTTCACTGTCGCCGGCGCGGAATTCCGAGGCCATCTTCAGTGTCTTGACCAGTGTCTGGCCGCCCTTCAGCGCCCGCAAGCCGGCCGCCTGGATCGCCGGGCCGTCGGCCATCGGATCGGAAAACGGCATGCCGAGCTCGATGATGTCGCTGCCGGCGCCGGGCAGCGCCTTCATGATCGAGAGCGACGTGTCGTAGTCAGGGTCGCCGCCCATGAAATAGGTTACGAGTGCCGGTCGGCCCTCGGCCTTCAGCTTTGCCATGCGGCGGTCGATACGGGTGGCCATGATCAGATCTCCATGCCCAGCATATTGGCCACCGTATGCACGTCCTTGTCGCCGCGGCCGGACAGGTTGACGATGACGATCTGGTCCTTGTCCATGTCAGGCACGATCTTCACCGCCTGTGCGATGGCATGGGCCGATTCAAGCGCAGGAATGATGCCCTCGACGCGTGTCGTCAACTGGAACGCCTCCAGCGCCTCGCTGTCGAGGATCGGCACGTAGTCGACGCGGCCGGAATCGCGCAGCCATGAGTGCTCCGGCCCGACGCCGGGATAGTCGAGGCCGGCCGAGATCGAGTGGCCGTCCATGATCTGGCCGTCGGCGTTCTGCAGGAGGTAGGTACGGTTGCCATGCAGCACGCCGGGCGCGCCGGCACTCATCGAGGCGCAATGCTCGACGCCGTCGAGGCCGCGGCCTCCGGCTTCTACGCCGATGATGCGCACCTCACTGTCGTCGAGGAAGGGATGGAACAGGCCGATAGCGTTGGAACCGCCGCCGACACAAGCGATGATGGTGTCCGGCAGCCGGCCTTCCTGCTCGAGGATCTGGGCGCGCGCCTCGGTGCCGATCACCGACTGGAAGTCGCGCACCAACTCCGGATAGGGGTGCGGGCCGGCGGCGGTGCCGATCAGATAATAGGTATCCTCGACGTTGGTCACCCAGTCGCGCAGGGCCTCGTTCATGGCGTCCTTCAGCGTGCCGTGGCCGGCCGTCACCGGCCGCACCTCGGCGCCCAGAAGCTTCATGCGAAAGACGTTGGGGCTTTGCCGGGCGACATCGGTCGCGCCCATATAGACGATACAAGGAAGCCCGAAGCGCGCCGCGACCGTGGCGGAAGCGACGCCATGCTGGCCGGCACCGGTCTCTGCGATGATCCTCGTCTTGCCCATGCGCTTGGCGAGCAGGATCTGGCCGAGGCAGTTGTTGATCTTGTGCGAGCCGGTGTGGTTCAGGTCCTCGCGTTTGAAATAGACCTTTGCGCCGCCCCCGAGGCCCTTTGCCAAGGACACCTCACGAAGATGCCTGGTCAGGCCTTCAGCGAAATAGAGCTTCGACGGCCGCCCGGCGTAATGCGTCGAGAGATCGGTCAGTTCGGCCTTGAAATCCGGGTCGTTCTTGACCTCGTTCCAGTGCCGCTCCAGCTCCAGGATCAGCGGCATCAGCGTTTCGGCAACGAAGCGACCGCCAAAAATGCCGAACATGCCCTGCTCGTCGGGGCCGGTGCGGAAGGAATTCGGTATCGCCGGCTTGTCCATCGCCGATCTCCTGGTCTGAGGTTTGAAGCGTGGTCAGGCGGCGCGGTTGTCGCGTGCTGCCCCGACGGCGCGGAAAAATTGTTCGATCAGCGCCGGTTCCTTGACGCCCGGCGCGCTCTCCACGCCCGAGGAAACATCTATTCCAGGCGGGTTCGCCAGCCGAAAGGCGTCGCCGATATTGCCGGCATTGAGCCCACCGGAAAGCATGTAATCAACGCCGGCGTCAAGGCCAGCCAGAATGCGCCAGTCGAAGGCAAGACCGTTGCCGCCCGGCAATTCCGAACCCTTAGGCGGCTTGGCATCGAACAGGAAGCGGTCGGCGATGCCGATGAAGGGTTTGACCCGCGCGAGATCGGCAGCCTTGCTGACCGGCAGCGCCTTCATCACCGGCAAGCCGTAGCGGGCCTTCACCTCGGCCACCCGCTCGGGGGGCTCGGCGCCGTGAAGCTGCAGCATGTCGGGCTGCATCTTTTCGACGATCTCATCCAGGAACGCATCGCTGGCGTCGACCGTCACGGCAACCGCCTTGGCCTTGCCGCGCGCCGCTTCGCGCAGGCGGCCGGCTTCCGCCGGCTCGACATAGCGCGGGCTTTTGGCAAAGAAAATGAAGCCGACATGGCTGGCGCCGCCGGCCAATGCCGCAGCCAGTGCCTTGTTGGTCTTCAACCCGCATATCTTGATGTCGAGCGCCATGGCGCGGGATTGGCACGAAACGGCCAAAGAGTCGAGAAAAAGCATCCTGTTTGCCGCCGGCGCGGAACGCGCTACCTTGCTAATGTAAGAGCGGAACGCGCTACCTTGCTGGTATAAGAGCGCAACGCTACTTGCTCAGGCACAAAGGCGGGAGAACAAAGATCATGCCGGAAAAGACCGTCGCGGAACTCAGGCAAAAGCTGGCGCAGGCCCATGAGGTCATCGCTCATTTGATGGACAAGGCGGCTTTCAACGGCGCCGAGGCGCACCGGGCGCTGGCTTATTTCAGCAACGAGACCTTCGAGAAGGATTTTCTGCCCTGGCCGCGCCATGTCGATGAGGGGTTGCGGCCGGAGGAGTTGAACGCGGCGAATGACGATTGATCGGACAACTACTCGAACGCGATCGCCTGCAGCGCGCCGCCATTGCGCTTGAGCCAATCCTTGCAGCGCTCGGTGTCCGGGCAAAGCTGCTCGCATAATTTCCAGAATTTCGGGCCGTGGTTCATCTCCTTGAGATGCGCCACCTCGTGCGCGACGAGGTAGTTTATCACCGGCCGCGGCGCCATCATGATGCGCCAGGAAAACGACAGATTGCCGTCCGACGTGCACGACCCCCAGCGGCTCGACGTATCCTTGAAGCGGATCGCCTTGGCGCGCTTGCCGACCGCCGCACTGTGCTTGGTTACCAGCGCTTCGATCTCGCGCTTGGCTTCGCGCTTGAGGAAATCGGCGATGCGGCGCGGCAGATGCACGCGTTCGCCATGCACGATCATCAGCGGCCCGCGCTCGTCGCGCGACAGCGTGACGGTGCCGCGTTTCGACGGTTCATGGACGATGCGATGCGGCACGCCGCGCACCGGTATCTTGATGCCGGGCCGCACCTGCGGCCGGTTGGGCACTTTGGCCAGCCTTTGCTCCAGCCAGTCCTGATGGCGGTCGAGAAATTTTTCCACCTCGCCGCGCCGCAGCCCCGGCGGCACGGTGATGCGCAGACCACGGCCACCGGAATCGATGCGCAGCGTCAGGCGCCGCGCCCGGTCGTTCTCGACGATCTTGAGCGGCAGCGTGCGGCCGGCAACGCAATGCTCGCGCTCCACGACGGGCGTGGGCTTGGGTTTCGTCGGGGTGCGAAAGAAGCCGAAGGACATTCCGGGACGATACGTGATTCGAGGGAAACGACTAGAACAAAAAAGAAACGGCGCCGCTGACGCGACGCCGTTGGATTATCTATCCGCGCACGGGACCTTACTCGTCGAGCAGGCCTGGCGTCGAGTTGCCGCTGGGTTTGTTGTTCGTCGCCGACCCGGTCGTGGGGGACGTCGACTTGTTGCGATTGGCCATGAAGCGATCGAACTCTTCCTGATCCTTGGCGCGGCGCAACTCGCGGGCATATTCGTCGAACTCGCTCAGCATCTCGTCGAGCTTGCGGCGTTCCTCGGCAAGCCGCTCGAGTTCCTTTTCGCGCCAGTCATCGAAAGCGACGTTGCCGGTGCGGGCGGAGCCATGACCCCAGCGCGCGGCCTTGTCGGAACCGCGGCGGCAGCCGGCGAAGATGCCGTCGGTGGCGCGGTTGACGTCACGCTTGAAGCCGTCGAGCCGGTCGCCCCAGATGATGTAGGCGAGCATGGCCAAGCCGAGCGGCCAGAACACCATGAACCCGATCACCATCAACGCGATGGTCGCCGGCGTCCAGGCCGGACGGATCAATGCAGATGTGTTCATTTCTCCCAATCCTTCAGTTGGAGACAGCCAAATCCGGCTGCGTTGAATCGAAATGGGATGGAGAAAACGGCGATTCAAGACAGCGATCGCCAAAACCGGACAAGCGGCTGAAATGATTATCGCTTTTTGAGATTTTCGAGGAAAAGCACGACCAATCCGGCAATCAGCCCCCAGAACGCCGCGCCGACGCCGAACAGCGTCAGCCCCGATGCGGTGACGGCGAAGGTGACCGTGGCGGCCATCCGCTCGTCCTCGTCTTTCAAGGCGATCGACAGTGCATTGGCGAGCGGCGCCATCAGCGCCAGGCCGGCGACCAGCGCGATCAGGCTCTGCGGCAATACGGCGAAGATCGCCACCAGCGAGGCGCCGAACAGGGCAAAGACGAGATAAGCCAACGCATAGAACGGCCCGGTCTTCCAGCGCTCGGCCGGATCGGGATGCACGTCGGGCCCGGTGCAGATCGCCGCCGAGATTGCCGCCAGATTGGTGGTCGAGGCGCCGAACGGCGCCGTCAGCAGCGAAAACAGGCCCGTGACGCCGATCAGCGGCCCGGGTTCGGGATGATAGCCGGCTGCCCTCAGCACGGCGAGGCCGGACAGGTTCTGCGAGGCCATGGTGACGAGGTAGAGCGGCAAGGCGAGGCCGATGATTGCAGTGGCGGTGAACTGCGGCATCACCAGCGTCAAGCTCGAGAGTTCCGGTGCCGGCAGACCGCCGACCCGGCCGGTGAGGAAGGCGGCGAGACCGCCGCCGATCAGCACCAGCAGCACCGACAGTGCCGGGTTGAACAGGCGGATGACGAAGAACGCCGCAACCAGCGGCAGGATCAGCCAAGGGTCGACGGGAACGGTCTTGACCGCATTGATGGCGAAGGTGACGACGATGCCGGCCAGCATTCCGGATGCGACGGACGCCGGTATTCTGGCGATCAGCTTGGTCAAGGGCCCGAACAGGCCTGTGGTGATCAGCAGGACCGCGGTGACGACGAAGGCGCCAACCGCCTCACCCATTGAAAAGCCGGTCGACGCGGCGATCAGCGCCACGCCTGGCGTCGACCACGCGGTGATGACCGGCATTTTTGTGCGCCAGGACAGCCACAGGCTCTCGATCGCCATCGCCAGGCAAAGCGCCGTCACCCAGCTTGCGGTCTCGACCTGCGTTGCGCCGACCGCCTTGGCGGCGGCAATGACGATGGCCAGCGTACCGCCGAAGCCGACGATCGCCGCGACGAAGGCGGACACCGGAATGGAAATGCGCATGCCTCTATCCCGCCTGCCGCACCATAGCGTCCACCGTCCGCACCAGCATGTCGAGATCCTGTGGCCGCGACAGGCGGTGGTCGCCGTCCGGGATGAGCGACAGCGTGACGTCGTCGGCCGGCAGCAGGCTGACCAGCTTCAACGCATGGCTCGATGGCACGTCGGGATCGGCCAGGCCTTGCAGGATGTGGACCGGACAGTGCGTGTCGATCGGCCCGGTCATCACCCGGTTGTTGCGGCCGTCCTCGATTAGTGCGCGCGTGTAGATGTACGGTTCGGCGGAATAGTCCGACGGCTCTTCGAAAAAGCCCTTTTTCCTGAGGTCGCGCTTCTGCGCCCCGGTCAGCACCGGCTCCACCAGTTCGAACGTGAAATCGGGCGCCGGCGCCAGCAGCACAAGGCCGGCGACGCTGTTCTCGCCCGCCTTGCGCAACTCCTGCATCATGCGCAGCGCGATCCAGGCGCCCATCGACGAACCGACCAGGATTTGCCTGCCCCGGGTGAAACGGCGGAAAACCGCCAGGCTCTCGCCCAGCCATTTCGAGATGGTGCCGTCGGCAAAGGCACCACTCGATTCGCCGTGGCCGGAATAATCGTGCCGCAGGAAGGCGCGGCCTTCTTTGCGCGTCCATTCCGACAACGTTTCAGCCTTGGTGCCCAGCATGTCGGACTTGTAGCCGCCAAGCCAGACGATGCCGGGCTCGGCACCTGCCGCATGCCTGACGGCGATGCTCGTCCCGTCGAGGTCCAGGAAGATCGGGGTGGTGCTCATCGTGTATTCCCTCACGCCGGTCTTTTGGCACAAGCGGGGGTTCAACGAAAAGTGCTCTGCTACTTTCTTCGCTTGGTGCAGAGGAGCATTCATCGGGCAGGTGATTTCCTGAGAATGCTGTGCTATTGACTCCGACCGCGCGCTCACCACATTGCGCGTTCGCAATTCTGAATTGAAGAACCCCTTAACGAAACGGCTCAAGGAGACCACGACCATTCGCAGACCTTTCAAAGCAGCGGCGCCCACCAAGGAAGGCCCGCGCTCCAACCGTGACATCCGGGTTCCCCGGGTCCAGCTAATCGACGCCGAAGGCCAGAACCGCGGCGATGTCTCCATCAACGACGCATTGCTGCTCGCCGAAGAGGCTGGGCTCGACCTGGTCGAGATATCGCCCAATGCAGTGCCGCCCGTCGTAAAGATCCTCGATCTCGGCAAGCTGAAATACGCCAACCAGAAGAAGGCGGCCGAGGCGCGCAAGAACCAGAAGGTCATCGAGATCAAGGAGATCAAGATGCGCCCGAACATCGACAGCCACGACTACGAGACCAAGATGAAGGCTGTCCGGCGCTTTTTCGAGGAAGGCGACAAGGTCAAGCTGACATTGCGCTTCCGCGGTCGCGAGATGGCGCATATGGAACTCGGCATGCAGCTTCTGAACAAGGTTCGCGAGGAAGTGGCGCCCATCGCCAAGGTCGAAGCCGAACCGAAGCTCGAAGGCCGCCAGATGATGATGGTGCTGGCGCCCCGCTAAAGCGCGTTGCGCTTTAGTTCTGTTTTGTGCATGTCGTTGTCGCAAAACCGCTGCGCACTTTTGGGCGACGTGCATAAAATCCGCCTGAATCATGTTGCAAGGCGTCCCGGCGATCGGCGGGGCGCCTGTTTTCTTGGCCAGACGCTGCGATCGCCGGCGAGAGCAAAGACGCTCTGGTTCCCTCGACGATCGGATTCCCGACATGGTCAATGACGTCAAGCATTCGGAAGCCAAATATGGGCTGGGCAGCTACCAGCACACGCGCAGGATGGTGCTTGCCGTCGTCGTCGTCGTCCTGTTCGCGATGCTTTTGTTCGGGCAGTCGGTTTTTCCGCCCGATACGCCTGTGCATGAAACGATCGAAATGGTTGGCGTCGTGCTGATCTTTCTCGGCATCGTCGGACGCTTGTGGTCGACGCTCTATATCGGCGGTCGCAAATCCTCCGAAGTGGTGACCGGCGGCCCCTATTCGATCACCCGCAACCCGCTCTATGTCTTCTCTACTTTAGCTGCCGCCGGTGTCGGCGCACAGATCGGCTCCATCACCGCCATGATCGGCTTTGCAGCGCTTTGCGCGGGTGCCTTTTACATCGTTATCCTGCGCGAGGAGAAATTCCTCAAGGAGGTTCTCGGCGCGCCATACCAGGCCTACCTGGCGAAAGTGCCGCGCTTTTTTCCGAAGCTGTCGCTGTATCAGGAAGGCGACACCGGCGGCTTCAAGCCGCGCCTGCTGCGAACCACGCTGCTGGACGGTCTGGTCTTCCTGATTGCCTTGCCGGCTTTCGAACTGATCGACGGCGCCCAGCAGTCCGGCATATTGCCGGTGCTGTTCCGTTTCCCCTGAGTGCAGTATTGCTGAGTACAGTGTTGCTCGGTACGGGGTGTTGCGCGCCGGCCCGCTTTGACGTATAGGACCGCCGTTCCCAAAAAACCGCCCGGCAGGGCATGCCGTGGCGGTTTCATTTGCTTTTCGGGCTTTGGTCGGCCTGAAGCGAACAAAAAGCGCATTGGTGCGCATATAAACGGAGTAGCAAAATGCCCAAGATGAAGACCAAGTCGGCCGCCAAGAAGCGGTTCAAGATCACAGGTACGGGTAAAGTTCTGTCGGCTGCGGCCGGCAAGCGTCACGGCATGATCAAGCGTTCCAACAAGTTCATTCGAAATGCCCGCGGCACGATGGTTCTGGCTGAACCGGACGGCAAGAAGGTCATCAAGAATTTTCTGCCGAACGGCCTTTAGAGCATTCGGCCTGGACAACGTTTAAGGAGATCATGACATGGCACGCGTAAAGAGAGGCGTCACCTCGCACGCCAAGCACAAGAAGGTCCTGAAAGCCGCCAAGGGTTTTTACGGCCGTCGCAAGAACACCATCCGGATCGCCAAGCAGGCGGTGGAAAAGTCGCTACAGTATGCCTATCGCGACCGCAAGAATCGCAAGCGTTCGTTCCGCGCGCTGTGGATCCAGCGCATCAATGCGGCGACGCATGAGCATGGCCTGACCTACGGCCGCTTCATCGACGGTCTCAACAAGGCTGGCATCGAGATCGACCGCAAGATCCTGTCGGATATGGCCATCCACGAGCCGCAGGCCTTCGCCGCACTCGTGGCCAAGGCCAAGGTCGCGCTCGAATATCTCAAGAACACCACGCCGAATGCTTTTGAAAGCGCTGTCGCTTAAGACCAGCGCTTCCCAAGCTATTCGACACTTGATTTGGGAAACCCGCGCTGGCAGGGCTGGCGCGGGTTTTTCTTTGCTTCCAATCGGATCTGGAACATGAGTGACATGGAAACTCTCGAACATTCCCTGATGGCCGAGATTGCCTCGGCCGCCGACGAGCAGGCGATCGAGGCGGTGCGTGTCTCGGCCCTCGGCAAGAAGGGCTCGGTTTCCGAGATGCTGAAGACGCTCGGCTCGATGAGCGCCGAGGAGCGCCAGGTCAAAGGCCCGGCGATCAACGGCCTCAAGAACCGCGTCACCGAGGCGCTTTCTGTTCGCCGCGCCGAGCTGAAGGACGCGGCGATTACGGCCCGTCTCGCCGCCGAGAAGGTTGATGTGACGCTGCCGGTCAGGCAATCGCCGGCCGAGCGCGGCCGCATCCATCCGATCAGCCAGGTCATCGACGAGATCGCGGCGATCTTCGGCGATCTCGGCTTTGCCATCGCCGAAGGCCCCGACATCGAGACCGACTATTATAATTTCACCTCGCTGAACTTCCCGGAAGGCCACCCGGCGCGCGAGATGCACGACACCTTCTTTTTCCAGCCGGACGCGCAGGGCGAACGCAAGCTTTTGCGCACCCACACCTCGCCGGTGCAGATACGCACCATGGAGATGCAGAAGCCGCCGATCCGCATCGTCATTCCTGGCAAGACTTATCGGCAGGATTCCGATGCCACCCACTCGCCGATGTTCCATCAGGTCGAGGGGCTGGTGATCGACAAATCGGCCAATGTCGCCAATATGAAGTGGGTGCTAGAGGAGTTCTGCAAGGCCTTCTTCGAGGTGCCGAGCGTGAAGATGCGCTTCCGGCCGTCCTTCTTCCCGTTCACCGAGCCCAGCCTCGAGGTCGATATCCAGTGCGATCGTTCGCGGCCGGGCGAGGTGCGTTTCGGCGAAGGCTCCGACTGGATGGAGATCCTCGGCTGCGGCATGGTGCACCCCAATGTGCTCCGTTACGGTGGCCTCGATCCTGACGAATATCAGGGCTTCGCCTGGGGCATGGGCATCGACCGCATCGCCATGCTGAAATACGGCATGCCGGATCTGCGCGCCTTCTTCGACGCCGATGTCCGCTGGCTTTCGCATTACGGTTTTAGGCCGCTCGACATGCCAACGCTGTTCGGGGGCTTGAGCGCGTGACGAGCGGGCTGCAGCAAATCCGCGGACAGCTGGCCTTCCTGCACATGTCCGACGCGCCGCCGCATAGCTTCAAGTGCGATGTGCCCAGACCAGTCAGCCTGGAAAGACCAGTCAGCCGGCAAAGACCAGACGGAACACAGTCATGAAACTCACCCTCTCCTGGCTCAAGGATCATCTCGAGACCGACGCCTCGCTGGCGGAAATCGTCGAGCGTCTCACCTCTATCGGCCTTGAGGTCGAGCATGTCGACGACCGGGCGAGCCTAGCCCCCTTCGTCATCGCCAAGGTGGTGACGGCGGTGCAGCACCCAGATGCCGACCGGCTTCGCGTGCTGACCGTCGACACAGGCGACGGCAAGCCGCCGGTGCAGGTCGTGTGTGGAGCGCCGAACGCCCGCGCCGGCCTGATCGGCGCCTTTGCGGCACCGGGCACCTATATCCCCGGCATCGACGTGACGCTGACCGTCAGCAAGATCCGTGGCGTTGAAAGCCACGGCATGATGTGCTCCGAACGTGAGCTCGAATTATCCGAAGAGCATGACGGCATCATCGACCTGCCGGCCGATGCGCCGGTCGGCACCAGTTTCGCCGCCTATGCCCATCTCGACGATCCGCTGATCGAGATCAATCTGACGCCGAACCGGCCGGACGCCACCAGTGTCCATGGCATCGCCCGGGATTTGGCGGCGAGTGGGCTTGGCACGCTGAAGAGCGCGCCGATAGAGCCGATCCCCGGCAAAGGCGCGACGCCGATAAAGGTGACGATCGAAGCGCCGGAGCTCTGTCCCGGCTTTGCCCTGCGCCTGGTGCGCGGCGTCAAGAACGGACCGTCGCCGAAATGGCTGCAGCAAAGGCTTCTCGCCATCGGCTTGAGGCCGATCAGCGCGCTCGTCGATATCACCAATTATGTCACCTTCGACCGCGGTCGGCCGCTGCATGTTTTTGACGCTGGGAAGGTCACCGGCAATCTCACCGTGCGCCGGGCGCGTGACGGCGAAAAGGTGCTGGCGCTCGACGGCCGCGAATACACGCTGACGCCTGAGATGTGCGTGATCGCAGACCAGGACGGCATCGAATCGATCGCCGGCATCATGGGCGGCGAGCATTCCGGGTGTGACGAGAACACCACCGATGTGCTGATCGAGTCGGCGCTTTGGGACCCGATCGCCACCGCCCGCACCGGCCGCACGCTCGGCATCATCAGCGATGCACGCTACCGCTTCGAGCGTGGCGTCGACCCGGAAATGATGGTTCCCGGCGTGGAGTTGGCAACGAAGCTGGTGCTCGATTTCTGCGGCGGCACGCCGGCGCAAACCGAGGTCGTCGGCTATGCCGGCCATCGGCCGAAGATCGTCTCGTTCCCTTTGTCGGAAGTGAAGCGGCTGACCGGCATCGAAGTGCCGCGCTCGACGAGCCTCGACATTCTTGCCCGCCTCGGCTTCAAGCCGGAGCGCACGGGCGATGTCGTCAATGTAGCGGTCCCGTCCTGGCGGCCGGATGTCGACGGCAAGGCCGACCTGGTCGAGGAGGTCATGCGCATCCACGGCGTCGACAATATCGCGCCGCAGCCGCTCGGTTCGCACGATGCGGTCAACGCCAAGATCCTGACTGTGCTGCAGATCCGCACCCGCGCCGCCAAGCGGGCGCTTGCCGTGCGCGGCATGATGGAGGCCGTCACCTGGTCGTTCATTCCGGCAAAACACGCCGAATTGTTCGGCGGCGGCCAGCAGGCGCTAAAGCTTGCCAACCCCATCGCCGCCGATATGTCGGATATGCGGCCGTCGCTGCTCCCGGGGCTGATCGCGGCAGCGCAGCGCAATGCCGACAAGGGCATCGGCGATGTCGCGCTGTTCGAAGTGTCTGGCACTTATGAGGGCGACGGCGCCGACCAGCAGCGGCGCATTGCCGCCGGTGTGCGGCGCGGCACGGCCAAGCTCGAGGGCTCCGGCCGCCATTGGGCCGGCAACGCCGGCGCCGTCGGCGTCTTCGATGCCAAGGCCGATGCGATCGCAGCACTCGAAGCCTGCGGCGCGCCGGTCGAGCGGCTGCAGATCGAGGCCGGCGGCCCGGCCTGGTATCATCCCGGCCGCTCCGGCACGATCAAGCTCGGGCCGAAGGTCGTGCTCGGCACATTCGGCGAATTCCACCCGAAGACGCTGGAAGGGCTTGACGTCTCCGGCCCGCTCTGCGGCTTCGAAGTATTCATTGATGCGGTGCCCGAGCCTAAGGCCAAGCCGACGCGGACAAAGCCAAGGCTCGATCTGTCCGCCTTCCAGGCGGTCAAGCGCGACTTCGCCTTCGTCGTCGACAAGGCGGTCGAAGCCGGCACACTCGTTCGCGCCGCCCTAGCCGCCGACAGGAAGCTGATTTCCGGCGTCTCGGTGTTCGATGTTTTCGAGGGTGCAGCCCTCGGCGCGGCGAAGAAATCGATTGCCATCGAGGTGTCGATCCAGCCGGTCGAAAAGACGCTGACCGATGAGGATTTCGAGGCGCTGGCCAAGCGCATCGTCGAGAATGTGCACAAGCAGACCGGCGGCGTGCTGCGCGGCTGAGGGGTTGCGAGCGCCTGGCGAATCGCCGTCCAAAGGGCGATGGACCATTTGCGCTATTCAGGGCTGCCCTTCGAGGAACAGCGTGCAGTCTTTCTCGATATCGTCTCAGCCGATCCGCTGGTCAGTGAGACGCTGTCGCGGGTACGGGTGCTAGGCCTGCCCGACTGGCTGGTCGTCTCCGGCGCGCTCTACAACAGCGTCTGGAATCATCTGACCGGAAAGCCCTCGGGGTACGGCATCAAAGATGTCGACCTGTTCTATTTCGATGAGAGCGATCTGTCCTACGAGGCCGAGGATTTGGTCATTCGTTGTGCAGCGGGGCATTTCGAAGGGCTTAAGCTGCCGGTCGAGGTGCGCAATCAGGCGCGGGTGCATCTGTGGTATCCGAGCAAGTTCGGGCAGGAATGCCCGCGTTATATGAGCGCTAGCGAATTGGTCAGCTATTTTGCGTCGAAGACGCATGCCGTCGGCGTCCGCTTCGATGCCGAGGGGCGCCTCGATCTGGTGGCGCCGTTCGGGCTCGACGACATCTTTTCGTTCCGCATCACGCCGAATAGGGTGCTGGATAATCAGCGGACCCATGAGATGAAGGGCAGGCGGGCACAGGAGTGCTGGCCGGAGATTACTGTCGTGCCTTGGTAGAATGTCGGCGCGAGGCACCTGCCCTGCCGGGCATCTCCCGCAAGAGGGGAGATTGGCAGTTCCAGCGCCCTGCCCGCCCTTCCGGCGCCGCCGGTGATTGGCGAAAGCCGAGGTGACGTCCAATCTCCTCCTTGAGGCGGAGATGTCCGGTAGGACGGAGGTCGCGCCAATTTCTCGCAATTATTTTGCACCGCTGCAGCATTCGAAACGGGGTGCCGAAACGCCCCGTTTCGATTGCGCTGTCGATTGCAGTTCACCCGTCGACCAGGGCCAGCAGCTCCTCGGTGTAGCGCTTGCCGACAACCTTGTCCGGCGACAGCGCATCGCCGATGGCTGCTACCTCGGCCGCGGTCAGCACGATATCAGCCGCCGCCGTGTTCTGCTCCAGATGGCGGATTTTTCGCGCGCCGGGGATCGGCACGATGAAGTCGCCCTGATGCAGCACCCAGGCGAGCGCCAGCTGCGCCGGCGCCACGTCCTTCTCGGCGGCCATATTTTCCAGCACGGCGACGACCGCCGCATTGGCCGCCATGGCGTCGGCCTGGAAGCGCGGCAACCCCCGGCGCCAGTCGTCGGCGCCGAGAACATCGGGCCTGGCGATCGTGGCGGTGAGCAGGCCCCGGCCGAGCGGGCTATAGGGGACAAAGCCGATGCCGAGCTCGCGGCAGACGGCAAACACCTCCTCCTCCGGATCGCGGCTCCACAACGAATATTCGCTCTGCACCGCGGCGATCGGATGCACGGCATGCGCCCGGCGGATGGTCGCCGCACTCGCCTCCGACAGGCCGAGCGCCCGCACCTTGCCCTCGCGTACCAGCTCGGCCATGGTGCCGACCGTATCCTCGATCGGCACGCTGGGGTCGACGCGGTGCTGGTAGTAGAGATCGATGATCTCGGTATCCAGCCGCTTCAACGACGCTTCGGCCACCGCCTTGACATGCTCCGGGCGGCTGTCGACGCCGGCCATGCGTTCGGTGCCGCTGCCTTCTTCGAGGATCTTGAAGCCGAATTTGGTCGCGATCGTCACACGATCGCGCACCGGCTTCAGCGCCTTGCCGACCAGGATCTCGTTCTCGTAGGGGCCATAGACCTCGGCGGTGTCGAAGAAATTGACCCCGATCTCGACGGCGTGGCGCAGCGTGGCAATCGCCTCCGCCTCCGGCTGGCCACCATAGGCAAAGCTCATCCCCATGCAGCCGAGGCCGACTGGGTAGACGTCGAGTTCATTGCCGAGCTTGCGGGTTTGCATCAGGTGTCTCCTTGTTGTGATGGTTGTGATGCCACAGAGATACCGTCTTGCGCAGCGTTCGATAATCGCCTCTTATTTGCACGGGCTGTTCCCAAAAATAGATCAATGAAGCGAACACATCTTTCACAGCTTGCCGTGCTGGCAACGGTCGCCCAATGCGGCAGTTTTCGCGGCGCCGCCAAGGAGCTGGCAATCGCGCCGTCGGCGGTCAGCCACGCGGTGTCCAGCCTGGAAGCGCGCCTCGGCGTGCGCCTTCTGGCGCGCAGCACGCGCAGCGTTGCTCCGACCGAGGAGGGCGCGCAGCTGCTCGAGCGCCTCAGGCCGGCGCTGTCGGAAATCGACCTGGCGCTGGAATCGGCGATCGAGGCGCGCGACCGGCCGGCGGGCAATCTCAGGCTGACCGTGCCGCGCACCGCCGCCCACCTGGCGCTGACGCCAAGGCTCGGCGCCTTTGCGGCTGCCTATCCCGACATCGTGCTGGAGATCGTCATCGATGACCGCTTCACCGATGTGGTCGAGGGCGGCTTCGATGCCGGTGTGCGGCTGGGCGAGAGCCTGCAGCGCGACATGATCGCAGTGCGCATCGGGCCGAACCTTCGCGGCGCGGTGGTCGGCACGCCATCTTACTTCGAGACCAGGCCCAGGCCGCAGCATCCGCGCGATCTCGCCGCTCACCGCTGCATCCGCTTCCGCTTCTCCAGCGGCATCATCTATCGCTGGGAATTCGAGAAAAACGGCGAGGAGATCGAAATCCCGGTGCAAGGGCCATTGATCCTCGACGAGGACCATCTGATTGCCAATGCTGCGGTTGACGGCGCCGGGCTCGCCTTCGTGTTCGAGGACTATGTCCGCGACCCGCTCGCCGCCGGCAAGCTCGTTCGCGTGCTGGAGGACTGGTGCCCGCCCTTCGATGGATTCTTCGTCTATTATCCGAGCCGACGCCAGATGCGGCCGGCGCTCAGGGCCTTTGTCGATTTCTTCAAAGTGAGTACATAGGGGCACCGTCGGAACTGCGGAGGGCAATCTATTTCGGCGTGAATGCTCGTCTTACGGCCCTTGGCACCGGCAATTGGTCGTCTCCAAACATAAGTGGAAACCGCCTTTCCGGGATGGAAGAAAGCCGACCTGGCATTCGTTCACAGACCATGTCAGCACTGCCCAAGCACCAGCCGACCGGCTACGGCTGGACAGCGATCATCCTTCACTGGCTGATCGCGGCGCTCTTTATCGGCCAGTTCGTGCTCGGCTTCGTCATGGTGCGGCTGTCCAGCCAGCGCACCGCCTTCGAGCTGATTCAGCTGCATAAATCCTTCGGTTTCCTGCTGCTTGGGCTGGTCATCCTGCGCATCGCCTGGCGCCTTGGCAGACCGGCCCCGCCGCTGCCGCGCTCAGTCGGCCCTTTCGAGCGCCGCATGGCGCCGCTTGTCCATCTTGCGCTTTATGCTTTTCAGCTCGCTCTGCCGCTGTCCGGCTGGGCGCTGGTCTCGGTCTCGGTGCTGGAGATCCCGAGCGTGCCGTTCAATCTGTTCGTCATGCCCAATCTGCCGCTTGGTGAATCGGACATGGCAGAAAGCTTCTGGGCAGCGACGCACTGGTATCTCGCTTATGCCGGCATCGGACTTGTCGCTTTGCATCTCGCTGCTGCGCTGCGTCATCATTTCTGGCTGAGGGATACCGTGCTGACGCGCATGATCACGGCTTCGTCACATCGCGAGACGGAATAGAGCGGGCGGCTCATTCGTTCATGGGGCGAGGACGCTAGAAAGCGTTGCCTGCCAAGAGGACCATTTCCATGTACGCGCGCATCTTCGGATTTGCGGCAGCCGCCGCTTGTTTTGCCATGCCTGTTTTCGCCGCCGTTGCCCTTGGCGAGGCGGCCGGCAGCTACACGATCAGCCCAGGGAGTTCCAGCATCCACTTCTCCATCGCCAAGCTCGGCGGCGGCGGGCTCGACGGTGCCTTCTCCCGCTTCAAGGGCAATATCCTTATCGACAACAGCGATGTCGGCCGGTCCCAGGTCAATTTCACCATCTTCCCCGAAAGCGTCGGTACCGGCCAAAGCCGCATCGATGCCCTTCTCCGCTCGGACGCGGTTTTCGACGCGACCGACAATCCGGAGATCCAGTTCCGTTCGACCAGCGTCAAACGCACCGGCGACACGTCGGCCCTTGTCACCGGCCAGCTGACGGCGCGCGGCAAGACCTTTCAGGAAAAGTTCACGGCCGAGCTCGGCGGCCTCAAGGCGGGCACGATAAAGTTCCACGTCACAGGCAAGGTGTTGCGGTCGCGCTATGGCATGGATGTCGGCACGCCGATTTATTCCAACGTCGTCGAATTCGACATGACGCTGACGGGTAGAAGGGGTTGAGCGGTTCTTCCTGCGATTTCACCGTCGCTGCAGGACCTGGGTTCCTCGCCCCGGTGGGGCGAGGAACTACGCTCCCGCATTGGCTTTTCCGCCGATTTCAGGCAAACCTCCAGGCCTGCAATCGAGAGGAGAAATCTGATGTTCCGATGGGGTGTTTTGTCGACGGCCAAAATCGGCCGCGAGCAGCTTTTGCCGGCAATCGTCGAGGCGGAGAACGGCGTGCTGTCGGCGATCGCCAGCCGCGATCTGTCGAAAGCTCGGGCGCTGGGCGAACGCTTCGGCGCGCGCCACGCTTTCGGCTCCTATGAGGAACTGCTCGCCTCCAGCGACATCGACGGCGTCTACATTCCGCTGCCGACCTCGCAGCATGTCGAATGGACAGCCAAGGCGATCGAGGCCGGTAAGCATGTTCTGGTCGAAAAGCCACTGGCGCTCGACGCCAAGGACATTCCGCCACTGATCAAGCTGCGCGATGCCAGGAAGGTGCTGGTCTGCGAAGCCTTCATGGTCGTCTACCACCCGCAATGGATCAAGGTGCGCGAGCTGATCGCCAACGGCGCCATCGGCCGGCTGCGCCATGTCCAGGGCGCGTTCTCCTACTACAATGTCGACCCCAACAACATGCGCAACAAGCTCGATCTCGGCGGCGGCGCGCTACCCGACATCGGCGTCTATCCGACGGTATCGACGCGCTTTTCGACCGGCAAGGAGCCGCTGCGCGTCCAGGCGACGATCGAGCGCGACAAGACATTCGGCACCGACATCTATTCCTCGATCCGCGCCGATTTCGGCGACTTCGAGTTGTCGTTTTACCTGTCGACACAGATGGCGGCACGCCAGGTGATGGTCTTCCACGGCGAGAAGGGCTTCATCGAGGTGTTCTCACCGTTCAACGCCGGACTCTACGACCATCACCGCGTCGAACTGCACAACCAGAACCACAGCGAGGCGCAGGTCTTCCGCTTTCCCGGCACGCAACAGTACCGGCTGGAAGTCGAGGCCTTCGCGCGGGCGGCACAGGGCGGCAAGGATCGTGTCTTCACCCTGGAAGAATCGGTGCTCAACCAGAAGGTCATCGATGCCATCTTCCGCGCCGGCGAGAAGGAAGGCTGGGAGGCAGTCTAGGCCGGCCGTGATCCTGCAACAGGCCGGTTTTTGGACGAGATCATGGCCAAATAGATGCCCGACGATGCGGATGTGATCATTGTCGGCGCCGTCCTGCCGGCCTTGTCGCGGCGGCCGAACTGACTGCGGCCGGCAAGAAGGCCATCATTGTCGAGCAGGAGCCGGAGCAGTCGCTTGGCGGCCAGGCATTCTGGTCGCTCGGCGGCATCTTCCTCGGTGGGGTGAACAAGCCCCGCCGGCGCCGTTGCGCCAAGGTGGCGGTCGCACCGAACGGCCAACTTCCCTTGGAGCATTTTGCAGCCAAATGGAATCATTCGGCGCCCGCATAAATGCGGCAAAACAGGTAGTTAGAGCCGCTTACCGGTTCCAGGAGAACCGCTCTAGGCGAAGGGCTGCAAATTGACGTCCTGAAGCTTGGAACCGGCAAGCAAAGCCTCGAGCACCTGCTTCTTGAGAAACAGGCACTGCGAACGGGCAAGTTTGACGATGCCGGAAACGTCGCCTGCCTCGCAGGCAAGAACCAGTTCCTTTTGCTGCGCGATGATCAACTGGGTGAAGTCGCGGGACTTGAACCCAAGGTGGAGAACCCGCGCCGACTGGTCGAGTATCTGGTCCACTAGATGCGCCAGTCGTAAATTTCCCGAGAGCTCCGCAAGGACCAGACGAAACGCACGATCAGCCGCCAGGAATGCAACGTGACTACGCAACGTCTCCGGCTTCAGCACTTTTTTCGCTGCCAGCCCGATGTCCTCCAGCCCGCGCTCGGTAATGTTCGATGCCGCCACCCTGAACACTTCCGGTTCGATCAAGCTGCGGACATCGAAGATCTCGTTGACGTCCCGCAGGCTGAGCGTTGCAACGACGTAGCCGCGGCGCGGCTCGCTCCTGACCAGACCTTCCTGCATCAGACGGGCCAACGCCGCGCGGATGGTCGCCTTTTTGATCTGGTATCGATCGCCGATCTGTTTTTCGGTCAGCGCTTCGCCGGGGCGCAGCACGCAGGCAATGATGTCGTTCCTCAGCTGCTCATATGCCTGTTCCCTGCGAAGGACGTCGGCGGCTGACAGTGCTGTCGCCTCGACCGTGGCCGGCCTTGCCGGTTCGGCGGTCAACTTCGTCGTTTTCATATTTTGTCCGTTTGGCTGTCCGGTTGACGCTGGCATCGGCATTCGCTAGCGTGAGCGCCTCAGGTTGAAACTCTGAGCATCTCAGGGAGGATAACTGATATGCCTTTACCCGCCAACTCGCCTCTCTACGCTGTTGCCGATGATATCGTCAATGCCGCGAAGGGGCCAGATCCCCTCGAAGCGGTAAGGACGGTCCTGGGCGACTACACCAACCGTTTTCACGCATCGGGAACACTCGCCCACGAAGAAGACGACGACGAGGTTCTTTTGCATGCCAGCCCGAACCTGACGATCTATCACATCACGCTGTCGCCCGGCCTGCAGTACCCGCCCCACAACCACCTGATGGATGCCTTGATCGGCATCTACAAGGGCAGCGAGACGAACTTCATCTATCCCGTTGCCGGCAGCGAACTCGATGTTCCCGAAAGGCAGGACATCGCAGCGCCTGCCGTCGTGCACATGGCGTCAAATACCGTGCATGCGGTTGCGAATACGGGCAGCGCGCGATCCGGTGCGCTGCATGTCTATCTCGGCGATCTCACACGAACCCACCGGCAGCTGTGGAGCCCGGAAAGCAACCAGGCCGAACCGTTTGACAATGATCGCTACCTGGCCGGCGCACGGCCCATCCAGCAGTCCGGGTAGGAATGAGCAGAGGCGTCGCGGGCGGCGAATTTGGCCGGGATCAGCGGACCCGTCGGAATCGCGTCACACTTGTCACTCTCGCCAATCCGCTATCGCCCCTATCCTGGCTCACGACCAATCAGCAACACGTCGCGCCGGGAATGGTGCGACAACAGACCAGCAAGGGAGATGCACAATGACGGCACATCAGAATGGCACAGGCGAGCAGACGACGCGGCTCGCGATGAAGACACCACCCGTCGTTTCGCCTGATGCGTGGGAGGCCGCGCGCCAGCAGTTGCTCGTGAAGGAGAAAACCGTGACCCGGGCTCGCGACGCCTTGGCCGCCGAGCGTCGGCGGATGCCGTGGATGGCGGTGGAGAAGGCCTATACTTTCGAGGGCCCCAACGGAAAGGTGAGCCTGCTCGACCTGTTCGAGGGCCGCCGTCAGCTGATCGTCTACCGCGCTTTCTTCGAGCCCGGCGTATTCGGCTGGCCCGATCACGCTTGCCGCGGCTGCTCGCTGGGGGCAGACCAGGTCGGCAATCTTGCCCATCTGAACGCCCGCGACACCACGCTTGCCTACGCCTCGCGCGCACCGCAGGCCGACATTGCGCGGCTGAAGGCGCGGATGGACTGGAAGATGCCCTGGTACACCATCACCGACAGCTTCGATGCCGATTTCGGCGTTGACGAATGGCACGGCCACAACGTGTTCATCCGCGATGGTGATCGCGTGTTCCGTACCTACTTCATCAACAACCGCGGCGACGAGGCGATGGGGACCGTATGGAGCTATCTCGACCTGTCGCCGCTCGGCCGCCAGGAGGTTTGGGAGGATTCGCCCGAAGGCTATCCGCAGACGCCGACGTACAAGTGGTGGAACTGGCACGACAATTACGGCGCCGAAACCGTTCCCGACAAAAAGTGGGTCGAGGTGTCGGACGCCGGAGAGGCCGCGTTCCGGAACCGCACCGAATAGAACGTTTGGCGTCGCGGAAATGCGGCTAGGACAATTGGAGGAGCGGGATGCACGTTCATTCGACCGCATCCCGCTCGCTATGCAGGACTATGGCCATGAGCGAGATTCATGCGGGCGGATCCACCGGCGATGCGAGCCCGGCCGGCCTTGGCGCAGCCGATTGGCTGTCCTTTGCGGCCGCGCCGACCTTCGCAACCATGGCGCTGCTGACGTTTCTCGGCGGAGCGCCGGATATGATGTGCTCGACCGGGCAAGATGCGTCGCCGCTGGGCGGCATGGTCCCGATGTACCTGCTGATGAGCGCCTTTCATTTGGGACCTTGGTTGAGGCGGGTCTCCGGCCGCCGACGCCGCCGCAAGTAGAGCTATGGCGGCCGATAAACGCCCTTCGCGGCGAGGAGGACAGCCCTCACCAGATCCATTCGCCCTTCCCAAGCACCGTCACGGCATCGACAATCCTGGTAAAGCTCGAGCGGGCGCGGCCGGCCGTGTGCCTGGCTCTGAGATAGCCGTGCACCAGCCCCGGCTCCTCGAACCACCAGGCGCGTCCGCCTGCGGCAACGACGCGGTCGCGATAGGCTTCACCGTCTGACGACAGCGGGTCGCATTCGGCGGTGATCACGACGGTAGGCGGCAGATAGACGAAATCGGCGTCCGCAAGCGGAGACAAAGTGATGTCGCCTGTGGCGTCCACTCCGCCCGTCCGGATGTTTTTATAGAACTCCAGATCGCGCATCGTCAGCATCGGCGCTTCGGCATGTGTGACATAGGAACCGCGTGAACGGTCGCCGCCAAGGCCAGGATAGATCAGCACCTGGCCGACCGGCTTTGTCACGTGGCCACGCGTCGCATGACTGACGGCACAGGCGAGATTGCCGCCGGCGCTGTCGCCGCAGAGCAGGACGGGGCATTCGTAAGTGGCGGTGGCCCATTCGAAGACGCCCATCACATCGTCGAAGGCGGCCGGGTGCAGATGTTCCGGCGCCAGCCGGTAGTCGACCGAGACCACCTCATAGCCGGTGCGGGCGCAAAGCTCGGCGCAGACATCGTCGTGGCTGTCGAGGCCGCCGAGGATGTAGCCGCCGCCATGGACATAGAGCACCATCGCAGAGGCGTTCGGCGCCGCGCTGCGATAAATGCGGATCGGGACGTCGTGCGCTTGCGTGGCAATGACGGTGGTTTCAGCCGTCACGCCATCCGGATAGCCGGCAGAGAATTCGCGGCACATCCGGTCATAGATCGCGCGCTGCTCGGCGATCGTGTAGTCGATCGTATCCGGCGGATAATACGAATTGGTCCGCTCGATGAAGGCCCAGGTCTCGGCGTCGATGAGTTTCTTGTAGTTGGTCATGGGAACGGAACGGATCGTAACGAATCCGCCTGGCCGGCAGGCCGGAGGGGGGCGGGACGGAACGCCGTCGTTCCAGGGACACTCACTATCTGCCCTTCCACACCGGATCGCGCTTTTCGGCAAAGGCACGAAAGCCCTCGAGATTGTCCTCCGAGCCGTAGAGCGCGTCAACCGTCGGCAGTTGCCGGCGCGTCACCCGGTTCATGGCATCCTGGAAGGTCAGCGATTCTGCGACCCGGGCCGTTTCCTTGATCGCGGCGAAGACCAGCGGCGGCCCGCTGGCGAGCAGCCGAGCGATCTCCCAGACGCGGTCCTCCAGTCTTTCCTTGGGCAGCACCTCGTTGACCAGGCCCCAGCGGTGCGCCTCGGCGACATCCATCCAGCGGCCGGTGAGCAAAAGGTCCATGGCGACGTGATAAGGCATGCGCTTCGGCAGCTTGATCGTTGCCGCATCGGCCAGCGTGCCGGCGCGGATTTCGGGCAGCGCGAAAGAGGAGTGGTCCGACGCGTAGATGAGGTCGCAGGACAGCGCCAGCTCGAAGCCGCCGCCGACCGCCATGCCGTTGACGCAGGCGATCACCGGCTTGTTGAGGTCGCGCAATTCCTGCAGCCCGCCGAAGCCGCCGACGCCATAGTCGCCGTCGACGGCATCGCCGCCAGCCGCTGCCTTCAGGTCCCAGCCGGCGCTGAAAAACTTGTCGCCGGCGGTCTTGACGATGGCGACGCGCAGGTCGGGATTGTCGCGAAACCCCTTGAACGTCTCGCCCATCAGCCGCGACGTCTTCAGGTCGATGGCATTGGCTTTGGGCCGGTCGAGCATGACTTCGAGGATCGTGCCCTCGCGGCGGGTGGTGATGACGTCAGACATTTTTGTTCTCTCCCAGCACCAGCAGCGCGTCGGCGATCCAGGCGCCCTTGCCCTCGGTGCAGACGATCAGAGGATTGATGTCGAGCTCCTCGATCTCTCCGGCATTTTGCTGCACGAAAGCGGCAATGCCCGATATCGCATCGATTGCAGCTGCGACATCGGCCTTCGGCCGACCGCGATAACCGTCGAGCAGCGGGAACAGCTTCAACCCGCGCAAAGCGGCCTCGATGTCGTCACGGGTCGCCGGCAGCATCAGTGTGACGCTGTCGCGCAACAGCTCGACCAGCACGCCGCCGGTGCCTAGCGTCATTACCGCGCCGAACATCGGGTCGCGGGTGAAGCCGACCAGCAGCTCGGCGACGCCGTCGCGCACCATGCGCTCGACATAAAGGCCGGTGCCGAGCGGCCCGAGATCATGGGCGGCGGTGCTGACCGATTCGGCATCCCTGAGGTTGAGCCGGACCGCGTCGAGCTCGGACTTGTGGATGACGCCAAGAGCCTTCAGCGCCACCGGGAAGCCGAGCGCCATCGAGGAGATCACAGCTTCGACCGCGTTGCCGGCGCGCTCGCCCTTCGGCACGGGGAGCCCGGCCTCGATGAGCCGCGCCTTCGCCTCGGCCTCGTCCGGCGTGACATGGTCGCCGGCCGGCGCGCCGGACGCCGAAGTGTCGATCGGCTGCGCCTGCGGCTCGCGCCACGCCCAGCCGATGAAGGCTGCCGCCTGGGCGGCGTCGATGGCCTCGGAAATGCCGAACAGCGGCACCATGCCCCGCGCCATCAGGCCGGCAGTGTATTCCTCGGGCAGGTTTTCCGGCAGCGAGGAGACGATCGCGCCCTGCGCGCTGTTGGTCTTCAGCGCCGATTCGAAGGCGCGCAGCGTCGCCCACCAGTCCGTGTCCGAGCAGCGGTCGGGACGCGGAAAGTCGAGCACCAGCATATTGAGGTCGAAGCCGCCAGACACCATGGCGGTGAAGGTGGCGGTCATCGCCGGCTCGTTGTTCCAGATGAAGGTGTGGTAGTCGAGCGGGTTGGCCACCGCGACCAGCGGCCCGAGCGTCGATTTGACCCGCGCGCGGTGCTCGGGGGTGAGTGGCGGAAACGTCACCCAGCGGCCTTCGGCGCTGTCGGCCATGACCGACGCCTCGCCGCCCGAGCAGCTCATCGATGACAGCCGGTAGCCGGGCAGGGGGCCGGTGACGTGCAGTAGCTTGAGCGCCTCGATGAAGGCGGGAATTGAATCGATCCGGGCGATGCCGAGCCGCCTCAGGAAAGCGCCGGACGCCGCGTCCGAGCCGGCCAGCGACGCGGTATGCGAGACGGTCGCCTGCCGCGCCTGCTCGGAGCGGCCGACCTTCATGGCGATAACAGGCTTCTTCAGCTCGCGTGCCCGTGCCGCCAGCCTTTCGAAGCCGGCTACCGAATCGAAGGCCTCGATATGCAGGCCGAGCGCGGTGACGCGGTCGTCCTCGATCAGGCCGAGCGCCATTTCGGAAAGCCCGGTCTGCGCCTGGTTGCCGGCAGTCATCAGGAAGGCGATCGGCAGGCCGCGTTTCTGCATCGTCATGTTGATGGCGATGTTCGACGACTGGGTGATGATGGCAACGCCGCGACCGCCTTCCGGCAGCCTGATGCCGCCATGCTGGTCGGGCCACAAAAGCGCGCCGTCGGCGTAATTGATCAGCCCATAGCAGTTCGGCCCGATGATCGGCATTTGGCCGGCCGCCGCGACCAGTTCGGCCTGCAGCCGCTCGCCGTCTTCGTCATAGGCCTCGGTTTCGAGAAAGCCGGCGGCGAAGCAGACCGCACCGCCAGCGCCGCGCTCCGCCAGCGCCTTGACCACTTCGATGGTCAAATGCCGGTTGACGCCGACGAAAGCGGCATCCGGCGCACTGGGCAATTCCGCCACCGAGCGATAAGCCCTGCGGCCGGCGACCTCGTCCTTGCTCGGATGCACCGGCCAGATCTCGCCGGCAAAGCCCATTTTGATCGATTGCGCGACGACGGCCGCCGCCTGCGCACCACCGAAGACGGCGATCGATTTCGGCCGCAAAAGACGTTCAAGCCTGTGCATTGTCATCTTTTCGTCTGAGCATGATCTTTTCCAAAGACCGGATTTCACTTTTTGGGGTCACGCTCTAGCCCCCGAACGGGCGCAGCAGCGCGCGCGAGATGATGTGGCGCTGGATTTCCGAAGTGCCTTCCCAGATGCGCTCGACGCGGGCGTCGCGCCAGATGCGTTCCAGTGGGAGGTCGTCCATCAGCCCCATGCCGCCATGGATCTGAATCGCCTCGTCGGCGACAAAGGCGAGCATTTCGGTGGCCTTCAGTTTGGCCATGGCCATGTCCTGGTCGGTGACGGTGCCCTGATCGTACTTCCAGCCGGCTTCGAACACCATCAGGTCGGCGGCCTTCAGCTCGGTCGCCATGTCGGCGAGCTTGAACGACACGCCCTGGAACTTGCCGATCGGCTGGCCGAATTGCTGGCGCTGCGCGGCGTATTCGATGGCGTGGCCAAGCGCCCGCTCGGCGCGGCCGAGGCAGGTGGCGCCGACCTGCAGGCGCGTTGCGCCGAGCCATGAATTGGCGACCTCGAAGCCCTTGTGGACCTCGCCGAGTACCTGGCTCGCCGGCAGCCGGCAATCGTCGAATTCGAGAATGGCATTGGTGTAGCCGCGATGCGACACGTTGCGGTAGCCGTCGCGCACGGCAAAGCCCTTAGTGCCCTTGTCGACGAAAAAGGCGGTGATCTTCTTGCGTTTTCCGCGCGAAGATTCTTCCTCCCCCGAGGCCATGAAGACGATGGCGAAATCGGCGAGGTCGGCGTGGCTGATGAAATGCTTGGTGCCGTTCAGCACCCAGTCGTCGCCGTCTTGCACGGCGGTTGCCTTCATGCCGCGCAAATCGGAGCCGGCGCCCGGCTCTGTCATTGCCAGGCAATCCCATTTTTCGCCGCGAATGCACGGAAACAGGTACTTCTCGCGCTGCACCGGCGTGCCGGCGAGAAGGATGTTCGAAGGCCGCGCAACGCAAGTCCAATGCAGCGCGTAGTTGGCGCGGCCGAGCTCCTTTTCATAGAGTAGCCAGGTCACCGTATCGAGCCCGGCGCCGCCGACTTCCGTTGGCATGTTGGCGGCATAGAGGCCGGCTTCGATCGCCTTGGCCTTGATCTCCTCGATCAGCTCGCGGCGCAGCACGCCGGTACGTTCAACCTCGCGCTCATGCGGGTAAAGCTCGTTCTCGACGAAGGCCCGCGTCGTCTCGACGATGAGCTTCTGCTCCTCCGAAAGACCAAAATCCATGGTCTCAGCCTTTCTTCTTTTTCTTCGGCTTTTCAGCCTTGGCCTTTTCGGCCGCCCTGGAGGCGCTGGGCTTCTTCGCCGCAAGCTTGGCCAACTGCCTGGTGTAGTCCCTATGCAAGGCGCCGGCACCCCAGCCTTTGCCTTTGTTCTGCTTCGACAGTGCCTCCATGATGGCGACCAGATTGTCGTCGCGGATCTTTTCGAGATCGCGGATCGACAGACCGTGCGCCTGGTCGTCCGACTGGGTCGCGATCAGCTCGACCAGCTCGTCGTTGAACTCCGGCACGTCCATCAGCTTGGTCCACGGCCATTTCAGGCACGGGCCGAACTGCGCCATGAAGTGGCGCATGCCGGCCTCGCCGCCGGCGACGCGATAGACCTGGAACATGCCCATCTGCGCCCAGCGCAGGCCGAAGCCATAGCGCATGATGTCGTCGAGCTCCTCGACCGTGCAGATGCCGTCCTTGACCAGCCACAGCGCCTCGCGCCATGCCGCTTCGAGCAGGCGGTCGCCGACGAAGGCTTCGATCTCCTTGCGGATTACCACCGGCTTCATGCCGATCGAGGCATACATCTCCTTGGCGACCTCGATCGCCTCGGGAAAGGTCTGTTCGCCGCCGACGATCTCGACCAGCGGCAGCAGATAGACGGGGTTGAACGGATGGCCGACGACCAGCCGCTCCGGATGCTTCTTCATCGCCACCTGCATGTCGGTCGGCTTGATGCCGGAAGTGGAGGAGCCGACAATTGCGTTGGCCGGCGCATAAAGGTCGATTTCGGCCAGCACGCGGTGCTTCAGGTCGAGCCGCTCCGGCACGCTTTCCTGGATTAAATCGGCATCGGCCACCGCCTCGGCGAGCGTCTTGGCGAAGGTGAGCTTGCCCTCTTTCGGCAAGCCGCCGGGCAGCATCTGCTTGTAGGCGCGTCGCGCTCCCTTCATCACCTCGCCGACCTTGCGTGATGCCTCGGGGTCGGGATCGAAGATCGATACGTCGATGCCGTTGAGCAGCAGCCGCGCGACCCAGCCGGCGCCGATCACGCCGCCGCCGATGGCGGCCGCCTTGTTGATGATGCTCATGCGGAAGCTCCGGTTCTTGTGGTGGCTGTTGCGGGGTCGGTGAGGGCGACGCGTTCGCCGGCACGGATCACGGACGCGTCATAGGCCTTGCGCGCGAACACTTCGAGCACGAAGGGCCGGAAGAAATCGATCGGCAATGTGTCGTAGTCGGGATCGAAGCTCGACTGATCCCAGCGTTCGCAAAACTCATCGCAATCGTCGAAGTAGATGTGCCCGGCGAAACGGTCGCGGGCGTGCGGATTGCCGCCGAGGTGATGGGCGTAATAGAGGCGCTGGAAGTCGCCGTGCTTTTCCACTACCCAGGTGCATTGCTCGCGAACGAAGGGTTTCAGGATCGACGCCGCATACTCGTCGTGATTATAGGGCGCGTAGATGTCGCCGATGTCGTGCAGCAAGGCGCAGGCAATCCAGTCGGTGTCGGCGCCGTCGCGCCAGGCTCGCGTTGCCGCTTGCAGCGAATGGCCGAGCCGGGTGATCTTGTAGCCCGAGAGACCCGCATCAAGCTGGACGAGCGCGTCGAGCAGCCGTTCGCCGGTCTTTGCCGCGTGGTCGATCTCGTGCTCGGTGAGGAAGGCATAATCCTCGCGGTCGCCGTCCTTCATGGCGGTGAATTTCACGGTCTTCATCGGCGGCTCCTCCCAACCGATTCCCTGTTCAAAGCGGTGCGCGCTTCGTCAGGTTGAGCTTCTTGCGGACTTCGTCCGGGCCGATGACCCTGGCGCCCATATTCGACACGATGCTGACCGCCCGCTCGACCAGCTGCGCATTGGTCGCCAGCACGCCCTTGTCGAGCCAGAGATTGTCCTCCAGCCCGACGCGGACATTGCCGCCGGCGAGCACCGCGGCAGCGACGTAGGCCATCTGGTTGCGGCCGATGGCAAAAGCCGACCAGTTCCAGGTCGCCGGCACATTGTTGACCATCGCCATGAAGGTGTTGAGGTCGTCCGGCGCCCCCCACGGCACTCCCATGCATAATTGCACCAAGGCATCCGGCTTCAGCACTTCTTCCTCGACCAATTGCTTGGCGAACCACAGATGCCCGGTGTCGAAAGCCTCGATTTCCGGCTTGACGCCGAGCGCCGTCATCATGCCGCCCATGGCACGCAGCATGCCGGGCGTATTGGTCATGACATAGTCGGCCTCGGCGAAATTCATCGTGCCGCAGTCGAGCGTGCAGATTTCCGGCAAGCACTGGCGGACGTGCTCCATGCGGTTGCTGGCACCGCCCATGTCGGTGGCTTTTTCGTTCAGCGGCAGCGGGTTTTCCGGCGGGCCGAACACCATGTCGCCGCCCATGCCGGCGGTCAGGTTCAAAACCACATCGACGTCCGCCGCGCGGATGCGCTCCGTTACTTCGCGATAAAGGTGTACGTCGCGCCTAGGCTTGCCGGTTTCGGGATCGCGCACATGGCAGTGGACGATCGCCGCACCTGCCTTTGCCGCCTCGATGGCCGAATCGGCGATCTGCTTGGGCGAACGCGGCACATGCGGGCTGCGATCCTGCGAACTGCCTGACCCGGTCACGGCACAGGTAATGAAGACCTCACGGTTCATCGCTAACGGCATCGGACTCTCTCCCAATAGGACGCAGGGCAAGAATGCCTGACTTGCCGGAAACTGTTTTACGTTTTACGAAGATCGTGTGACCAAAAGCGAAAAACCGACGATCTTTCAGGCCGAGCGTTTGCCGCTCAAGGTAACGCTGCTGGTATTCTCCGGCTCATCGATCATGTGCGTCGCCTCAGCCGTCGATCCATTGCGCGCCGCAAACCGCATTGCCGGTGAGACGCTGTTCGATTTCAGGCTGGTCTCGGTGACGGGCGAGGCGCCGGTTACCACATGCGGCCTGCCGGTGGCGGTCAGCGGCCGCTTCGATGCGGCTGACACAGCCGACATGCTGGTCGTCGTCGCCGGATTCGGCACGCAGAACTATGCCACATCGGCCCTGCTGTCCGGACTGCGCCGGGCGGCGCGCGCGGCACGCGCCTGCGGCGGCGTCGAGGCGGGTACGTGGCTGGTGGCGCGCGCGGGCTTGCTGGAAGGGCGCAGCGCCACCACCCACTGGGAGGACATGGAGGATTTCTCGTCGGCCTTTCCCGGCGTCGACGTGCGCCCCGACCGCTACGTCATCGACGGCCCGGTGTTCACCTCCGGCGGCGCCTCGCCGACCTTCGACCTGATGCTGCATCTGATTCGCACGCGGCTCGGCATGGCCGTGGCGCTCGATGTCGCGAGCGTCTTCATCTACGACCAGGCGCGCGCCGCGACCGACGCGCAGCCGCTGGTCTCGCTCGGCCGTCTCGACGGCTACGATCCCAGGTTGGCGCAAGCCATCCGGCTGATGGAAGCGCATATCGACCAGCCGCTGACCATAGCCGCGGTGGCCAAGCGCGCCGGGGTGACGGCACGAACGCTGGAAAGTATCTTTCGCAAGTCGATCGGCGAAACGCCCGGCGCCTATTATCTCAGGCTGCGCCTCGGCGCCGCGCGCCGGCTGGTGGTCGACACGCGCGTGGCCATGGCCGATATTGCCGGGCGAACGGGGTTTTCGTCCGCCGCGGCATTTTCCAGAGCGTTTTCAAGAGCGTTCGGCGAAGCGCCGGTCAGGCTGCGTCGGGGATAATGCATGTCGCCCAAAAGTCCGTAGCGGTTTTGGGACAACGGCATGCATACACAAAGGTAGATCAGGCAGCGTCCTGGCGGTCGCTGTTGCCGTCGATCTGCGAGCGCATTTGTCTCGCAAGATGGGTCTCGAAGCGGCTGGCGACCGTGCGATCCCATTCGTTCGCACTCAGCGCACCCTGCTTCGGATGCGGCAGCGCCATCAGCCGGTCGATGATCGATCCGGCCTCGCCAGATGAGAGCAGGGCGTCGATTTCGCGTTCGTGCTGCATATCGTTTCGCCTCCTTCTTTCCGTTCCCGCCACGAACCACACTATAGGAGGTTCGTGACGGCTGTTTGAAGGCAAGAGCGAGGCGATTGATGGGCGGCGCCGGGCAAAGTTTTATCCGCCGCCGCCCATCTTGGGCACTATCGTACCAGTAGTCAGGCAGTGCTTCAGCCAAGCCGCATCGACAGCTCGACATCCTCGCTGAACGACGTGGACATGTAGCCGCTTCCGGTCGACCGCACCCGCTCGAGGTATTCGGGGCAAAGATCGGCGTTGTCGGCAACGACGAAGGCGCCCGGCCTGAGGCGGCTTTCGACCAGACTCAAGATCTCTGGATAGAGCGCTTTGGCGCCGTCGAGCAGAAGCAGGTCGATGGTTTCGGGAAGATCGACGCTTAATGTTTGCACCGCATCTCCTTCTCGGATTTCCACCAGGTCGATGAGACCGCCTGCCGTCAGATTGTTCCTGGCGCGCGCCACCTTGGATGGCTCGAACTCACTGGTGATGAGGCGGCCACCGCCATTGTCCCGCAAGGCTGCGGCAAGGTGCAGGGTCGAGATGCCGAACGAGGTTCCAAATTCAACGATCGTCCTTGCGCTGCTGCCCCGTGCCAGCATGTAGAGCAGCGTGCCGGTCTCTCGCGAAACGGGAAGCCAGAGGTCCTTTAGCCGCCCATAGAAATCGAGGTATTCGGTCTTGCTTCGAACGAGGCGGCTCCGCTCCTCGGCGGAGAATTCCGCCACTGCAGGGCTCGTTGCCGCAGCGGCTTCCTTGAACAGGCGGTCCAGCAGGGGCGCGAGCGGCGGTGTCGTCAGTGTGGTCATATCGGTCTCCAGTCAGAATGGAATGCGTTCTTGTGCGGCATTCAAAATACGACTATTCATTCGCATTTACTAATCGCATTGGCGCGCCTCTCAATGAGCGATCACCGCAGTCCGCGGATTTCCTCGCGAAAACAGCCCAAGCAGGCCCGCTCGGCAGAGCTCGTTGCTGCGATTTTGCAGGCTGCTGTTCAGGTTTTGGCGAAGGAAGGCGCGCAGCGCTTCACCACGGCGCGGGTGGCCGAGAAGGCCGGTGTCAGTGTCGGATCGCTATATCAGTATTTTCCGAACAAGGCGGCGATCCTGTTCCGGCTCCAGAGCGACGAATGGCGGCAGACGACCGATTTGCTGCGCGACATCCTCGAGGATGTCAGGAAACCGCCGCTTGACCGGCTGCGCGCCTTGGTCCACGCCTTCCTCCGCTCGGAGTGTGACGAGGCCGCGGTGCGTGTGGCGCTCGACGACGCCGCACCGCTTTACCGCGACGCGCCTGAGTCGCAGGCGGCAAGGGCGTCCGGAGACCGCACCATCCAGCTCTTCATGCAGGAGGCGTTGCCCAACGCCGCGCAAGCGACTCGCGAATTGGCCGGCGACCTGGTCATGACGACGCTCAGCACGGTGGGGAAGCAGTTCTCGGAGTTGCCCCGAACCCCCGCGGAGATCGAAGCCTACGCCGACGCCATGGCCGACATGTTCTGCGCCTACCTGAGAGGCCTCGATCACGGCTAAGGCAAGTGCCAGGCCCGCTCAGCAAGCAGACCAAAAGTTTCGCACGGGGCAAACCTTGTCGGTTTCAGCCCCGCGGAAAGTCGTCTTTATCCCGGCCGGTGAACAATGCGGCCGCGAATCGGTCCGCCTCAGACGTACCGGTTGACGATGTTTTCGAGTAGTTCCTGGCGACCGGATCTGGGCTGCGGCTCGATCTTCTCCTTGACGACGCGCTCGGCGATTTCCTCCAGCGTGCGCTTGCCGGCAAGCATCGCCTTGGCCTCGGCCGAATCCCAGCCGGCATAGCGCTCGGCGAGCGGGGCGGACAGCGCCTTGTCCTCGACCATGCGCGCTGCCGCCTTGAGGCCGCGAGCGCAGCAATCCATGCCGCCGATATGGCCGATCAGCAGATCCTGCGGATCGAGCGACTGGCGCCTGAGCTTGGCGTCGAAATTGGTGCCGCCGGTCTTGAAGCCGCCGGCCTGCAGCACCTGATAGTAGGCGAGAGCCATCTCCGGCACATTGTTGGGGAACTGGTCGGTGTCCCAGCCCGACTGGTAGTCGTTGCGGTTCATGTCGATCGAGCCGAAGATTCCCAGCGCAGTGGCCAGCGCCAGTTCATGCTCGAACGAATGGCCGGCCAGGATGGCGTGGCCCTGCTCGATGTTGAGCTTGACCTCATTCTCCAGTCCGAAACGCTTGAGGAAGCCATAGACGGTGGCGACGTCGTAATCATACTGGTGCTTGGTTGGCTCCTGAGGCTTCGGCTCGATCAGGATGGTGCCTTCGAAGCCGATCCTGTGCTTGTAATCGACGACCAGATTGAGAAAACGGCCGGCCTGTTCCTGCTCGCGGGCAAGGTCGGTGTTGAGCAGCGTCTCATAGCCCTCGCGGCCGCCCCACAGCACGTAATTCTCGCCGTTCAGACGCTTGGTGACGTCGATGCAGTGTTTCACCGTCGCCGCCGAATAGGCAAAGACGTCCGGATCGGGATTGGTGGCGGCGCCCGACATGAAGCGGCGGTTGGAGAACAGGTTGGCCGTGCCCCACAACAGCTTGACGCCGGTCTGCTTCATCTTTTCCGAGAAATAATCGGCGATCTCGTCGAGCCGCGCCGCACTTTCGGAAAAGTCCCGGCCCTCCGGCCGCACGTCGGCATCGTGGAAGCAGAAAAAAGGCGCGCCCAGCAACGAAAACATCTCGAAGGCGACGTCGGCCTTGAGCTTGGCCAACTCCATCGTGTCGGTGCTGCCGGCCTTCGGAAACCACGGCCGGTCAAATGTCTGGCCGCCGAACGGATCGCCGCCCGGCCAGGCAAAGGAATGCCAATAGGCGACGGCAAAGCGCAGATGGTCTTCGAGCCGCTTGCCGGCGACAATCTCGTCGGGATTGTAGAACCGGTAGGCCAGCGGATTGGTCGAATCCGGTCCCTCGTATTTGATCTGTTGGATGTCGCCGAAAAAACCGCTGCTCATGTTCTTTTCCTCTCGCATGGTTCGGCCTGATTACCTCAGGCGTAATTGGTTTCGCGCTGGCGCTGGTCGAAAAGGCTCATGTCAAAGCCACCCAACGAAGGAGACAGACCATGACCGACCTCAACACCGTTGCCGAAAACTACATCGCCGCCTGGAACGAGAGCGACGCCGCACGCAGGAAAGCCTTGCTCGAGGCGACCTTCACCGAGGACGTCGGCTACCGCGATCCGATCATGCAGGGCGACGGCCATGACGGCATCGCTGCGCTGATCGAAGGCGTGCAGCAGCGCTTTGCCGGCTTCAGGTTCTCGCTGAAAGGCAAGCCGGACGGCTTCGCCGATACCATCCGTTTCTCCTGGAATCTCGGGCCGGAAGGCGTCGAGTCCGTCATCGAAGGCACCGATATCGGCGTCATCGAAAATGGCCGGCTGAAAAGCGTCACCGGCTTTCTCGACAAGGTGCCGGCACAGTGAGGCCTTCTCGGCAGGCCACGGCGAGGGTGGGAAACCGCTCACGCCGTGGCGCTCCTGATCGCCGGGTAAAGCTGGCGGTAGCGCTGATAGGCATCTGCATAGGCACCGCCGAGGGCGGCGACCGGCTCGACCGTGGCGTCCGTCGCCGGCGCCGTGCACACGGCGCGCGGATCGGCGCCGGTCGCCGCGATCAGGCCAAGCCGGGCGGCGCCAAAGGCGGCGCCGAAATCGCCGTCGGCTGGAATATCGACTGGCAGGCCAAGCGCTGTGGCGATGGCCTTCAGCCAGTAGCGCGAACGCGAGCCGCCGCCGATCGCCGTCACCCGGGTCAGCGTCGTGCCGGCTTTGGCCAGGGCTTCGAGGCTGTCGCGGAAGGCGAAGGCGACGCCTTCGAGCACGGCCTGGGTCAGCGCCGCGCGGCCGGACTCGTGGGCAAGCCCGGTAAAGGCGCCCCGAATGACGGAATCATTGTGAGGCGTCCGCTCGCCTGACAGGTACGGCAGGAAGGAGACACCGGTCGGCGCCTGCAGCGCATCGCCGAGTTCGGCGGTCAACTCGACGGCGCCTTTTCCCGCAATTGCCGACAGCCAGTTGAGTGAATCGGTTGCCGACAGGATGACGCCCATCTGGTGCCAGGTGCCGGGCAGTGCGTGGCAGAATGTGTGCACCGCACTTTCCGGATTGGGCAGATAGGACGCGTTGGCGGCAAAAAGCACGCCCGATGTGCCGAGCGAGACGAAAGCCTGGCCGGCGCCGACCGTGCCCATGCCGCAGGCCGAGGCCGCGTTGTCGCCGGCGCCGCCGGCGATCGGGATGCCCGTCTGGATGCCCCATTTCGCAGCCAGTTCGCCGCGCAAGGCACCGGCCTTGGCCGTGCCTTCGACCAATGACGGCATCTGCCTTTCGTCCAGCGACGTCGCTGCGAGCAGTTCGGAGGACCAGGCGCGTTTGCCGACGTCGAGCCACGACGTGCCAGCCGAATCCGACATTTCCGAAATATGGTCGCCGGCGAGCCAGAGCCGCAAAAAGTCCTTCGGCAACAGGACCTTTGCCACCTTGGCAAAAACAGCCGGTTCGTTGTTTTTCACCCAAGCGAGCTTTGGCGCGGTGAAGCCGGGAAAGACGATGTTGCCGGTCAGCTTGCGAAAGCGCGGGTCGGCATCAAGTGCAGCCGCCTCGGCGTGGCTGCGTGTGTCGTTCCACAGGATGCAGGGGCGCAGCACCTGGTCGGCGGCATCGAGCAGGGTGGCGCCATGCATATGTCCGGAAAGGCCGATGCCTTTCACCGCCGCGAGCTCCTTCGCATGCATGGACCGCAGCTCGGCGATCGCCGCTTCGCAGGCGCGGATCCAGTCGGCCGGGTTCTGCTCGGACCAGCCGGGATGCGGGCGCGACACATCGAGCGGCGCATGGCCGGAACCGACGATGCCCTGCCTTGCATCGATCAGCAGCGCCTTGACGCCCGACGTGCCGAGATCGAGGCCGAGATACATGCTTCCTCCCATATCCGTCAGGCCTGGCGGCGACGGTCTTTCTTGCTTCCCAGCCCAGTCCTGCGACACGGGCGGCGAAGATATCCCGGCAATCGTGCTGCCGGAAAAACGCTCCAGTCAACACGCGAAGATTTTTTCGACGCTCGAAAAAATCTGGCCGGGGCAGTTTTTAAGGCAAGATTTAATCTTGGTCAATTCGCCGTGAGAGCGATTGCGCGCCGTGAAAACAGTGCCGACAACGGGCTGTCCGGCCGTGCCAGCGCGCGTTCCGCCGCAAGCGCCCTCGCCAGCGCGCCATCACCGGAACGCAATGCCGCCTCGATCAGCGTCAGGTCGATGACGTCGCGTTGGGCGTGGCTGCCGCCGAAGCGATGGGCGATCGCCCGGATCGGCCGGATCAGGCGTATCGTCCCGGCATAATTGCCCTCGCCGAATGCCTTGATGGCGAGCGTCAGGGGATGGCCGACATCCCGGGTGAAACCGGCGTTGTCGTCTTTGCCGTGCATCGCCTCGCGCTGCGCCTCGAGCAAGCCGCTGGCCGGCGCGTCGAGGCCGGCACCGACAAACGCCATCATTGCGTGGGCGTCGTTGAAGGCATAATGGCCGGCGCTGGCCTTGGGCAACCAGTTGGCGGCGAGCGCCGCCCAGCGGCTGCCGACATCGACGCCGCCGAGATGCAGCCGCCACAGGATCGCCGAGGCATCGACCATGTTGAGCGCCAGCGTCGAGCGCTCGCCATAGATCGGCCCGTCATAGAGCGCCAGCACCTCGTCGATTTCGCCGAGATCGTAGTGGAACAGCGCCAGGTGCCACCAATTGTGCACCTGCAGGAAACTTTCCCGCGTCCACGCTTCGGGATTGGCGCGCATCCACAGAATGCCGTCCTTTTGCCGGCTCTGCATCTCCATGACATGGGCCACCGCATGCTGGGCCCAGCCGTCGCGCGGCTCGAGATCGACCGCCGTGCGGCCAAGTTTTTCGGCGCGCGCGTAATCGCCCATTTCCTCCAGGCCAAAGGCCTGCATGCCGAGTATGGCGTGATAGCCCGGCATGCCGCTCTGCCAGGACGGCAGCGCGCGGCCGATGCGGTCGCGCAGCATGCGCGCGTTGCCGGTGAAGAAGTCGATCTGGTGCCCGGTCTGCAGCGCCAGCGCATCGAGCGGAAACTCGATGGCGATATCCTCCAGCACGCGGGCGGCCTCGTGCCAGCTTCCCTCCGCAAGGTGGCCAAGGGCGGCGACATGCGCCTGCTCGCGTGTCGTCGCGGCAAGCGGCAGCGCCGCCTCGTGACATGCCTTGGCCACCGCCGTCGCCTCACGCTCGGTGGCGAGGCCAAAGAGATAACCCTTGAACACCTGCGCCATGACGAAGCCGGGATCGTCGGCGATTGCCCGGTCAATGGAGCCGACCGGATCGCCGATGAAGCACTGCAATTCGCGCACGGCCCGGCTGTAGGACGAAAACCCGGCCTCCGTCGCGCCAGACAGTGTCAGGCCGAATGCATCCCTGACCGCCATAGCGTGTCCTCAGTTGCCCGATCGCATCGCCACCGTGGCGATGCCTGCGCCGACCAGCAGCGTGCCGCCGGTGCGGTTGAAAATGCGGATCGCCTTTGGATTGCGCACGACGTTGCGCGCCCTTGCGGCGATCAGCGCATAACCGAAGGCGTTGGCGAAGGCGAGCGTCAGGAAGGTCGTCTCGAAGATCAGCATCTGTGTCCAGAAATCCGCGTGCCGGTCGAGGAACTGCGGCAGGAAGGCGACGAAGAAGGTGATGCTTTTCGGATTGAGCGCAGTAACCAGCCAGGCATGCGCCGCCATTTTCGCCGATGACACCGCATCGGTGCGCGGTTCGGCCCGGAGCGCGCCGCCGGCGCGAAACAGCTTGATACCGAGATAGATCAGATAGCCGGCGCCGATCACCTTCAGCACCGTAAATACGGTGGCCGACGCCGCCAGCAGCGCGCCGATGCCCAGCATCGACAGTGTCATCGCGGTGAAGTCGCCGAGCGCCACGCCGACTGCCATCGGCAGCGCGGTGCGCCAGCCTTGGCCGAGTGCATAGGAAACCACCAGCAGGATGGTCGGGCCTGGAATGACCAGAAGGACTGCCGAGGCGGCGGCAAACGCGGCCCAGTTTTCGAAGGACATTTTCTTCTCCTTGAGCTTAAAGAAGAGGATAAATCCTTGGCCTCGCGCAGATGTAAAGAGGCAAGAATCGAAAAAGCCCGTCGTTAACGCCAGGCGGCTGGCCTTCACGCTTTTTCAACCATGATTGGTGAAAATGCCTGCTATCCGGCCGGACCGTGTTTCCCGCCGACAGCGTAGGGTTTGGGTAAATGCGTGAGTTGCCGCACGGTCTGTCGCTGCCGCATAATGGCGACGCAATCGAAACCGAACTACAGCTTTCCCGCCGCACGGTGCTGTCCGGCGCCGGCGCGTTGGCGCTGCTCGGCGTCACAGGCTGCAGCCAGACGCTGGATCTGCCGTCGCTCCAGCTCGACGACGTCACCACCGGCTCGATCCGGCCCGTCCGTCCGAGCATCAGCGTCGACAAGAACATCACCAGCCCCGACGTGATGTACGCTTCGCTTACCGACGGTGGCTTCAACGTGCCGGAGGTGCCCTACCTCAAGATCAAGCCGGAGTTTCGCCGCCAGATCGTCGTCGATCCGACCGGCGAGCAGCCCGGTACCATTGTCGTTCACTCGCAGGAACGGCTGCTCTATCTGGTGCAGCCCGGCGGCGAGGCGATCCGTTACGGGGTCGGCATCGGCAAGGACGGATTCCGCTGGTCCGGCCGCGCCAACATCCAGTACGGCAAGGAATGGCCGGTTTGGACCCCGCCGCCCGAGATGATCGCCCGTAGGCCGGAGCTGGTGAAATGGCAAAGCGGACAGCCGGGCGGCCTCGACAATCCGCTCGGCGCGCGTGCCCTCTACATCTATCAGAACGGCAGCGACACCGGTTATCGCATCCACGGCTCGCCCGAATGGTGGAGCATCGGACAGGCGATGTCGTCGGGTTGCGTGCGCCTGATCAACCAGGACATCATCGACCTCTACAGCCGCGTCTCCAAGAAAAACCCGGTCGTCGTCGTCTGAACGGCGGCTTCGCCTTCAGCGATCACTCTGCCGTTGCGCGATGCCGCAAGACAGGCGAATGTGCCTGCGATTTCATCGCCCGGGAGACGTGAACAATGGCCGGAACTTTTGTCATCGCGCAGGGCGGCGGCCCGACCGCCGTCATCAACCAAACCGTGGTGGGTGCTGCGCTCGAAATCCGCAAGCGGCATCCTGGCGCCAAGGTGCTGGGATCCATCCACGGCGTGCGTGGCATTCGTGACGGCAATTACGTCGATCTTTCCGCCATCCCCGAGGACCGCCTGCGGCTGATCGCGGCGACGCCGAGCGCCGCGCTTGGTTCGACGCGCGACAAGCCGGATGCCGCCTATTGCGACCTCATCCTCAATGGCTTGAAGAAAGCCGGCGCCGACGCCTTCATCTATATCGGCGGCAACGACACCTCGGGCACGCAGCAGATCCTCACCGACGCCGCCGGCGGCAAGATCGCCTTCGTGCATGCGCCGAAAACCATCGACAACGATCTCGAGGAGAACGATCACACGCCCGGCTTCATGTCGGCGGCCGAGTTCGTCGCTGGAGCATTCCTTTCGGTCGATCTCGATTTCCGCGCTCTGCCGGGCATCTATGTCGGTATCGTCATGGGGCGGCATGCCGGTTTCCTGACGGCCGCATCCGCGGCCTGGCAGCTCGACCAGGACAGCGGCCCGCATCTCGTCTACGTGCCGGAGCGGCCGTTCTCGGCGGCCGGTTTCATCGACGACGTGCGCGCCACGCTCGACCGCCACAAGCGCTGCATCGTTGCCGTCTCCGAAGGCGTCAGCACGGCCGACGGCAAGGCGCTGGTCGAAAGCCTGGTGCCGCCCGAAAGGCTGGAGCGCGACCAGCACGGCAACGTCAAGCTGTCGGGCAGCGACCTGCCGGCAGCCTTGGAGCGCGCGCTCGCCGAAGGATTGCCGGGCAAGCGGGCGCGCGTCGATGCGCTCGGCTATATGCCGCGCGGCTATGTCGGCGCCATCAGCGCGGTGGACGCGCAGGAGGCCTTCGATGCCGGCGCCTTCGCCGTCACCGTGGCCGACGAGGGCGGCGGTTCGGTGGCGCTGCAATATGACGGCAAAAAAACCGTGCTGAAGAAGGTGCCGCTGAAGAACGTCGCCGGCAAGACGCGCCATATGCCGGATGATTTCATGCTGCCCGACGTCAACCGGCTGTCCGATGCGGGCATGGCCTATCTGAAGCGGCTGGTTCCGCGAAAGTACAAGGTCGGCAAGCCGTTCGTCTGATGCCGGCCTTGATCTGATGGACAGCTGGTTCAGCAAAACCATCGTCGACGCCAAGACGATGATGCTGACCGAGCCCTTCGTGCATGATTTCGTGCGCGCCAACATCTGGCATGTGCGCGGCCGCGATGTCGACCTGCTGGTCGACACCGGCATGGGGATCTGCCCGCTGGCGCCGCAGATCGACACGCCGGCCGGCAAGCCGCTGCTCGTCGTCGCCACGCATATCCATCTCGATCATGTCGGCTCGCTGCACGAGTTTCCGTTGCGGGCAGGTCCGCGCCACAGCGCCACGCAGTTCAACAGCATGGACGAAGCGGTGACCTACGCCTACATGTTCCATGATCTGGAGGGCGCCGTCTCCAGACTGCCGGCAAAGGGCTGGAAAGCGGCCGATTACAGGATTCCACCGGCGCCGCTGGACCGGACCCTGGACGAGGGCGATAGGATCGACCTCGGCGACCGGCAATTCCGCGTCCTGCACCTGCCCGGCCACTCTCCGGATTCGATCTCGCTGTTCGATGAGACAGACGGCCTGTTCTTCGCGGGCGACGCCATCTATGACGCCACGCTGATCGACGACCTGCCGGATTCCGATCGTGCCGCCTATCGCCGCACCATGCAGCGGCTGCTCGACCTGCCGATCCGGATCGGCCATGGCGGTCATGGACCGAGCTTCGACGGCAGGCGGATGCGCGAGATCGCCTCGGCGTATCTCAGGCGAACGGACGGGACAGCGGCATAGAAGCCTTGGCGGGGCAGTGAGGGGCGGCCTGAAGCGATTTGGCTTGGGCAGCTATTTTGTTCTTGCTTTGTGCCGGCAGCTATGCTAGTAATTTGGCTATGGTGCTGATTTGCCCCAACGACCCGCCGCAAGGCGGGTTTTTGTTTTCGGGTTTCGGCGCCAGCCCGGCACGGCGGTTGCCAGCCGAAAATTAAATCTTCGTAACATTATCTGGAAACCATGATCGGCGCCCTAGATGCGGGGCTGTCGATCCGGTCGGCTGCCTGACAGGCGAGACAGGCAAGGCCGACGACCGACGCGCCGATGAATTGTTCCGGTGACGGAACGTTAGGGCGCTTCACCAATCTCTCGCCCGGACAACGGCCATGTCACCAATCCAGACCCTTCGCAGACATCGCGTCGCCGCTCTGCTGGGCGCAGCGCTGATCGTCAGCTCTTTCGCTCTGCCTCTCGCTCCCAGGCTGAATGATGTCCTAGCGGCAACGGTCACCCCTCCCGTCACCGGCATGACGGCGCCGAGCGGCTCGTTCGCGCCGGTCGTGGCGGCCGATAAGCCGGCGGTGGTGACCATCACGACGGTCATGAAAGTACAACAGCCCGACACCATGAGCGACGCCTCTCCCTTTGGCGGAACCTCCCCTTTCGACGACTATTTCCGCCATTTCTTCGATGACCAGGGACTGCCCGCTCCCAAAACACCGCCGGAACAGGCGCCGCGCACCGAGGCCCTCGGTTCAGGCTTCATCGTCGCCAGCGACGGCACCATCGTCACCAACAATCACGTTGTCGATGGCGCCCAATCGATCAAGGTGACGCTCGACGACGGCACCGAGCTTCCCGCCAAATTGATCGGCCATGACGCCAAGAACGATCTTGCCGTGCTCAAGGTCAAAGCCGGCAAGCCCTTGCCGACCGTCAGATGGGGCGATTCCGACAAGCTCATGCCGGGTGACCAGGTGCTCGCCTTCGGCAATCCTTTCGGCCTTGGCACCACGGTCACGGCCGGCATCGTCTCGGCGCGCGGCCGCGACCTGCACAGCGGGCCGTTTGACGACTTCATCCAGATCGACGCACCGATCAACCGGGGCAATTCCGGCGGCCCGCTGACGGATGTGAACGGCAATGTCGTCGGCATCAACACGGCGATCTTTTCGCCGAATGGCGGCAGTGTCGGCGTCGGCTTCGCCATCCCCTCCGACCAGGCGCAAAAGGTCGTCGCCAAGCTGATGAAGGGCGGCTCCATCCAGTACGGCTACCTGGGCGTCCAGATCCAGCCGGTGACGCCTGATATGGCGAGCGCCATCGGCCTCGATCACCCCGCCGGCGTGCTCGTCGCGCAGGTCAGCGACGGATCGCCGGCCGCCAAGGCCGGCATCGAGACCGGCGACGTCATCACCAGCTTCGCCGATCGCGACATAAAGGACCCAAGGGACCTGTCGCGCGCTGTCGCCGACGTTGCGCCCGGCACGAGGGAAACCCTCAATGTCTGGCGCAAGGGCCAAAGCCTGCAGATCTCCGTCGAGATCGGGCGCAACGAAGACGACATGGCAACGGGATCGGTGACCGGCGATCAGGGTCAGCCGTCGACGGAGCAGGGCCTCCGTGCACCGGCGCTCGGTTTCCGCCTGATGGATGTCACCCCGGATGTACGCCAGGCAATGAACCTGGCAGGCAACCAGCACGGCGCACTGGTCGAGCGCGTCGACCCGAACAAGGCGGCATCGGCTTCCGGCATCCAGCCCGGCGACATCATCGTCGCCGTCGACCAGCATCCGGCGAGAAGCGCCAGGCAGGCTAACCAGGCGATTGTGCAGGCTGCCAAATCCGGCAAGAAATCGGTGCTGCTGCTTGTCCAGCGCGGCGACGCCCAGATGTTTGTCGCCGTCCCCTTCGCCAGTGGCTGAGGCAGGCGCCGCGCTGCCAAGATCGATGGAGGGCATTGCCGGCCGAGCCAAGATTTCGGTTGCCCGCGCACGCGTCTTCGAGAAAACTGACAAAGGTCGATTGGACCTTGCGCAAACGGATATTCTCGATGGCTACCCGAGGTTTCTCTTCCGGACGAAAGCCGCCGACAGATACGGGTGCACGTATCCCGCCGGGGCAATATCTCGAGCAAGGTTTCCCGGTCCTGTCGGCCGGCCCGACGCCGCATGTGCGCACCGAGGATTGGTCGTTCACGCTTAAGCACGGGCCGCGGCCGATCAAGAAGTGGAACTGGGCCGAGTTCAACGCGCTGCCCCTGACCAAGATGACGCGCGACATCCATTGCGTCACCGCATGGACCAAGTTCGACACGGCGTGGCAGGGCGTGCTGGTCGACGACATCCTTGCCGACGCCGGCATCGAGCCGCCCACCGCCTTCACGCTGGCGTTGGGTTTCGACGGCTATTCCACCAACGTGCCAACGAAGGATCTCACCGGCGGCAAGGCGATGGTGGCGCTGCTTTACGAGGGCAAGCCGATCACCCCCGACCATGGCGGCCCGGCGCGGCTGCTCGTTCCGCATCTCTATTTCTGGAAATCGGCCAAATGGCTGAACGGGCTGCAGTTCACCGAGCGTGACGAGCCGGGTTTCTGGGAGTTGCGAGGCTATCATATCTATGGCGACCCGTGGCGCGAGCAGCGCTACACGAACGATCCATGAGCGACGCACCGGCGGCGCAGTCGCCCTGGCAGATAGTCACCATCACCCGCATCCAAAAGCGCACGCCGCGCGTCACCAGCTTTTTCCTGCAGCCGTCGCGGCCCTTCGCCTACCGTGCCGGACAGCATGTCGATGTCAGGCTGACGGCGCCTGACGGTTATCAGGCGCGGCGCTCCTACTCCATCGCCTCGGCACCGGAGACCGGCGAGACCATCGAGCTGGCGATTGAAAAACTCGAGGACGGCGAGGTCTCGCCGTTCTTTCACGAGATCGCGGCGGTGGGCGACGAGTTCGAATTGCGCGGGCCGCTCGGCGGCCATTTCGTCTGGTCCGACGGCGATGGCGGACCGCTCCTGCTCGTCGGCGGTGGGTCGGGCGTGGTGCCGTTGATGTCGATGGTCCGTCACCGGGCGATGCGGGGGTCGCTGGTTGCCGCCGCCCTGGTGGTTTCGGCGCGGGTCTGGGACGAGGTGATCTTTCGCGATGAGCTGATCGACCTCGCCGAGCGCCGGGATGGCTTCGACCTGGTGCTGACGCTGACGCGCGAGCCGGCCCGCCGTCCGGCGGATTATGCGCGGCGGGTCGACGCCGCGATGATGGTGCAAGCCATGACCAGGTTGCCCGCGCCGCCGAAGCTGGCCTTTGTCTGCGGCTCGAACGCATTCGTGACGGCCGCCGCCGAGGCACTGATCGATGCCGGGGTGCCTGCGGCTCTCATCCGCACCGAACGCTACGGGGTCTGACCCGGTTCTGCTTGCCCGGTTGCTGCCTTTGCCGGCCGGCCTAAACGGGCCGAAAACCGGCAGAACGGCGAGGCCGCGCTTGGCTGAAATGGTTAACGATTCGACAAACAACCCCGGCTGCGACTTTTATCGGTTTAAAAAATCGAACCGAACGGTTCGTTTCTGTTGACAATGCGTGCAGGACGCTGTGAACGCTGCCTCCCAAGTCACCTTGCAGCCAGACCGAGGCGATGGGCTATCTTGTTGACATTAAACGATAAAAATGTGGCGCAGGGAATCCGTGGCACAATTTCAAGGTGTAGATTCTTGGTCCACACCAAACAACTTCGTGATTGGAAACTGTCCATTGGCTTTCCCACATCGGGGCGGTCCGAACGACGCGAACTCCTCCCAAGACACGCCGCTAGACGGACTGAGACTAAGATACTGGAGTACTAAAAATGAATAAGATCGCTCTTGCCGCCGTCGCCGTTTTGGCCATCACCGGCAGCGCCTTCGCCGGCAGCGACAATTATGGTTCCAATGGTGCGAACCAGCCTGCCGCCTCGGGCGACAGCTCGTACACGGCTTCCATTCAGAAGCCGGCTGATGCTGACAAGCAGCCTGTCCAGGGCGCCGACCGGAACCTCTTCGGCAACAACTAACAGCCGATCCCAGCATCAGGGTGGCGGGCATATCCGCCGCCCGGGATCTGAAAAAATTCAGGAGTATTGAAATGAAAAAGATCTTTCTTGCCGCCGTCGCCGTTTTGGCCATCACCGGCAGCGCCTTCGCCGGCAGCGACAATTATGGTTCCAACGGAGCCAACCAGCCGGCTGTCGCGGTCGACAGCTCGTACACGGCCTCCCTCAAGAAGTCGGATCAGGCTGAAAAGCAGCCGGTCGACCAGGGCGCCGATCGCAACCTCTTCGGCAACAACTAACAGCCGATCCCACCATCAAGGCGGGCGGGCATGCCCGCCGCTTTGATCCGAAATCCAGGAGTATCCAAATGAAAAAGATTGTTCTTACTGCCGCCGCTCTCTTGATTGCCGCCGGCGGCGCCTATGCCCAAAACGACAATGTTGGCGGGACCGACATCAACAAGCAGTCGACCGTCAATGTCGACAAGACGCAGACATATTCGGTGCGTGACAGCAACTCGCCGATCTACAAGTTGCTGAATTCGTCCGGCGATGTGCCCAAGTCCGCGCCTCAGGGCGCCGACCGCAACCTCTTCGGCAACAACTAACAGCCGAACCGGAATTAAAAACAAGAGCGGCGGGCCATGCCCACCGCTCGTGTCTTTTGCGTGGCGGAAAAACGCCTGCCTCAAGCCGCCTTTGCTTCTGCTTCATGGAGCGCGAAGGAGTGTCCGTCCGCGTCGAAAATATGCAGGTCGCCGGCATCCGCCGTCAGCCGCATCGACGCCCCGCGCTTGACCTCGACATTGCCCGGCAGCTTGGTCACCAGCGGCAGGTCGGCGCGGCCGATGTCGACATAGACGAGTTGGACCTCGCCGAGCTGCTCGACATAGTCGACCGTCCCTTCGAACAAATAGTCGGCGCCGGCTGCGATCATCAGATCCTCCGGCCGCACCCCGAAGCTCACCGCAGCGCCTTTCGCCGAGGCAGGTGTTGCGATCGGCACCGTTGCCTTGCGGCCGCCGACATGGCTGACGACCGTCGGATTGCCGGTCCTGTCGATCGTCGCCGGCAGGATGTTCATCGCCGGCGAGCCGATGAACTGGGCGACGAACAGATTGCCGGGCCGCTTGTAGAGCTCCATCGGCGTGCCGACCTGTTCGATATGGCCTTCCTTCAGCACCACGATGCGGTCGGCCAGCGTCATGGCCTCGACCTGGTCGTGGGTGACATAGATCATCGTTGTGGCCGGCATCGATTCCTTGAGCTTGGCGATCTCGATGCGAGTGGCGACGCGCAGCGCCGCATCGAGGTTGGATAGCGGCTCGTCGAACAAGAAGACCTTGGGATTGCGCACGATGGCGCGGCCGATGGCGACGCGCTGGCGCTGGCCGCCCGACATCGCCTTGGGCAGGCGGTCGAGATATTTGGTCAGCTGCAGGATCTCGGCCGCCTGGCGCACCCGCTTGTCGATCTCGGCCTTGCTTTCCTTACCGATCTTCATCGAGAACGCCATGTTGTCGTAGACGGTCATGTGCGGATAGAGCGCATAAGACTGGAACACCATCGCGATGCCGCGCTTTGACGGCGGTACGTCGTTGACAATCTCGCCGTCGATCTTGAGCTCGCCTGAGGTGATCTCCTCCAGCCCGGCGATGCAGCGCAGCAAGGTCGACTTGCCGCAACCAGACGGACCGACGAAGACGATGAATTCGCCCGACTTTATGTCGAGGTCGACGCCGTGCAGAATGTTGAGATTGCCATATGATTTCCTCACTTGCCTTAGCGTGACATCGGCCATGGTACTCTCCAGTTCTTCCTTGAATTCAGTCGATACGCCCGAACCAGGCGCCGTAGCCGCCGAGGCGGATAGTGCCGGCGCCAGTCTGTCCCGAAAACCCGTGTCCCGGCAAGGGCTGCAGTGAGCGGCCGCCAAGATCGACCTTGGCCGGCTTTGCGCCGAGATTGAAGGCGCAGACGATCTGCTCGTTGCCTTCGCGGCGTGTGAAGGCGACGGTGTCGCCGTCGCTTTCGATGAACTCGATATCGCCCTTGGCCAGTGCCGGATGAGCACGGCGGAAAGCCAGGAAGCGCCGGTAGTGCTCGAGCAGCGAGCCGTCGTCGCCCTGCTGCACATTGACCGCTTGCGCAAGGTGCTTGGCCGGCACCGGCAGCCAGGGCTTTGCCGTCGAGAAGCCGCCATTGCGGGCAGCGCCGTCCCAAACCATTGGCGTGCGGCAGCCGTCGCGGCCCTTGAATTCCGGCCAGAAGCGGATGCCGTATGGGTCCTGCAGATCCTCGAAGCTGAGTTCGGCCTCGCTGAGCCCGAGCTCCTCGCCCTGATAGATACAGACCGAGCCGCGCAACGACATCAGCAGCGCCGAGATGACCTTGAGGTACGCGGTCGGGTCCGGCTCGCCGGCTGCCCAGCGCGAGGCAGGGCGCATCACGTCATGGTTGGAGAAGGCCCAGCACGACCAGCCATCGCTGGCCACCTTGCCGAACGTTTCCAGCACCGAGCGCACCTTTGCCGCGCTGATCTTCTCCGGCGCCAGGAAGTCGAAGGAGTAACACATATGGACGCGCTTGCCGCCGGCCGTATAGGCCGCCACGACTTCCAGCCCACGCTGCGAATCGCCGACTTCGCCAACCGCGGCCGTCGCCGGATATTCATCGAGCAGGGCGCGGAAGCGTTCGAGGAAGCCCAGGTTTTCAGGCCGGCTCTTGTCGTAGAGATGGTCCTGGTAGTTGTAGGGGTTGACGGCCGGCGCCGTCTGGTCGTTGCGCTGCTCGGGCGGCAGCGGCGGATTGTCTTCCAGGCCTTGGCTGTGGAAGTAGAAATTGATGGTATCGAGGCGGAAGCCATCGACGCCGCGCTCCAGCCAGAAGCGGGTGACGTCGAGCAGCGCGTCCTGGACCGCGCGGCTGTGGAAATTGAGGTCGGGCTGCTCGGCCAGGAAATTATGCAGGTAATATTGCTGGCGGCTGGTGTCCCACTGCCAGGCCGAGCCGCCGAAGATCGAGAGCCAGTTGTTGGGCGGCGTGCCGTCCGGCTTGGCGTCCGCCCAAACGTACCAGTCGGCCTTTGGATTGCTGCGGCTCGAGCGGCTCTCCTTGAACCAGGGATGGACGTCGGCGGTGTGCGAGAGCACCTCGTCGATCATCACCTTGAGGCCAAGCCGGTGCGCCTCGGCGGTGAGCGCGTCGAAGTCCGCCAGCGTGCCGAACATCGGATCGACATCGCAATAATCCGACACGTCGTAGCCAAAGTCCTTCATCGGCGATTTGAAGAACGGCGAGATCCAGATGGCGTCGACGCCGAGCGAGGCGATATAGGGCAGCCGGCCGATAATGCCCCTGAGGTCGCCGATGCCGTCGCCGTTCGAATCCTGGTAGCTGCGCGGGTAGATCTGGTAGATCACGGCACCTCGCCACCAGTCGCGATCGATAGCGAGATCGGGCTTCGGGGTGGCCTTCAAAGCGGATTGCATGATCTCAACCTCCTTTCACCGAGCCGGCAAGCAGCCCGCGGACGAAATAGCGCTGCAGCGAGAAGAACACGATCAGCGGCACGATGATGGTAACGAAGGCCGATGTCGTCAGGATCTCCCAGTCGCCGCCGCGCGAGCCGAGCAACGCATTGAGCTTGGCGGTCAGCACGATCTGGTCGCCCTCGGTACCAAGGAAAACCATCGCCACCAGCAGATCGTTCCACACCCAGAGAAACTGGAAGATGGCGAACGAGGCCAGCACCGGGAACGACAAGGGCAGCACGATCTTGACGAAGATCTCGAAATCGCTGGCGCCGTCGATGCGCGCCGACTCCATGATCTCGCGTGGCAGGCCGGCGATATAGCTCCTCAACAGATAGATGGCGAAAGGCAGGCCGAAGCCGGTATGCGCCAGCCAGATGCCGAGATAGGTCTTCGACGGCACGCCGAAGAAGCTGCCGACGCCGTTATAGAGCTTCAACAGCGGGATCAGCGACATCTGCAGCGGCACGACCAGGAGGCCGATGATGACGGCGATGAGCAGAGCCCGGCCGGGAAAGCGCATCCAGGCCAAAGCGTAAGCGGCGAACGCGGCGATCAGGATCGGGATGACGGTCGCCGGAATGGTGACGGTCAGCGAGTTCATGAAGGAGCGGCCGATGCCTTCCGAAAACAGCACCGTGTCGTAATTGTCGGTGGTGAATTTCGGCGGCGCCGAGGAGGCGTAATAGACGCGCTGGCCGCGTTCGCTTTCAAAAGCCTTCGGCGAGGTCATGACGAAACTGCCGTCGGCATTGAGCTGCAGGGTCACGCCGTCGCCGAGATCGGCTGTCGTGCCGGCGGGATATTGCGTCGGCGCTGCCGACTTGACGCCGAAGGCGCTGATGTTGCGGGCAGGGCCGTCGCCGAAGATGTTGCCTTGCAGGACGAACTTGCCGTCCTTCTCGACCTGCGCCGAGGCGGGCGGCAGCCGCCCGGCCTCCGTCTGGCTGGAACTGGTGAACGAGTTCCACCAGCCAGAAGCGATGATCTGGTCCTTGTCGCGCAGCGACGAGACCAGAATGCCGAGTGTCGGGATCGTCCAGATCGCAACGAAGATGAAGACGGCGATGTGGACGCCGAAACGGCTGACAAAGGACTTTCCGGTCGAGACAGTCATCTCAATGCCCTTCCGTCTCTTTGTTCGCCTGGCGGATGTTCCAGACCATGATCGGAATGACCGCTATCATGATGATGATGGCGATGGTGGCGCCGCGGCCGAAATCGCCACCGCCGCGGAACATCCAGTCGAACATCAGATTGGCCAGCACCTGGCTGTTCCACTGGCCGTTGGTCATGGTCAGCACGATGTCGAAAACCTTCAGCACCAGGATGGTGATGGTGGTCCAGACCACGGCGATGGTGCCCCAGATCTGCGGCACCATGATCTTCCAGAAGATCTGGAAAGGGTTGGCGCCGTCGATGACGGCGGCTTCCAGCGTCTCTTCCGGAATGCCGCGCAAGGCCGACGACAGGATGACCATGGCAAAGCCGGTCTGGATCCAGATCAGGATGACCATCAGGAAGAAGTTGTTCCAGAACGGCAGCGATATCCAGACCTGCGGCTGGCCGCCGAAATACTGGATAATGGCGTTGAGCAGGCCGATCTGTGTCTGGCCCTCGCCGCGATATTCGTAGATGAATTTCCAGATAACGCTGGCGCCGACGAAGGAGATGGCGAGCGGCAGGAAGATCAGGCTCTTGGCGATGGTGCCCCACCAGATCTTGTCGGTGAGCACGGCGATGATCAGGCCGAGGAAGGTGCAGGCGGCCGGCACCACCGCCAGCCACAGGATGTTATTGAGGATCGAATTGCGGAACTCGCGGTCGCCGAACGCCCATTGATAGTTGGCCAAACCGACGAAATGGGTGCCGCCGCGATCGAGGAACGACAGCCTCAGCGTCTCCACCACCGGGTAGATCAGATAAATGGTGAGGATGATCATCGCCGGGCCGACGAACAGCCAGGGCCGGATCACCCCTTGCCGGCGCAGATTGTCGATCGCCGCCTTGCCGGAAACGCCGCGTGCCGGAAAGATCGTGTCGAGTGCCTTGTTGGCACCCCAGAAATAGGCGACGCAGCCGCCCACGCCGATGATGATGACGAATATCGCCGAAAAAATCTGAGCCGCCATGGGTCCCTCCCCCTGCGCACGGATCCGCCAGTCGAGAATGGCTTTGGCGACGGGATCATGCGCCGATTCAGTTGTCTGGAGCGCGACCAGCCGAAAAGCAGGTCACTGGGCGCGCGTCATGCCGGAATGCGTCGTGCTCACGACAATCGACGCGACGCCAGGCACCGAAGAAGGTCCGGGCCGTTTGAGGCCCGGACCGCATCACATGGGACTCGAGCCGGCCGCTTACTTGATCGCGTCCCAGCTTTTCTGGATGTCGGTGGCGACGTCCTGGGCGGACTTGCCACCGACCAGGTCGATCATGCCGGTCCAGAAGGCGCCGGCGCCGATCTTGCCCGGCATCAGGTCGGACCCATCGAAGCGGAAGGTCGAGGCGTTGGCCAGGATCTCGCCCTGCTTCTTCAGCGCGTCGCTGGCATAGGCGTCCTTGTTGACCGACTTGAACGGCGTCACGAAGCCGCCCTGTGCCATCCAGATCTCATGAGCGAGCGGCAGCTTCAGGAATTCGATGAAGGCGCGGGCACTCTTGCTATCTTTGGTGATCATGGCCAGCGTGCCGGCGCCGAGCACCGGAGTGCCGAACTCGGGCTTGGAGGCGTAGGGCGGGTAATAGAAGAAGTCGGCATCCTCGCCGATCTTGGTGCCTTGCGGGAAGAAGGTCGGGATGAACGATGCCTGGTGGTGCAGATAGCATTTCGGCGGCACCGAGAAGAGGCCCTTCGGGCTGTCGCGGAAATCGGTCGCCGCAACCGCCTTGGCGCCACCCTCGACCATCTTGTCGTCGGTCGCGATCTTGCCGAAAATGTCGATGGCGTTGACCACGGCCGGATCGTTGAACGGAATTTCGTTCTTCACCCATTTGTCGTAGGTCTCGGGCGTCTGGGTGCGCAGCATGATGTCTTCGACCCAGTCGGTCGCCGGCCAGCCGGTGGCGCCGCCCGAACCAAGCCCGATGCACCATGGCGTGCCGCCGTCGGCGATGATCTTCTTTTCGAGCTCGGCAAGCTCTTCCTGCGTCTTCGGCACCTTGTAGCCGGCTTCCTCGAAATTGTCCGGCGAGTACCAGACCAGCGATTTCACGTCGGCCTTATAAGGAAAGGCGAAGAAGCCGGGCTTGCCGTCCTTGTCCTTGAACGTGCCGAGGTCGACCCAGGATTGGCCGGCGCCGTAATTGTCCTTGACCCAGTTGGCCGTGTCGTCGCCGAGCGGCGTCAATAGGCCCTTCGATGCCAGATCCTGGATCAAGCCCGGCTGCGGCAGCACGGCGATGTTGGGCGGGCTGCCAGCCTGCGTGTCGATGACGATCTGCTGCTCGTAATTCTCCGACGAGGAATACTTGATCTCGGCGCCGGTGGCTTCGGAGAAATAATCGAGAACGGTGCGGATAAGCCCTTCGTCCTCGCCGCGCCACGGCCCGAAGATCGTCAGTGTCTCGCCCTTGAGGTCGACCTTCTTGAGCTCTTCGTAGTTGGCCCAGTTGAAACGGGGATCTTCGCCCGGCTTGAACTTCAGTTCGGCTTGCGCGGGCATGGCCAGGGCGAGCGTGGCAAACGCAGCGCCCAGCAGAAGCATTTTCTTCATCGGTATTCCCTCCCAGTGGTGACAAACACCGAACGAAACCTCCATTCCGTCCGCCGGCGCCGCAGGACTGTGACTCAGTCGGAAAGGAACTGCAACCTTTCGTGGAGTCTTCCAAAGCGCTTTGGTCATTTTGATCTCGCCACTGAATTGACCGCGAGTCAATAGGAAGCCAGGCTAATCGATTTAATTTTTGCGACCGGGTGCCGGCAAAAGTGCGCTGCAGCACAGTTTTCTGGCGGTGCAGCAGCAAATTCGGCTTCAAACCGGTCCGAACCGTGCGTATGGTCACTGCGCTCGGCAACGCGGCCAGATCGATTCAGATTAAAAGCGCTTTGAGGTTTGGAGGCCTCCGGTGAACCTCAAGCAGCTCTCCCACATGCTGGCGCTTTCGCAGACAACGGTGAGCCGCGCATTGAACGGCTACCCGGAAGTCAACGAGGAAACGCGCCGGCGGGTGGTCGATGCCGCCAAGCGTCATGGCTATCGCCCCAATCCAAGCGCCCGCCGGCTGGCGACCGGCAAGACCGGCATGATCGGCTATGTGCTGCCGACGGGAGCGACCGTCGATATCGACCCGCATTTCGTCGAGTTCCTGTCCGGCCTCGGCGACTATGCCCGTTCGCACGAGCTCGACCTGGTGCTGTCACCGGCCGATGCCGACGACCAGGAGACGACCTACCGCCGCATTGTCGCCAACCGGCAGGTCGACGCGGTCTATATCTCCTCGCCGAGGCCGGCCGACCGGCGGGTGGCGCTCGTCAACACGCTCGGCATTCCCTTCATCGTCCATGGCCGCAGTGAAGGCTTCGATTTCGACTACCCCTTCACCGACATCGACAATGAGGGCGCCTTCCACGAGGCGGCGCGGCTTCTCGTCCAGCTCGGTCACAGGCGTCTGGCGCTTATCAATGGCGACGATCGCGAGACCTTCGCCGTACATCGCGAGCGCGGCGTGCGACGCGCGCTTGCGGCAAGCGGCCTGGTGCTTCGTGATCAGCATGTCTGTTCCCTGACAATGACCGAGGAGAACGGCTATCGCGCCGCCAGGCGTCTGCTGGAACAAAGCGACGCGCCAACGGCGATCGCCTGTTCCAGCCTGATCATGGCGCTCGGCGTGGTGCGCGCGGTGCGCGATCTCGGCCTGACCATTCCGGGCGACCTGTCGCTGATCGCCCATGATGACGTCTTTCCCTGGCTGAAGCCGGAAAATTTTTCGGTGCCCTTGTCGACAACGCGTTCGTCGATCCGCCTGGCCGGCGCACGCATCGCCGAACGGCTGGCGGCGCGGATTTCCGGCCTGGAGGAGGGCGCCCGCGGCGAGGTCTGGCCGGTCGATCTGGTGGTCAGGGGATCGGTCGCCGGCGCCCCGGCCTAGGGATCAAAACTTAATTACCCTGAGCGACCGAGTTCGAACCCATATCGGTCATTTGAGGTAACCGGCCGATTGAGTTTTGCCCCAATATCTGATGCCCAACATTATGCAGCGGCTCCGGGAGAACGGCATGACGCCGACCGGGCGGCCATCCGGAATGCCGAACAGCACCAGCGTGTTGCCGAGCAGCCGCCTTGGCGCAGTCGGCGTTGGCGGCACTTCCCTGGTTCAGGCAGTCGATCTCCGCCTGGGTGAGGTTAGGATCTTTGGTTGTGCGACGGCAGACGTGGCGAAGACTGTCATCGCCGCCGTCAATCGAGTGACCGCCTTAGCCGCCATCAGCCGGTTTCCTTCCCTCCAGGGCAGCTTCGGTGAAAGGCTGGGCGGCAATAAGGCCAAGCAGTTTCTGATAGTCGGCGGCGGTCTTGGCCGGAACGCCGAGCCGGAAAACGCCGTCGGCGGTAGGCCCGCCGGCGATCGTCAACTGGTTCTGGTCGAGAAAAGCGACGATGTCGGACAGCTTCGCATCCGGTTTGAACTTCACAAGGGCAAACGGCATTTTGGCCAGATCGTCTTCCGATCCGGCAATCTCGAAATCGCCACCTCTGTTGCCGGTCTGCACAAAGGATTGCGTGACGACCAGGGCCAGCAGCACCGCGGCCGCGGCCCAGGCAATGCCGGCGGGCGCCGCCATGAAGCGGCTCCAGGCCTGCGCCAGCCAGGACGATGCCGCCGGCCCGCGGGCGGGTCCGGCCTCGGCATCGAGCGTCTTGGCAAAGCGACTGAGCGCATCGGCAGGCGGGCGGATTGCCTCCTTTGCGGCAGCGGTGCCGGAGAATTCGGCCTCGGCCTCGCCTAGTGCGGCCATCGCCGCCGGATCGCTTGCCAGCCATTCCTCGATGGCTTCGAGCTCGGTGCCCTCCAGCGAGCCGTTCAGATAAAACGGCAGCAGCATTTCCATTTCGTCGCGGCGCGACATCTTTTCAGCGGCGCTCATGGCCACCCCCTGTCGTAACCGGCGGCCTTGAGGGCTTCGCCGAGTTCCTTGCGGGCGTAGAACATCCTGGTCTTGACCTGGCGACCGGGATGCCGAGTACCTCGCCGATCTCGCTCACCGATTGCCTGTGATAATAGGCAAGGTCGATCACCGTACGGTGCTCTTCCGGCATGGCATCGACGAAGCGTCGCCAGGCAGCGGCCTTTTCTTCTTTCATCGTCACGGCTTCCGGCGTGTCGGCACCGTCGGCGAGCTGCGCCGCGTCATCGTCGTCGATCCAGTCTTCCTCTCTTCTTGCGCAACAGGGACAGCGCCTTGAAGCGGGCAATGCCGAGCAGCCATGTCGAGACCTCCGAGCGGCCCTCGAAGGCCGGCGCCTGCCGCCAGAGTTCAAGGAATACCTCGTTCGCAATATCGTCGGCCATCAGTTCCGATCCCGTCTGGCGTGCCGCGAAGCGGTAGAGCCGCGCGTGGTGGCGCATGAACAGGAGCCGCACGGCGGCACGGTCGCCCTTCGCGACGCGCTCGACGAGCGCGCGATCGGTCTCCGCGGCAGTCATCGCCGGTCGAGCCGCCTGGCTCCTGCCTGCTCTGTCGCTGATCGGCCCAAAAAGGTTCACCGGCATCCGCCGTATATTTGCGGAGGCTAACTGAAGAGCGGGAGCGTTGCCAGAGGGAGAAGAGGGCGCGCTCAACTCAGGAACGGCTTTGCCTTCATGGTGACCGGCACCGGCACGCCGAGGCGCGCAAGCACTGTCGGCGCGAGCTGCAGCTGATCGAGCAGCGTATTGGCCTCCGGGCCTTCGCCGGATCCGAAGTAATAAAGTGCGAAATCCTGCATCTCTTCGTCGTGGCCGCCATGATGGCCGCGATCGGTCTGGCCATGATCGGCGGTGACGATCACCTCGTAGCCGGCCTCCCGCCAGCGCGGCAGGAAGCCGGCGAGCATGGCGTCGATTGCATAGACGGCATGATCCATCTCGCGGCAGTCATGGCCGAAGCGGTGGCCCATGGAGTCCAGCGTGCAGCTGTGCAGGATGCCGTAGTCGATGCCGTAGCGCCTGGTCAGCATGGTCAACGTCGCGAACAGGTCGACATCGCTCGGCGTCATCTGGTTGCTGGCGTTGTAGCCGGTCATGGTGTGGAACCGGCCATGGCTGATCGGCCTGCCCGGCTGGTCGAACTCTATGTCCTCGACCAGGTCGAACGGATAGGCCCGGAAGAATTCGGACCAGTAGGAATGGGTGACCGCACCCGTCTTACCGCCGGCCCTGCTGACTTCGGAAAAGATGTCCGGCTGTTCGACGCGAAACCGGTTCTCGTTGGACAGGATGCCGTGCACTTGAGGCGGCACGCCGGTGTGGATCGAGGCATAGCAGGATGCCGAGGTCGACGGCAGCACGGAGCGCATCTTCCACACGCGCGCGTCGCCGGATTGCACCCAGCCTTCGAGATTGCCCATCAGCCGTCGCCAGTTCCGGTAAGGCACGCCGTCTAGGATGATGAGCAGAAGTTTTGTGTTGAGCGCCAAGGGCGCCTCCATGCGGCTTGATCGGAAAAGTCAGGGCGGGCCTGCCGTTCAATCCACGCCCGGACAGGATCGTCGGGCGCAAGGGGCAGCCCGCTAGTTCCCCGCGCTGGCCATGCGCCGTCCCTTGATCGCTTTCTCTAACCAGCCAATCTCCATTTCGGGCACCGACGACAGCAAAAGGTCTGTGTAGGCGTCGAACGGCGGCGTCAGAACCTTGCTCTTGGGGCCGTAGCGCACCACCTCGCCGCGATACATCACCGCGATCGAATCGGCGATCGACTTCACTGTTGCGAGATCATGAGTGATGAACAGATAAGCGACGTTTTCCTCTTTCTGCAGCTCGAGCAGCAGCTCCAGTATGCCGTGGGCCACCAGCGGGTCGAGCGCCGATGTCACCTCGTCGCAGATGATCAGCTTCGGCTTGGCGGCGAGCGAACGAGCGATGCAGACGCGCTGCTTCTGGCCGCCCGAAAGCTCGGCCGGATAGCGGTCGACATAGCCCTTACCCATCTCGATCTTGTCGAGCAGTTCGGCGACCCGTTTGTCGCGCTCGCGCCCGCGCATCCCAAAATAGAATTCCAGCGGCCGGCCGATGATGGTGCCGACCGTCTGGCGCGGATTCATCGCTACATCGGCCATCTGGTAGATCATCTGCAGCTGGCGCAGATCCTCCTTCGGCCGGTCGGCAAGCCGGTTGGCGAGCGGCCGTCCGTCGAAGGTGACGGTGCCTTGTTCGGGCGGCAGGAGGCCGGTGATGGCGCGCGCCAGCGTCGATTTGCCGGAGCCGGACTCGCCGACCACCGCCAGCGTCTGGCCCGGGAAAATATCGACCGAGACGTTCTTCAGCACCTTGATGTGGCTGCGGCCATAGGCGGCGGTGATGTTCTTGACCGACAGGAACGGGCTCGTGCCGGGCTTCTGCTCCTGATGTTCGATCTCATGCACCGAAACCAGCGCGTTGGTGTATTCCTGGCGCGGCTCCTTGATGATCTGGCGCGTGCCGCCCCATTCGACCAGCCGGCCGTGGCGCAGCACCATGATCTCGTCCGAGACCTGGGCGACGACGGCTAGGTCATGGGTGATGTAGAGTGCCGCCACATGCGTGTCGCGGATGGCATCCTTGATCGCCGCTAAGACGTCGATCTGCGTCGTCACGTCGAGCGCCGTGGTCGGCTCGTCGAAGACGATCAGGTCGGGTTCCGAGCACAGCGCCATTGCCGTCATCACGCGCTGCAGCTGACCGCCCGACACCTGGTGGGGGAAGCGCTCGCCGATGGTTTCGGGGTTCGGCAGGCTGAGCTTCTTGAACAGCGCCACGGCGCGCTTTTCGGCTTCGGCCCGCGTCGCGATGCCGTGCAGCAGTGCTGCCTCGACCACCTGGTCCATCAGCCTGTGCGCCGGATTGAAGGCAGCTGCCGCCGATTGCGCGACATAGCAGACCTCGCGGCCGCGCAATTTGCGAAATCCCTCCTTGCCGCTTTTCAGGATGTCGCGGCCATTGAGGATGACCTCGCCGCCGGTGATGCGCACGCCGCCGCGGCCGTAGCCCATCGACGACAGGCCGATGGTCGATTTGCCGGCGCCGGACTCGCCGATCAATCCGAGCACCTTGCCTTTTTCGAGCGTCAGCGAGACATCGTGCACCAGCACGATGTTCTTCGGCGCCTCGCCCGGCGGATATACCGTGGCCTCGATGCGCAGATTGCGGATGTCGAGCAGCACGCCGGACTTCGGTTGCCCGGGCTTCGGTTGCCCAGACTTCGGTTGCCCGGGCTTTGGTTGCTTGTCAGCCATTACCCGCGTCCTCCCTTCAGGCTTGTCGTGCGGTTGAGCACCCAGTCGGCGACCAGATTGACGGAAATCGCCAGCGCGGCGATCGCTGCTGCCGGGATCAGTGCCGCCGCTATGCCGAAGACGATGCCGTCCTTGTTTTCCTTGACCATGCCGCCCCAATCGGCGCTAGGCGGCTGCACGCCAAGGCCGAGGAAGGAAAGCGTCGACAGGAACAGCACGGCATAGATGAAACGCAGCCCAAGTTCGGAAACCAGCGGCGACAGCGCGTTGGGCAGGATCTCGCGGAAGATGATCCAGATGCTGCCTTCGCCGCGCAATTTGGCCGCCTCGACGTAATCCATGACGTTGATGTCCACGGCGACCGCCCGCGACAGGCGGTAGACGCGGGTCGAATCGAGAATGCCCATCACCAGGATCAGCGTCACCAGATTGGTTGGCAGCACCGAGAGCACGACGAGGCCCATGATCAGCGTCGGGATCGACATCAGGAGATCGACGAGGCGCGAAATCAGCGTGTCGAACCAGCCGCCGAAAACCGCCGCCGAGAAGCCAAGGATAGCCCCAAGCGAGAAGGACAGCGCGGTGGCCAGCACCGCGATGAACAGCGTGACGCGGGCGCCGTAGATCATGCGCGAAAGGAGGTCGCGGCCGAGATTGTCGGTGCCCAGCAAATGTGTCGCCGACATCGGTTCCCAAACGTCGCCAACGATCTCGCCATTGCCGTGCGGTGCAATCCAGGGCGCAAAGATCGCCGCCAGCACGAACAGCGCCGTCAGCACCAGTCCGATCAGCGCCGGGATGGGGATGCGTTTCATGACGAGCATACCCGCCCCCTCACTTCGGATGTCTGAGCCGCGGATTGGCGATGATCGCCGCTATGTCCGCAATGATGTTCAGGCTGATATAAACGGCGGCGAAGATCAGCCCGACCGCCTGCACCACCGGCACGTCGCGCTTGGTGACGTGGTCGACGAGATATTGCCCCATGCCGGGGTAGACGAAGATCACCTCGACGACGACGACGCCGACGATGAGATAGGCGAGATTAAGCATGACGACGTTGATGATCGGCGCAATCGCATTGGGGAAGGCATGCCTGCGTATGACCGCGAATGCCGAAAGCCCCTTGAGCTCCGCGGTCTCGACATAGGCCGACTGCATGACGTTGAGGATTGCGGCGCGCGTCATGCGCATCATGTGGGCGAGCACCACCAGGGTCAGCGCCGCCGTCGGCAGCGCGATCGCCTGCATGCGCTCGCCGAAAGGCATTCCGTCATAGACGGTCGAGATGCCCGGGAAGATCTGGTATTTCACGGCAAAGAAATAGACGAGCACATAGCCGATGAAGAATTCCGGAAACGATGTCGAGGCGAGCGCCAGTCCAGAGATCAGTTTGTCGACCCAGCCATTGCGATAACGCACCGCAATCAGCCCAAGGATAATCGCGAGCGGCACCGCCACGACCGCCGCCCAGAAGGCCAGGAACAGCGTGTTCCACAACCGCCCCTTGATCGAGGTCGCAATATCCTGTCCGCTCGACATCGCGGTGCCGAGATTGCCAGTGAGCACGCCGCCGAGCCAGCGAAAATACCTGATATAGGCCGGGTCGTTGAGACCGAGCTGCTCGCGCAGATTGGCGAGCGACTCCGGCGTCGCCGATTGTCCGAGGATGGCTTGCGCGACGTCGCCGGGCAGGATCTGGGTGCCGGCGAAGATCAGAACCGATACGGCCAACAGCAGGAGAATGCCCAGCGCAATGCGCTGGGCCACCAGTTTCACGATGGGTGAGGACATATCCGCAAGGCCGGGCTCAGGCTTCGAGCCAGCACTTTGCCAGAGCGTATCCGTTCATCAGTTCCTGATGCGGATCGTCCACCCAGCCGGCAACCTTGGCGCCCGTCGCGTCGATGAACTGGTTGAACATCGGCAGGATGAGGCCGCCCTCGTCGCGAACGAGCATCGCCATGTCGCGATACATCGCCTTGCGCTTGGTGTTGTCGAGCTCGGCGCGTGCCGCCAGCACCATCTTGTCGAAATCCGGACGCAGGAAACGCGTGTCGTTCCAGTCGGCCGTCGACAGGTAGGCGGTCGAATACATCTGGTCCTGGGTCGAGCGTCCGCCCCAGTAGGAAGCGCAGAAGGGCTGCTTGTTCCAGACTTCGTTCCAGTAGCCGTCGCCCGGCTCGCGCTTGATCTCCAGCGTGATGCCGGCCTTGGCCGCGCTCTGCTGATAGAGCTGCGCGGCGTCGACGGCGCCCGGGAAGGCGACGTCCGATGTTCTGAGCAAGATTGAACCGTCATGGCCCGACTTCTTGAAGTGGAACTTTGCCTTGTCGGGATCGTATTTGCGCTGCTCGATATCGTCGGAAAACAGCGGGTATGCCGCATTGATCGGGAAGTCGTTGCCGAGCGAACCGTAGCCTCTGAGGATCTTGTCGAGCATCTCCTCGCGGTCGATCGCCAGCTTCAGCGCCATGCGCAGATCGTTGTTGTCGAACGGGGCCGTGTTGCAGTGCATGATGAAGACGTAGTGGCCAGGGCCGGCATGGTTGCGGATGGTGACGCCGGGTAGGCGCTTGATCAGGTCGACGATCTTCGGCTCGACGCGGTTGATCATGTTGACCTGTCCGCCCTGCAGGGCCGCCGTCCGCGCCGTGGCGTCGTTGATGACGATGACCTCGACCTGATCGGCATGGCCCATCTTGTCGCCCTGCCAGTAATTGGCGAAACGCTCGCCGCCATGACGCACGCCAGGCTCGTTGGTAGTGACCTTGTAAGGACCCGCCGAGATACCGGCATCGGCCTTGTCCTTGCCGCCGTTCGGCTGGACGATCAGGTGGTAGTCGCTGAGCAGATAGGGCAGGTCGGCATTCGGCTCCTTCAGCGTCAGCACGACTTCCTTGCCGCTGGCCTTGATGGTCTCAATGCCTTTCATATAGCCGAGCGCGCCGGATTTCGACTTCTCGTCCGAATGGCGTTCGAGGGTGGCGGCCACATCCTCTGCGGTCACCTTCTTACCATTGTGGAATTCGACGCCGTCACGGATCTTCAGCGTCCAGGTCTTGGCGTCGTCCGACGAGCCGATCTCCTCGGCGATGCGGTTCTCGAGAGTGCCTTCCGGGGAAAGCTCGACGATCAGTTCGCCCCACATCTTGCCGAAGGCGAACGGCACCTGCGTCAGGAACAGCGCCGGATCGAGGCTGTCGGCCGAAGAGCCGCCGACCAGGCCGGCCTTCAGCGTGCCGCCCTTGACCGGGCCTGCGGCACGCGCCGCGCTTGAAAGCAGCGAATTGGCGAAGGTTGCGGTGACGCCGAGCGCTGCTGCCCGGCCGAGAAAATCGCGACGGCTCAGCTTGCCGGACGCAACGCGCCAGCTCAGATATTCCAGTTCGTTCGACATGTTAAGTTCCTCACTCTGTTGGTCCGACCTTATGGTCGTTTTTTCTCATTTCGATCGGGAGAATAATGACCGTAAGGGAAAGCGGTAAGCAAGACCGAATGCGACATGCCGTGGCGTAAATTGTGCGTCGCAATTGGACCAATCGCTATAAGCGCTCAAAGCAGTACGCGCGGGATTTTCTCCTTGAAGTTGCGCTCGAAGACCAGTTTTTCGCCTTCATAGGCTTCGATTCTGGCGCTAACCACGAAGCTTTGCGCGTCGGAGCGCATTTCGGCGAAGGTTTCGGTGCGCACCGACCATTCATTTCGCGACAGCGTCTGGGTCCAATGCGTCTTGCCCGACGCTGACAACGGATTGTCGGGATGGATCGCCCATGTCTCTCTGGCGATGCTCCCGTGGGCGAGGCCATGCTCCAGGTCGCGCACTTCGCCGAAATCGTCGACGATGGAAAGCGTGATCAGTCCGGTCTTTTCGTCGCGATCGACATGACGTTCGGAATTGGCGGGCCGAAGTGTCTCCGTTGCCCAGGGCGTCGCGCCTTCGGAGGCGGGGAAGGTGACCTCATCGCCTGTCGCCGGCGGGCGCAGCGGCAGCATCAATGTCGCGGCCGACAATTCCAGCCGGACCGGCTCCGGCGACGGCCAGATCATCGGCCAATAGCTGTTGGAGATGGCAACGCGCAAGCGGTGGCCGGCCGGCGCCCGATAGGCGCATTGGTCGAGCACCACCCGGGCGCTGACGGTTTCCCCTGGCACCAGCGCTTCGGGAAATTCGTGCGAGTTGCGATGCGTCAGGTTAAGCACGCCGTACGAGATCAGCTCCGACGCCCCGTCCGGATGGACGTCGCACAGCCGTACCGCGATATTCGCCTGGCGGCGGTCCGACGAGACCCTGACCACAACTTCGGGAGCACCGACAATGTCGACCGTTTCGGTCAGCACCGGCTGGTCGAAGCACACCGACAGCGCATCGTCGGGGCGTTGGTCACCAGGCAGTTCCGGACCGAAGGTGAAGGGGAAATATTCGCCACCGGCAAGGCCGCAGTTTTGCGGCGAAGCGACGATAGCGTGATTGCCTTCAGCGATAAGCTCAACCTCTTGCGTCTTGATGTTGGGTGACGGCCATTCCGATTCAGCGACCCAGCGGCCCGGCCGCGCGGGATGCCAGCGCGCCGGACGCACGCTGTCCATGAGATAGGCGCGGTAGGCGGGGTCGGCCTCGACGCCGGTGTCGATGTCCTTGAGCCAGCGGTCCCACCAGCGCAAGGCCTCCTGCAGGAAGCCGATGCGGGGTTCGGGCGCGGCGTAATGCGGGTATTTGTGGATCCACGGGCCGACGATGCCCTTGACCGGCGCCTCGATGTTGGCGGCGAGGTGGGAAATCGTATTGCGATAGCCGTCATGCCAGCCGCCGATCGACAGCACCGCGGCATGGATGGCGGAATAGTCCTCGCAGATCGAGCCGCGCTTCCAATAGGCATCGCGATGCTGGTGCTTCAGCCACAGCGGCGCCAGGAAGGGCTGGTTCTCCAGCCGGGTCAGCCACAGGTCGCGCCATCTGTTGTCACCGGCCAGCAACGGATCCGGCGGCCTTGAGGAATAGGACAGCATGGTCGAGGCCCAGCCGAAATTCTCGATCAGCAGGCAGCCGCCCTTGTAATGGATGTCGTCGGCATAGCGGTCGACCGTCGAACAGAGACTGATAACCGCCTTCAGCGCCGGCGGCTGCTTAGACGCTACCTGCAGGCAGTTGAAGCCGCCCCACGAAATGCCCATCATGCCGACATTGCCGTTGCACCAGGGCTGGTCCGCCGCCCAGGCGATGACGTCGCAAGCGTCCTGCAATTCCTGCTCGGAATATTCGTCGTCCATCAGCCCTTCGGAATCGCCATTGCCGCGCATGTCGACGCGGATCGAGGCGTAGCCGTGGCCGGCAAAATAGGGATGCGTCAGCTGATCACGATAGATCGTGCCGTCGCGCTTGCGATAGGGCAGGTGTTCGAGGATTGCCGGCACCGGATCGTCGGCAGCATCGGCCGGCATCCACACCCGCGCCGACAGCCGGCAGCCGTCCGGCATGATGATCCCCATATCCGGAAATTCGACGATCTTTCGTGGGAATTCAGTGACGATTTTCATGCGGGCGAACTCCAGGAGCGCCAGATGATGGAGTCCGTGAGAGCGCGTCGTGGGCCAGTCAACGAATTCGGCTGGTCAATCCGCGTCAATTCAGCGGAATGTCGTTTTCGTCCTTGCCGGCCTGATAGGCGGCGGACAATTCGTCATAGCGCGCTGATATTGTGCCGATCCGCGCTTCCAGCCGCTCGCGTTCGGTCTCAGGCAGCGATCGCACCAATTTGCGGATCGAAAAGCTCCTCCAGTAGGCATTCTCGGCATTGTAGCCGCCGGGATCGAGGGTGAAGACCTCCTTCAGGATCTTCAGATCGTGCGGGATATCGAAGCTGTCGCGCGAATCCTCATGGCTGAAAAGATAGTAGAAATTGTCGAAGCCGGTCCAGGTGATCGCCGACAGGCAGAGCGAGCAGGGTTCGTGCGTGGCAAGAAAGATCGCGTCCTTGGTATCGACGCGTTCGGCCTTAGGCATTTCGTAGAAGCGCTTCAGGCAGTGCATCTCGCCGTGCCAGAGCGGATTTTCGATCTCGTTGTTGGTTTCGGCAAGCACCAGCGAACGGTCGTCCTTGCGCAGGATCGCCGCGCCGAACAGTTTGTTGCCGTGCGCGACGCCTTCGACGGTCTTCGGCACGATGTCGTGCTCGATGACATCGAGCAGGCGATCGATCAGCGAAATGTCGGTCATCACCGGCTCCCGTCGGGAAGATGGATTTCGTAAGGGTGTGAGAAATGACACTCTTCGACGTTGGAGCCGTCGCCGCCGCGGTCGACGACCACAAAATCCTGGACATCGCCGATCGGCGTCAGCACGCCGTGCCACAGATTGCGCGGGTAGTTGACGCCTTGCCCGGGCGCCGTGATGAAGGCGTGCGGCTCGCCAGGTCCTTCCTCGCCATCATGGCAGACGACGACCAGGAACGGCCGTGGTGACAGCGGGATGAAGGCCTGGCTGCCGAACGGATGACGCTCCACCATGGTCAGCTTCAACGGCAGCTCATAGGGGGTGCCACGCACCATCGAGATCAGCACGCGCGCATTCGGTCCTCGTGCTTCCGCGGTGGCGAGGTCGTGGTAGCGCTCGGCCTTGCCGCCATTGATCGGATAATGGTTGTCGCCGCCCATGTCGATGACGTCGCCGAATTCGGCGAAATTCTCGCGGGTCAGCGGCCGCGCGACGATCCGCGTCATGGTGAAGGTCTCGCGACGCCGGCGCTGCCAAGCTTGGCGTGGCGGTTGACGTCCTTATAGAGGAGGTAGCGGAATTTGCCCGGCCCGCCGGCATAACAAGCCTGCGGGCAGAAGGCGCGCAGCCACATATAGTCGCCGGCTTCGACTTCGACCCAGTCCTGGTTGAGACGGTAGACCGCCTTGCCTTCCAGCACGTAGAGCCCGTGCTCCATCACATGAGTCTCGGCGAACGGGATGACCGCACCAGGCTCGAGCGTGACGATGGTGACATGCATGTCGTGGCGCATGTCGGCCGGATCAACGAAGCGCGTCGTCGCCCATCGGCCTTCGGTACCCGGCATCGGCGTCGGCGCGATGTCCTGTTCGTTGGCGAAGAACGCTTGCGGCTGGTCGATGCCGTCGACTGCGTCGTAAGTCTTGCGGATCCAGTGGAAGCGGACGGCGGCACCGCTTTCATTGCGCACCGTCCACCCGCTCGCCGGCGGCAGGAAGGCAAAGCCGCCCGGCCTTAAGCTATGTTTCTTGCCGGCAAGCGAAACGCATAGCTCGCCTTCGACCACGAACAGCGCACCTTCGGCGGCGGCGTCAAGCTCAGGGCGGTCGCTACCGCCGCCGGGCGCGAGCTCGACGATGTATTGCGAAAACGTCTCGGCAAAACCCGACAGCGGCCGCGACAGCACCCAGACCCGTGTCCCATCCCAGAACGGCAAAGCGCTGGTGACGATGTCCTGCATCACGCCCTTGGGGATCACGGCATAGGCCTGTGTGAACACAGCGCGGCCGGTCAGCAATTCACTCTGGCCGGGATGTCCGCCTTGCGGCGCATAATAGGTTCGTTCGGCCATTTTCATCATATCCATAAATTCAAGCCTGTTGCGGAAGCCAGGGCCTATCGCGGCAGCCAAAGCCCTATTGCGGAAGCATGTCCTTGAGACGGAGCAGCGCGATGCGCTCGACCTGTCTGCAGGCGGTTTCGAATTCGACGTCGTGGCTGTTGCCGATACGCGCTTCGAACTCGGCCAGGATCTCCGCCTTGGTCCTGCCTTTCACCGCGATGATGAAGGGGAAACCGAAGCTGGTGACGTAGGCGGCATTGAGTTTTGCGAACAGCTCGCGCTCCTTCTCGGTCAGCGCGTCGAGCCCTGCCGAAGCTTGCTCCTTGGCCGATTCGTCCGTCAACCTTCTAGCCTGCGCCAGTTTTCCGGCAAGATCGGGGTGGGCATTGAGCACGGAAAGCCGCTCGGCCTCGCTTGCTGCGCGAAACACGCGGCAGAGCGCATTGTGCAGGCCGCCGGCACTGTCATGGGCCGGGCCGAGCTCCAGCCCATAAGCGCGCTCGGCAACCCACGGCGAATGCTCGAACACGCCGCCGAATGTGTGGACAAAGGCCTCGAATTCCATTTTCGACGGGCGCAGCGCCGGCAACCGGAACGGATGCGTCTCCTGCCAATGTTTTGCAATGTCGATGCGCCGTGCCAGCCAGACCTTGTCGTGTGATTTGACGTAGTCGATGAAGCGCTTCAGTGCCGCGACCCGGCCCGGCCGTCCAACCAGACGGCAGTGCAGGCCGATATTCATCATGCGCGGCCGGCCTGCCTTGCCCTCGGCATAAAGCGTATCGAAACTATCCCTGAGATAGGCAAAGAACTGGTCGCCCGAATTGAAGCCCTGCGGCGTGGCAAAGCGCATGTCGTTGGCGTCGAGCGTGTAGGGGATGACCAACTGCGGCTTCGCCGACCCGTCCGGTGTCACATGCTCGAACCAGTAGGGCAGTTCGTCGTCATATGTGTCCGACACATAGTCGAAGCCGCCCTCTTCCGCCGCCAGCCGCACCGTGTTGATCGAGGTGCGGCCGGTGTACCAGCCGGTCGGCCGCGCCCCTGTGACCTCATAATGCAGCCGGATCGCCGCCTCCATGTCGCGGCGCTCGTCTTCCGGGGTATGGTCGCGGTAGTCGATCCATTTCAGCCCGTGCGAAGCGATCTCCCAGCCGGCCTCCTGCATCGCCGCAACCTGGTCGGGCGAACGCGCCAGGGCCGTGGCCACGCCATAGCAGGTGATCGGCACCTGTGCCTCGCTGAACAGGCGCAGCAATCGCCAGAAGCCGGCTCGGGCGCCGTATTCGTAGATCGATTCCATGTTCCAGTGGCGCTGGCCGGGCCAGGGCGCGGCGCCGACGATCTCCGACAGGAAAGCCTCCGAAGCCTTGTCGCCGTGCAGGACGCAATTCTCGCCGCCCTCTTCATAATTGACGACGAACTGCACCGCGACATGCGCCCCGCCGGGCCATTTCGGATCCGGCGGATTGGCTCCGTAGCCGCGCATGTCTCGTTCGTAACGCATTCTCGCTCCTGCCGGAAATTGTCATCAGGATAGTCGAAAGGAGTGCCTGCGCATTCCCCCGAAATTTTTGAAAGTGTTTTTGTCGCGCTCCGCTCGACCGGGACTTATGCATCGCCTTTAATTGGCGCACAATTCATGAATAGTGTTCGACCGTTCAGGGAATGGAGCAGCCAGTGGCGGAAACGTCGAAAGCCGAAGGCGGGCGCCTGACGACCCATGTCCTCGACACAGCGGCCGGCAAACCGGCGGCCGGTCTGTCGATCGAGCTCTATCATCTTGACGGGCAGGCCCGGACGCATCTGAAAACCGTTGTCACCAATGAGGACGGCCGCTGCGATGCTCCTCTGCTTGCCGGCGCGGAATTCCGCACCGGCGAATACGAGCTGGTCTTTGCGGCCGGCGATTATCTGCGCGGGCAAGGGACAAAACTGCCGGAACCGGCCTTCCTCGACCACGTGCCGATCCGCTTCGGTATGGCCGAGCCGATGCACTATCATGTGCCGCTGCTTCTGTCGCCGTACGGCTATTCGACCTACCGGGGAAGCTGAGATGGCCGAGATCAAGACACGCAACGAAATCCGCTTCATCCTCAATGGCGAGGACGTCGCGCTCGGCGCGGTTGCACCCGACCAGACCCTGCTCGACTGGCTGCGGCTCGACCGCTCGCTGCGCGGCACCAAGGAAGGCTGCGCCGAGGGCGACTGCGGCGCCTGCACGGTGCTGGTCGGCAGGCTCTCGGCCGGCAGACTGGTCTATGAAAGCGTCAATGCCTGCATCCGCTTCCTTGGCTCGCTAGACGGCACGCATGTCGTGACCGTCGAGCATCTGCGCGGCGGCGCAGGAAAGCTGCACCCCGTGCAGCAGGCGATGGTCGATTTCCACGGCTCGCAATGCGGCTTCTGCACGCCGGGATTCGTCATGTCGCTTTATGCGCTGTGGATGCGGTCGCCGGAGCCGTCGGACGCGGCAATAGAAAAGGCGCTGCAAGGCAATCTCTGCCGCTGCACCGGCTACGAGGCGATCATGCGCGCCGCGCGTGCCATCTCAAGCTACGGCAAGGCGGCGAAGGATCCGCTGGCGGCGGAGCGCAAGGCAGTTACGGCCAAGCTCGAAGCGATGAAGGACGGTTCGCGCATCGAGATCGGCTCCGGCAACAAGCGGCTGATCGTGCCGGCCAATGCCGACGATCTGGCCAGCGTGCTGGTCAAGGAGCCGGGCGCCACCATCGTCGCGGGTTCGACCGATGTCGGCCTTTGGGTGACCAAGCACATGCGCGATATTGCGCCGGTGATTTTCATCGGCAATCTCGATGGTCTGTGCGGGATTTCCGAGGACAAGGGCGTCATCTCGATCGGCGCCGGTGTCACCTATAGCGAGGCCTTCTCGACACTGGCGAAACGCATCCCGGCGCTGGGCCCGCTGTTCGATCGCATCGGCGGCGATCAGGTGCGCAACATGGGCACCATCGGCGGCAATATCGCCAACGGTTCGCCGATCGGCGACACGCCGCCGCCGCTGATCGCACTCGGTGCCCGCCTGACGCTGCGCCGCGGCGACAAGCGGCGGACGATCCCGCTGGAGGATTTCTTCATCGCTTATGGCCGACAGGACCGGCAGCCCGGCGAATTCGTCGAGGCCGTGCATGTCCCGGTGCCGGCCGGCGAGACGAAATTTGCCGCCTACAAGATCACCAAGCGCCGCGACGAAGACATCACAGCAGCGCTGGGCGCGTTTTTCCTGAAGCTCGCCGAGGATGGCACGGTGGCGGATGTGCGCATCGCCTATGGCGGCATGGCGGCAACGCCGAAGCGCGCCTTTGGCGTCGAAAAGGCATTGCTGGGCAGGCCCTGGACGGAAGCGACGGTCGAGGCGGCGATGGCCGCGTACGCCGGCGATTTCACCCCGCTGACCGACATGCGGGCAAGCGCCGAATACCGGGCGCTGGCGGCACGCAACCTGCTGCTGCGCTTCTTTGCCGAAACCACCGGCACCCGGGCGCCGATCCAGGTATCACGGCACGAGGCGGCATGATGAACAAGCACGCCACGCCAAACCTGAAGGCGCAAAAAATCGCCGGCGGCGTCGCCACTGACCAGCGCCATGATTCCGCGCACAAGCATGTCAGTGGCACGGCCGTTTACATCGACGACATGCCGGAACCGGCCGGCACGCTGCACGGCTGCCTTGGGCTTTCGACGGCGACGCATGCCACCATCACCAGCATGGATCTTTCGGCGGTACGCGCCGCACCCGGCGTCGTCGATGTGCTGACGGCGAGCGACGTGCCAGGCGAGAACGACATTTCGCCGACCGGCCGTCACGACGAGCCGGTGCTGGCCGACGGCAAGGTGCAATTTTTCGGTCAGCCGATCTTCTGTGTCATCGCTGAAACCCGCGAGCAGGCGCGCCGCGCGACAAGGCTGGCCAAGGTCGAATACGAGGAATTGCCGTTCGTCGCCGATATCGGCGAGCTCAATCCCGGGAAAGACAAGCTGGTCACGCCGCCGCTGACGCTGAAGCGCGGTGACGCAGCGGCTGCGATCAATGCGGCGCCGCGCCGGCTGAAGGGAAAAATGCGCATTGGCGGCCAGGAGCATTTCTATCTCGAAGGCCATATCGCCGTGGCCATCCCTGGCGAGGACCACGACGTCACCATCTATTCCTCGACCCAGCACCCGAGCGAAATCCAGCACATGGTCAGCCATGCGCTCGGTGTTGCGAGCCACGCCGTGACGGTGGAAATCCGCCGGATGGGCGGCGCTTTCGGCGGTAAGGAAACGCAAGGCAATCAGTTTGCGGCATTGGCCGCTATCGCCGCGAAGAAACATCATCGGGCCGTGAAAATCCGGCCCGACCGCGACGACGACATGATAGCCACCGGCAAACGCCACGATTTCCTCGTCGACTACGAGGTCGGCTTCGACGACGAGGGCAATATTCTGGGCGTAGATTTCATGTTCGCGGCGCGCTGCGGCTTCTCGGCCGACCTCTCCGGCCCGGTCACCGACCGCGCGCTGTTCCATTGCGACAACACCTATTTCTGGCCGGCGGTGCACGCGCAATCGGCGCCGCTTTACACCAATACGGTATCGAACACCGCCTTTCGCGGCTTCGGCGGCCCGCAAGGCATGGTCGGCGCCGAGCGCGTCATCGACGAAGTCGCGTTTGCCGTCGGCAAGGACCCGCTCGAAATCCGCAAGAAGAACTTCTACGGCACCTCAGACCGCAACATCACGCCCTACCACCAGACGGTCGAGGACAACATCATCCACCGCATAGTCGCCGAGCTGGAGGCGAGTTCCAATTATGCGAGGCGCCGCCGCACCATCGATGCTTTCAATGCCAACAGCCGCTTCATCAAGCGCGGACTGGCGCTGACGCCGGTCAAGTTCGGCATCTCGTTCACCGCCACCCATTACAACCAGGCCGGCGCGCTGGTGCATGTCTATACCGACGGTTCGGTGCATCTGAACCACGGCGGGACCGAGATGGGGCAGGGCCTCTATGTCAAGGTGGCGCAGGTTGTGGCGGAAGAGTTCCAGATCGACCTCGATCAGGTCAAGATCACCGCGACGACGACCGGCAAGGTGCCGAATACCTCGGCCACCGCCGCGTCTTCCGGCTCCGATCTCAACGGCATGGCGGCGCAGAATGCCGCCCGCCAGATCAAGGACCGGTTGACCAATTTTGCCGTCGAGAAATACCAGGTGCCGCGCGACCAGGTGCTGTTCCTGCCCAACCGCGTGCGCATCGGCAACCAGGAAATCGCCTTCGCCGATCTCGTCAGGCAGGCCTATATGGCGCGCATCCAGCTTTCGGCGGCGGGTTTCTACAAGACGCCGAAAATCCATTGGGACCGCGACAAGGGCGAGGGTCGTCCCTTCTACTATTTCGCCTATGGCGCCGCGTGCTCGGAAGTCTCTGTCGACACGCTGACCGGCGAATATATCGTCGAGCGCACCGACATCCTGCACGAAACCGGCCGCTCGCTGAACCGCGCCATCGACCTCGGCCAGATCGAGGGCGGCTTCATCCAGGGCATGGGCTGGCTTACAACGGAGGAACTGTGGTGGGACGACAAGGGGCGGCTGCGCACCCATGCGCCATCGACCTACAAGATCCCGCTCGCGTCGGACCGGCCGAAGATTTTTAATGTGACTTTGGCCGACTGGGCGCAAGCAGGCGAACCGACGGTGTACCGCTCCAAGGCGGTCGGCGAGCCGCCCTTTCCGCTCGCAATGTCGGTGCTGCATGCGCTGTCGGACGCAGTGGCGAGCGTTGCCGGCCACAAGATCTGCCCACGCCTCGACCCGCCGGCCACGCCGGAGCGTGTGCTGATGGCGATCGAACGGCTGAAGCGGGAAACCAAGACCGGCGCTTGAACCCCGGAAAACGTGCAATTCAGGCCGAAAAACTCTATATTTCCCGATCGGGAACACGAATGACGAACGCGAAAGTGCAGAGCCTGAAAGCCTTTCTTGCCGGCGCCGGCCGGGTCGCCTTAGTTGAGGTGGCCGGAACAAAAGGTTCGACGCCGCGCGAGACGGGTGCCTTCATGCTCGTCTCAGGATCGGCCACTTTCGGCACGGTCGGCGGCGGCCAGCTCGAATACATGGCGATCGACAAAGCGCGGCAGATGCTTTTCTCCCCCGTTGAGGGGGAGATGGCCACGGAGCGGCCAGAGGGGGTCGTCTCAGAAGGCACCGCCGGTGCGTCGAGCACTGCCGCAGCGACCCCACCCGGCGGCTTCGCCGCCACCCTCCCCTCAAGGGGGAGGGGTACCCTCGACATCGCGCTCGGCCCGGAGATCGGGCAGTGCTGCGGCGGCAGGGTCGAGCTGCTGATCCAGCTGGTCGACCCCGCGCTTGAAGCCAAGCTGGTTGCGGCGGCGGAAGCCGAGGAAGCGCAGCTACCGCATGTCTACATCCTCGGCGGCGGCCATGTCGGCCAAGCGCTGGCCTCGGCGATGGCCTTGCTGCCGGTGCATATCGTCGTTGTCGAGACGCGAGCCGAGGCGCTCAAAGGCATGCCGGAAGCAGTCGAAACCAAGCTGACGCCGATGCCTGAGGCGATGGTGCGCGAAGCCCCGGCTGGATCGGCCTTCGTCGTCCTCACCCATGACCATGCGCTGGACTTCCTGATCGTTGCCGAGGCTCTGAAACGCCGGGATGCCGCCTATGTCGGCATGATCGGCTCCAGAACCAAGAAGGCGACGTTCCGGAACTGGTTCCTGAAATCGGCGGACGGAAGCGAGGCGGAATTTGCCCGCCTCGTCTCGCCGATCGGCGGCGATGCCGTTAAGGACAAGCGCCCGCAGGTGATCGCCGCACTCGCCGTAGCCGAGATTATGACGGCGTTGGCCGGCCATGCGGCGGCACCGTCCGCTCAGTCCAAAGCCCCTCGCCGCAAGGCGATGGCCGGCTGACGTTTTGGCTATTCCTTCTCCTGCGTGTGCGCCTCAAGGAACCACAGCAATTTGTCGAGCGAGCGTGAATAGGCGGTGAAGATGTCGGCGGTGTCGGCATCGCCCGCGCCAGCCGCCTCGTCGATCGCCGCGCGTGCCCGCTTGGCGGTTGCGGCATAGCGGTCGATCAGCGCCGCCAGATGATCCCGGGTCTTGTGGATGTCGGTCGGATAGGCCTCGAGCATAGTCGCCTTCGACACCTCTTGCGATGTGCCGAGCGCCGTCCCGCCGAGTTGTACGGCGCGCTCGGCGATGGTGTCGACATGGCCGTCGATCTCCTCGCGGAACGTGTCGAGCATCTCGTGGATGGCGATGAATTGCGGTCCCTTGACGTTCCAGTGCGCCTGCTTGGTGATCAAGGCCAGATCGATGGCGTCGGCGAGGCGGGCATTGAGAAGATCGATACACTCTTTCTTGGCATTGGATTGCAGGTCGTTGCGGGTGGCGATGGCATCCATGATCGGCTCCTGTGGCGGTTGCGTCCGCTTGGTTTTAAAAGGGCGAAGTTTGTGGAAGGTCAATCGAACATGCGCGCAGACGCCCTCATCGCCGCGCGGCACAGCATCCCAAACGGCGATCTCCGACTTTCGTTCCGCTCGTCGTTTACGGCGGCCTTTTCAAGCCCAGATGGTCGCGCAGCGTGCTGCCTTCATAATCCGTACGGAACAGCCCGCGCCGCTGCAGCTCCGGCACGACTAGTGTGGCAAAGGCATCGAATTGGCCGGGAAAATAGGATGGCATGACGTTGAAACCGTCTGCCGCGCCGCCCTCGAAGCGTGCCTCGAGCTCGTCGGCGATCTGGGCGGGCGTTCCGACGACGCGCCAATGGCCGCGCGCGCCGGCGAAATGACGGGCAAGCTGGCGAATGGACAGCTTGTCGCGGCGTGATTGCTCGATGACGAGCGCCTGCCGGCTCTGCATGCCTTCGCTGGCCGGCAGTTCGGGCAGCGGTCCGTCGATGGGATAGCGCGCGAGATCGGATATGCTGAGATAGCTGGAAAGCAGCGCGACACCGACATCGTCCGGTATCAGCTCCTGCAGTTCATCATGTTTTGCCCGGGCTTCCGCTTCGCTTGCCGCGACGACCGGCGCGATGCCGGGCATGATCTTGACGTCCTCCGGCTCGCGCCCATGAGCCGCCAGCCCTCCCTTGAGGTCGTCGTAGAAGGCCTTTGCCTCCTCGAATGTTTGCGCCGCAGTGAACACCACATCGGCGGTCCGGGCGGCGAGATCGCGGCCCTCATCCGACGCTCCCGCCTGGACCATAACCGGTGCACCTTGTGGCGAGCGCGGCAGATCGAGCGGGTCACGCGCCGAAAAACTTCTGCCTTCGTGTCCACCCTGGCCTTGCCAAAGGCCAGCAACCACGGCAGCGAATTCGCGCGCGCGTTCGTAGCGGTCCGCATGTGGGCGCAGTCCGGTCGAGCCGAAATTGGCGGCCTCGATCTGGCTGGCCGAAGTGACAAGGTTCCAGCCGGTTCGGCCGCCGCTCAGATGGTCGAGCGACAGGAAGGTTCGCGCCAGCCCGTAAGGCTCGTTATAGCTCGTCGACGCCGTTGAGACGAGGCCGATGCGCTCCGTCTGCACCGCGAGCGCCGCAAGCAGGCTGATCGGCTCGAAGCCGATCGAGCGCGACGTTTGGCTGGCGATGTTGACATTGGCCTCGCGCACGCCGGCGGCGTCCTCGCAGAAGATCATGTCGAACTTTGCCGCTTCCGCCGTCCGCGCCAGCTGGATGTAATGATCGATGTCGATGCCGGCCGTGACATGCGCCTGCGGATGGCGCCAGGCGGCGATGTGGTGGCCTGTCGCCCACAGGAAGGCGCCGAGCTTCATCTGGCCCCGACCGGCGCTCATTGCCGATCCTCCCCTGCAAGCCCGAGATGGGCGCGCAGTTTCGTCGTGCTGTAGCCGGACCGGACAAGGCCGCGGCGGCGAAGCTCCGGCAGCACGAGACCGACGAAATCGTCGAGCGCCGATGTGAACGGCATGGCGATGTTGAAACCGTCGCAGGCTTTCGAGCGAAAGCACCCTTCGAGCCTGTCCGCAAACAGGTCCGGCGCGGCGGTTGTTTCGGCGCTGCCGGTAACGTTCATCAGCACTTTCAGCGCCTCCGGCCTGCGCCCGAAAGTAAGCGCACGGCGCTTCAGATCGCCAGCCTTCGCCGGCTCGATCGATGGCTCATCCAGCAAGACGACATCGGCGGTGCGGGCGGCAATATCCATGGCGGGCTCGGACAGGCCGGACATGACCAGCACCGGCGTGTCCTGCGGCGACCGCGCTACGTTGAGCGGCCCGCGCACGGAAAAATATTCCCCCTTGTGGTTGAGAAGGTGCATCTTCTCGGGATCGAAGAAGCGGCCGGCAACTTTGTCGAACAGCAGCGCGTCTGCGTCCCAGCCTTTCCACAAACCTTGCACGATGCCGATGAATTCCTCTGCGCGCAGGCGGAAATCGTCGCCGGAAAAGCCTTCCGGCCGGCTGAAATTGGCCGCCTCGCGCGGTTCGGGCGTCATGCTCGCGTTCCAGCCGGCGCGACCATGGCTGATAATATCGAGCGAGGCGAAACGACGCGCGAGATTGTAGGGCTGGTGGGCGACCGTCGACGCTGCCGCGACGAGGCCGATCCTGCTTGTCACCGTAGCCAGCGCTGCCAGCAAGGTCGTCGCTTCGAAGCGCATTTGCCGGTTCGGCCCACCTGCAACCGGCGCGGAATCGCCGAGCAACACCATGTCCAGGCCGGCCGCTTCGGCTTCTTGCACGAACCGCGCCAGCAGACTGAAGTCCGGGCCGGCGCCGGGCGGATGGGAAGGGGCGGCTTCCGGAGACAGTGAAACGGCGAGACACATTGTGGCGCCGTCGGCCATCGCTTTTCCCTGTTGAGCGAGATTCCTTGGGAATTATCTCGTCGGCTGGACGGAAAGCAACCGGCCAGCCGGCGATCATTTGCCGGCCAGAATATCCCGGATCAGCCGCTGGCAGCGCTCGGCCATGAAATCGAGCAGCAGCCGCACCTTCGGATCCTGCAGCTTTTTGTGTGGGTAGACGGCGGCAAACTGCACCGGCGTCGGCGGCGTGTTGCTCAGGATCACCTTCAGCCGCTGGTCGCGGATAAACGGCTCGACCTCGAAGCGCGGCTTGTTGATGATGCCGCGGCCGGACAGCGCCCAGCCGGTCAGCACGTCGCCATCATCGGTATCGTAAGGGCCGTGCACCTCGAACTTTTGCGGGCCGTTCGGCGTCTGCAGAGTCCAGACATATTCACGCGCGCCGGAATAGCGCAGCATCAGGCAATCGTGTTTCTTGCCGATCAATTCCTGCGGCTCGCTCGGCTCGCCGCGCACTTCCAGATATTGCGGGGCCGCTACCAGCACGCGCTCGCATTCCATAATGCCGCGCATCCTGAGGCTGGAATCCTCGATGATGCCCAGCCGGAAGGCAACGTCGATGCCTTCCTTCATGATATCGACATTGTGATCGGAAAGCCGGAGTCGTACCTCGATATCGGGATACCTGTCGTGGAAATCCGGGATGCCGGATGCTACCAGCCGCCGCCCGAGGCCGAGCGGCGCTGTCACCTTTATGGTGCCGCGCGGCTGGCCGGATAACGCGCTGACCGCCGCTTCCGCCTCGGTGACCGCATCCAGCACCTGCTTGGCGCCGGAGTAGAACACCGTGCCGTGCTCGGTCGGCATCAATTGCCGCGTTGTGCGGTTGAACAGCCTGACGCCAAGATGCTTCTCGAGCTCCTTGATCCGGTTGGAAGCGACCGCCGGCGAAATGCGCATGTCGCGCCCAGCCGCCGACAAATTGCCGAGCTCGACGACACGGACGAAAACGGCGATGTTATCGAGATAGGCCATGCGGCTTTCGTGGCTCTCATGTGGCTGCGTATGATCAGCCTAGTATTTTCCAATTTTTTTTGAAAGTCATCGCGCGTCTCGGCCCTTTTCGTTTGCGCTCCAACCCGTAAAGTCAGCCGATCGGCAGGGACGAGTTTTCATGATGGATTTCGCGATATTCTGGGATTGGCTGAGTTTCGCCGTGCGCTGGCTGCACGTCGTCACCGGTATCGCCTGGATTGGATCGTCCTTTTATTTCGTCGCGCTCGACCTCGGGCTGCGCCAGCGTCCGGGCATGCCTGCCGGAGCCTTCGGCGAGGAATGGCAGGTGCATGGCGGCGGCTTCTACCACGTGCAGAAATACCTGGTGGCGCCGGCCGAAATGCCCGAGCACCTGACCTGGTTCAAATGGGAATCCTACGCCACCTGGCTGTCGGGCTTCGCCATGCTGTGCATCGTCTACTATGCCGGGGCGGACCTGTTCCTGATCGATCCGAATGTGCTTGCCATGTCGGTGCCTGCAGGCATCTTGCTGTCGCTGGCGACGATCGGCGTCGGCTGGGTGGTTTACGATCTCTTGTGCCGTTCACCGCTTGGCAACAGCGACACCGGCCTGATGCTGGTGCTCTACGGCGTGCTGGTGTTCATCGCCTGGGGGCTGACCCACCTGTTCACCGGCCGCGCCGCCTTTCTGCATCTCGGCGCAATCACCGCGACGATCATGTCGGCCAACGTTTTCATGGTCATCATCCCCAACCAGAAGATCGTCGTCGCCGACCTGATCGCCGGCCGTAAGCCCGATCCGAAATACGGCAAGATCGCCAAACAGCGCTCGCTGCACAACAACTACCTGACGCTGCCGGTTTTGTTCCTGATGCTGTCGAACCATTATCCGCTGGCGTTCGGCACAGAGTTCAACTGGGTCATTGCCTCGCTGGTGTTCATCATCGGCGTGCTGATCCGGCACTATTTCAACACCAGGCATGCGCGCAAAGGCAATCCGACCTGGACCTGGCTGGCCGCCGCCGTCCTGTTCGTCGTCATCATCTGGCTGTCGACGGCACCGAAGCTGCTGACCGGCGAGGTCAAAACGTCCTCGGCGGCACAGGTTTACGTCGCCTCGGCGCATTTTCCCGCCGTGCGTGATTCGGTGCTTGGCCGCTGTTCGATGTGCCATGCGGCGGAGCCGTCCTACGAGGGCATTTACCACGCGCCCAAGGGCGTGATGCTCGATACCGATGCCGGTATCGCCGAGCACGCCGGCGAGATCTACCTGCAGGCCGGACGCAGCCACGCCATGCCGCCCGCCAACGTCACCCAGATCACCGACAAGGAACGGGCACTGCTGGTAGCCTGGTTCGAAGGCGCGGGGAAATAGCATGACCAGCACGCTCCTGCGCGGCCGCACGCTGTCGTTTTTGCGCTGGCCAGAAACTATCGACGACCATTCCGCCTGGCGCTACGAGCAAGATGGCGGCCTGCTGATGCGCGACGGAAGGATCGTTGCCGCTGGCACCTATGCCGAGGTCGAGAGAAAGGCGGGCGAGGGAACAAAAAAGATCGACCATAGGCCACATCTGCTGCTGCCCGGGTTCATCGATGCGCACGCGCATTTTCCGCAGATGCAGGTCATCGCTTCCTTCGGCGCCGAGCTGCTCGACTGGCTGAACACCTACACCTTTCCGGAAGAGACCAAATTCCAGAACGCCCAGCATGGCCGCCGTATCGCCAGGCTGTTCCTGGATGAAGTGTTGCGCCACGGCACGACGACTGTCGCAGCCTATTGCTCGGTGCACAAGGAATCTGCCGAAGCGTTCTTTGCCGAGTCGTATGACCGCAACATGCTCAACATCGCCGGCAAGGTGATGATGGACCGCAACGCGCCGGAAGGCGTGCTCGACACGCCGCAATCGGGTTATGACGACAGCAAGGCGCTGATCGAGGAGTGGCACGGCAAGGGGCGCCAGCACTATGCCATCACCCCGCGCTTCGCCATCACCTCGTCGCCCGAGCAATTGGAGATGGCGGGCGCGCTCTGCCGCGAATATCCTGATCTGCACATGCAGACACATTTGTCGGAAAACCATGCCGAGATCGCCTTCACGCAGCAGCTTCATCCGCAGGCGCGCGACTATACCGATGTCTATGAGCATTACGGGCTGCTCCGCCGAAGAAGCCTGTTCGGCCATTGCATCCATCTCTCGGAACGCGAGGCGGACGCACTTTCCGATAGCGGCTCGGTGGCGGTGTTCTGCCCGACCTCCAACCTGTTTCTCGGCTCGGGCCTTTTCGATTATCAGCGCTATCGCCGCCGCGAGAAGCCGCTTCGCATCGCCGCCGCCACCGATGTCGGCGGTGGCACCAACTATTCGATGCTGCGCACCATGGACGAGGGCTACAAGGTGATCGCGCTGAACGGCGAGAAGCTCAATCCGTTCCAGTCGTTCTGGCAATTGACCCGCGGCAATGCCGAGGCGCTGTCGCTTGCGGAAAAGATCGGCACCCTCGAGGAAGGCAGCGACGCAGATATCGTCGTGCTCGACGCCCGCGCCACGCCGGCGATGCGGCTGCGGGTGGAGACGGCGGACACGCTCGCCGAGGAATTGTTTCTGCTGCAGACGCTCGGCGACGACCGCGCCGTGCGCGAGGTCTATGTCGCCGGCCGCGCGGCCAAGACGGACATGGCGGTTTAGCTGTCGCATGCGACCGGCTTGACCGTGCGGCAGCCATCCGGCAAAGCGTGCGGCGAAGTTGACAGGGGAACGACATGGCCGTTGCGGACGACATCGCTCTGATCAAGAAACAGGAAGCCACGCTTGTCTTTTCGGGCTTCGATGAAGCCGTCGCTTTCGAGATCGGCTCGGCGATCCGCGACCGGGCTCTCAAGGAAAACCTGCCGATCATCGTCGATATCAGAACCTTCGACCGGCCGCTGTTCTATGCGGCGATGCCCGGCTCGAACGCTTCCAATCCGGATTGGGCGCGGCGCAAGATCAACGTGGTGCGGCGGTTCCTGAAAAGCACCTACCGCATGGTGCTGGAGCAGCAGCGCCCCGACCGCAGCTTCAAGCCAGGCGAGGGACTGGATATTGCCGACTACGTGCTGGCCGGCGGCGGCTTTCCCATCTCTGTCAAGGGCGCCGGCGTCATCGGCGTGATCGCCGTCTCCGGCCTGCCGGAGCGTGAGGACCATGGCGTGGTCGTCGATGCGCTGTGTGAGCATCTCCGCATCGACGCGCGCGAGCTGGCATTGCCGGCGGAAGCAAAATGACAGAGGTAGACCCCAAGTCCTTTCTCATTTCGATCTTCAACGCCGCCGTTGCCGCCGCCGATCCCCAGAGGACGATCAAGGATCATCTGCCGGCAAGGCCGAAGGGCCGCACGGTCGTCATCGGTGCAGGAAAAGGCTCGGCGCAGATGGCGGCGGCTTTCGAGAAAGTGTGGGACGGGCCGATCGAAGGGCTGGTCGTCACCCGCTACGGCTATGGCGCGACCTGCCGGCGCATCGAGATCATCGAGGCGGCGCATCCGGTGCCGGATGCCGCAGGGCTCGAAGCTTCCCGGCGGCTGCTCGAAAAAGTCCAGGGACTGACTGCGGACGACCTCGTCGTGGCGCTCATTTCGGGCGGCGGCTCGGCGCTGCTGCCGTCACCTGCCGAAGGCTTGACGCTGGCCGACGAGATCGCCGTCAGCGAGGCGCTGCTCGCCTCCGGCGCGCCGATCGCCGCGATGAACACCATCCGCAAACATCTTTCCACGATCAAGGGCGGCAGGCTGGCGGCCGCCGCATATCCAGCCAAGGTGGTCTCGCTGGTTGTTTCTGACATTCCGGGCGACGATCCGGCTCTGGTCGCTTCTGGTCCGACCGTACCGGATATAGGCAGTCGTAAGGACGCATTGGCGTCGATCGCTGCCTATGGCATGAACCTGCCGGTTTCGGTCATGGCGCATATCAATTCGCCGGCGGCCGATGCGCCACGACCGGACGACCCGCGTTTTATCCGCAACGAGGTGCATCTGATCGCTTCCGCCGGCGTCTCGCTGGAAGCCGCAGCGGCCGAAGCGAAGCGCCAAGGCATTCAGGCGGTCATTCTCTCCGATTCCATCGAGGGCGAAGCGCGTGAGGTCGGCGGCGTCCACGCCGCGATCGCGCGCGAAGTGGCGACGCGCAACCGGCCGTTTGCAAAGCCGGTTCTGATCCTGTCCGGCGGCGAGACGACTGTGACCTTGCGCGCAAAAGGCAAAGGCGGCCGCAACTCGGAATTCCTGCTCGCCTTCGCCATTGGCATCAGCGGCATGGTCGGCGTGCACGCACTGGCCGCCGACACCGACGGCATAGACGGTTCGGAAGACAATGCCGGCGCCTTCGCCGACGGCTCGACGGTGTCGCGGATGCGTAAGGCGGGCGTCGATGCCAAGGCCATGCTTGCCGGCAACAACGCCTGGACGGCATTCAATGTCGTAGATGACCTTTTCGTATCCGGTCCGACCGGCACAAACGTCAACGATTTCCGGGCGATATTGATCAAATAGCTCAGGCGGCCATCAGCTTTTTCACCGCTCTCATATCCTGCAGGAACCGGTCGCGTTCTGCCTGCTTATCCGCCGGCTCGCGAATGCGCAGGATGAAGGACGGGTGGATGGTGACGAAGACACGCAAGCCATCGTCGCGCTTCACCACCGCCCCGCGCATCTTCATGATCGGCACCACCTTGCCGAGCAGCGCCTGCGCCGCCGTTGCGCCGAGCGCTACCGCCAAATTGGGCTTGATCAGATCGATCTCCTTGTCGAGCCACCAGCGGCAAGCCTGCACCTCGCCGGCGTTGGGCTTCGAGTGGATGCGCCGCTTGCCGCGCGGCTCGAACTTGAAATGCTTGACGGCGTTGGTGACGTAGACTTTCAGCCGATCGACGCCCGCATCGTCCAGGATCGCGTCGAACACCTTGCCGGCCGGGCCGACGAAAGGCTTGCCCGCCAGATCCTCCTGGTCGCCCGGCTGTTCGCCGACGAAGATCACCTTGGCTTTATCAGGGCCTTCACCGAACACCGTCTGCGTGGCGTCGTGCCATAGCGGACAGCGGCGGCAGATCTTGGCCGTTTCGCGCAGTTCAGGAATCGTTCTGGCGTCGATTTCTGTCGTTTCCGGAGACTTGCTTGCAGGCAAGCTTCTTGCCTGCACCTTGGCATGGTCCGGCGTCGGGGTTGTCTGCATCCTGGCGATCATGACTAAGGCGGCCTTGTTCGCTCCTGCAATCAGACACGCAATGAGCAAAGCCCGCCGAAGGTTCCGCTGAAATTATTCCGCATGGGCCTTCGACGGCGGATGGCCGACGATGTGATGCCCTACACCTCGTGCAGATAGAGGTGATAATCCAGTTCGCTGACCGTGCGCGCGACGCGCAGATATTCCGATTGCTTGATCGCCACGAACGTCCGGTGCAGATCTTCGCCCAATGCGCCCTTGAGGAAACTCGACGCCCTTGCCGCCTCGATCGCGGCACGCCAGTCGACCGGCATCGTCGTGCGCGTGACAGCCGATTCGTACCCATTGCCGGTGGTTTCGGGACCGGGATCGAGGCCTTCGTCAAGGCCTTTGACGATGCCTGCCAGCACCGTGGCTGCCACCAGGTAAGGATTCGCGTCGACGCCCGACGGCCGGTGCTCGATGCGCCGATTTTTTGCGTTGCCGGCCGGCACACGCAGTGCCACCGAACGGTTGTTGACGCCCCAGGTCGGCGCCACCGGCGCATAGGATTGCGAGACGAAGCGCCGCCACGAGTTGGCGTGCGGCGCAAAGACCAGCATCGATTCCGCCATCGTCTGGATCAGTCCGCCGAGGCCGCGCAGCAGAGGCAGCGACCAGCTTTCACCGCCGGTTTCGGCAAAGACATTCTTGCCGGCATCGTCCAGCAGCGAGACATGAAAATGCATGCCCGAGCCGGCATATTTCTCGATCGGCTTGGCCATGAAGCAAGCGGTGACACCATGACGGCGCGCCTGCGCCCGCACCAGACGCTTGAGCATGACGAGATCGTCAGCCGCCCGCATCACATCCTTGCGGTAGTTGAGCGTCAATTCGTACTGGCCCGGCGCATATTCGGAAATGACCGTCTCGGCCGGGATGCCTTGCACCTTGGCTGCAGCATAGATGTCGGAAAACAGCGGCTCCATGCCGTGCAGATGATCGACGGAATAGACCTCCGTCTTGGCCGAGCGGCGTCCGTCGAGCACCGCGTGCGCCGGCTGCACCTTGCCTTCGGCATCGCGCTCGTTGGCGAGCAGGAAGAATTCGAGCTCGAAGGCGCCGGCCGGATGCAGGCCCTTGGCCGCAAGGATATCTACCTGGCGGGCGAGCGCCAACCGCGGGTCGGACGACATTGGCTGGCCGTCGAGATGGTACATCGCCATCAGCACCTGGCCGCGCGGCGGCTGCGTGCCGAACAGCGGCACCAGCGTGCCAGGGATCGGCCATGCCCGGAGATCGCCGTCGCCAGTCGTCCAGATCAGCCCGGTCTCGTGCACATCCTCGCCGGTGATATCGAGGCCGAGGATCGAGATCGGCATGTGCCGGCCGTTCTCGAAGATGCTCATCAGTTCGTGCCGGCGCACGATCTTGCCGCGCCCGACACCGTTGGCGTCGGTCAGCACGATATCGAAGGCTTCGATCTCGGGATGGGCGTCGAGAAAGGCCTGCGCCTCGGCGGGCGTCGATCCCGAAGGGGATGTCGTGACCAGGTTCAAACTTTGCTTAGGTGCTTGTTTCATGCCGCAAGCTTGTCTCACGCCGTAAGCTTTGCCGCAACTGCGCCGAAGGCAGTGATCAGCCGGTTCACCTGGGCGGCGCTGGTCGCAGGAGAGATCAGCATCATGTTGTGGAAGGGTGCGATCAGCACGCCGCGATTGACCAGCGCGACATGGATTGCCGCTTCGAGCTCCGGTGCATGCGCAGCTTCCGCCTCGCCGCCATTCCTCAGCGGGCCCGGCGCGCAGATGAACTCGACGCGGGCGCCGACACGTGAGACATGCCAGGGCAGCCGGTAGCGGTCGATGACGGCGGTCAGTCCGGCGTCGAGCCGCCGCGCCAGACGATCCATCTGGCCGTAGGCCTCGTCGGTCATCACCTCTTCCAATGTGGCGCGCATCGCCGCGAATTGCAGCGGATTGCCCGACAGTGTCGTGCCCATGCCCGAATAGCCCGGCTCCTTCACCCTGTTATAGGCGGCATAGCGGGTCGCGACGTCCTCGCTTATCCCCCACACACTGGCCGGCACGCCGCCGGCGATCGGCTTGCCGAGCACGAACAGATCAGGCTCCAGCCCGAATTTTCTCGTATAGCCGCCGGGACCGGTCGAGATGGTATGCGTCTCGTCGATTAGCAGCAGCGTGCTGGTCGCACGAGTAAGACGCCGCAACCCATCATGAAAGCCGGCTTCGGGCAGCACCATGCAGGAGTTGGTCAGCACCGGCTCGGTGATGACGCAGGCGACATCGTTGCCCCGGAGTGCCGCGTCGAGCGCCGGCAGATCGTTGAACTCGACGACATCAGTTGCCCGTGTCAGGTCGCGGAACTCGCCGGCCAATCCCGGCCGGTTGACCGGTCTGCCGTCGATGAGCCGCACCATAGTCTCGTCGACCGAGCCGTGATAGCAGCCGTTGAAGACCAGAATCTTCTCGCGGCTGGTGACGGCGCGGGCAACGCGTAACGCAAAGCGGTTGGCGTCGGTCGCCGTCGTTGCGATCTGCCAGAAAGGCAGGCCGAACCGCTGTTTCAGCAGCGGCCCGATGGCCAGTGCGTCTTCGCTGGGCAGCATATAGGTCAGGCCGCTTCCGGCCTGCCGGCGGATGGCGCGGGCGACCGGCGGCGGCGAATGGCCGAACATCGAGCCGGTGTCGCCAAGACAGAAATCGTCCAGTCGGTTGCCGTCGATGTCGGTGATCGTGGCGCCCCTGGCGCTGTCGACCAGAATCGGGAAAGGCGTCGGCCAGTCATTCATCCAGTGCATCGGCACGCCGCCGAAGAAGCCGGGCAAGCCATTGCCGATTATGGCCATCGATTTCGGCCGCGCCTGGCGGAAGACTTCTGCCTCGATCTCGTACAACTCGGCGATCCGGGCCGGGCCGATGCCGCCGATGGAAGTCTTTGCATGGTCGATGACGTTCATGGCGGCCCCTCTCAGTCGCAGTTTAGACAATCGGCATCCGCCACCGCAATTGGCCGGGCGGCTGCCCTGTGTTGGGTCAGCGGTCATTTAAATGGAAACAGGCGCTTGACCGCGAGCCGCCTTCGGGCGCCAATGGTACTTCGGCCGGAGGGGACAAGATGGTGCGGGCGATCGTCTGCGCAGCAACGCTGCTGTCGTCGGTTGGTGCGGCTCTGGCGTCGGGCGGCATCTGGTGTTCCGCCGAGGATGCAGCCGTCAAATTTCAGGTCGGTGCCGGGGTCACCAGAGGCATGGGCGGGCCGACCTTCAATTTTAGCGGCGAGCTCGAAATTCTGGGCAGGCCGGCTGCCGACAGTCTGCGCAAGACGGTGTTCGGGGATCAGAACCTCACGCAATATTGGCTCGACAACAAGGAACTGCGGCTGCTTGTCTACCACGAACGGCAGGTCGAAAACGCCTATGGCTATGTCGAACTGGCGATCCTGACCAAGGCCAGCGACGAAGGCGTCTATGACGGCCGCTACTTGCTCTCAATCTATGATGTTACGGCTGATGCCGAAAAGGACGGCAAACCGGATGAATTGACCGGCAAAGTATCTTGCGGAGCCGAGTAAGTAACAGGCTACGCCGAAATATCGATGACGCCGCAGTCACCCGCGGCGCTGCCAAAGGCGACGCGGCGCTCTTGCCTGTCCCACATTATCGAGGTGACGGCGCCCTTGCCCGGCCGGCGCAACAGCACTTCCCTGGCGTCGGCGAAGCGCACCGCCATCACCATGCCGTCATCATAGCCGACAGCAACGACGTCCTGGCTCGGGTGACAGGCGACGGAGGTGACCATCGCATTGCCGCGCGTGCCGAGTTCCAGCGGCGCCTTGCCCATCGGCCCGTCCTTGCCCGAAAACGGCCAGACGATCGCCGCCGGCGCGCCGGAACTCGCCAGCCATTTGCCCTTGGCGCTCCACGACAGGCTTTTGACCTTGCCGGGGTAGCCGGACATCCGCATGTGCTTGCCGTCGGCAAGCTTCCAGCCATGCAGCGCGTTTTCCTGCATGGTGGTGACGACGAAGCCGCCGTCCGGCGAGAAGGTGATGCCGGTGTGGGCACCGGCCCATTCGAGTTCGACCGGCTTGCCGTCGGCGGCCGGGAAATGCAGCGTCGCGCCATTGTAGCGGGCAACGCCGAAGCGCATGCCCTTGGGCGAGAAGGCCAGCCCCTCGACCGAGCGCGGATGCGAGAATTCCCTGGTTTTGCCGTCGGCAAAGCGCACATAGGCAATCTTGCCCGAAGCATAGGCAACAGCGCCTTGCGGCCCGGCGGCGACGCTGGTGATCCATTTTTTGCCTGCGGTCGCCAATTCCGCGGTATTGCCGCCAGCGGTCACGCCAAAGATCCTGCCGTCCTCACCACCGGTGATCAGCCGGTCGTTCGCCGCATCATGGAAGGCGGCGAGCATCCCGTCATTGGCCTGCACCGTCTTGTGGCCGTGGTCGAGCCGATGGATTGTGCCGTCAGCCAGCGCAAAGTGCGGCACGTCGCCGAGGAACACGGCGGCGAGGCAGTGGCCTTCGAGATCGAGCGGGGCGACTGTGGGCATGAGAGATAGTTCCGTCCGAGGTTTCTGCTACCTCACCCTTAAGGGGTTGAGCTGCCCGTCTCAACCCGTGCTTCGGATCGTCGTGAGTAGAGAGCGCCAGCGTTGCGGCTGCCCCTCCTCCCACAAGGGGGAAAAGGAAGAAGGTAGCTAAATCAAGCGGCCTGGCAGGCCTCGAAGCTTGTCTTCAGCCGCTCGGCATCGAGTTCGCGTCCGATGAACACCAGCCGGCTCTCGTGTTTCTCGCCGTCCTTCCAGGCGCGCTGGTGGTCGCCCTCGATGATCATGTGCACGCCCTGGATGACATAGCGCTCGTCATCGCCTTTCAGCGCGATGATCCCTTTCAGCCGCAGGATGTTCGGGCCTTCCATCTGGGTGACCTTCTCGATCCACGGGAAGAACTTTTTCGGGTCCATCTCGCCACCGCGCAGCGACACCGACTGCACGGTCACGTCATGGATGTCGGAAGGGTGCGCATGATGATGGCCGTCATGATCGTGGTGATCATGGCCGTCGTGATCATGGTGGTGGTGGTCATGATCATGATCATGATCATGATGGTCGTGATCGTCATGCGCCTCGAGGAAGTGCGGATCGTTCTCCAGCGCTCGGGACAGGTCGAACGCACCGCGATCCAGCACCTCGGACAGCGCCACGCTGGCGCGCGTGGTGCGATGGATGCGTGCCGCCGGGTTGATGGCGCGGATCGTTGCCTCAACCTTGCTCAGCTCTTCGGGGGTGACGAGATCGGTCTTGTTGAGCACGACGACATCGGCAAAGGCGATCTGGTCCTCGGCCTCGCGGGAATCCTTGAGGCGCAGCGGCAGGTGCTTGGCGTCGACCAGCGCCACCACCGCATCGAGCCTGGTCTTGGAACGCACGTCGTCGTCCATGAAGAAGGTTTGTGCTACCGGCACGGGATCGGCGAGGCCTGTGGTCTCGACGACGATGGCGTCGAAGCGGCCGGGCCGGCGCATCAGGCCTTCGACGACGCGGATCAGGTCGCCGCGCACGGTGCAGCAGACGCAGCCATTGTTCATCTCGTAGATTTCCTCGTCGGATTCCACGATCAGCTCGTTGTCGATGCCGATCTCGCCGAATTCATTGACGATGACCGCGTAGCGCTTGCCATGGTTTTCCGAAAGGATGCGGTTCAGCAGTGTCGTCTTGCCGGCGCCAAGATAGCCGGTGAGGACGGTTACGGGGATCTGCGTCTGTGCGTCGCTCATATTGTGCCTCGAATAGGGATTGTCGGCTCCATATAGGATGTGTGCTCGGCTTTTGCACGAGCCAAACCGGTGGACCAAAGAGAGGCTGGTATTGCCGAACTTTCCTCACATTGCCGAACTTTCATTGGCGCGGGTTGGCGGTGGGCTTAGACAGGCAAAGGTCATTCACGAGGGCTGTTCGCATTGAAGACACGCCAGATGTCCGACAAGTCCTTGCCACTAAGCCGTCGGCAGGCGCTCCGTCTCGTTGCGGTTACCGCTGGCGGCATATTCCTGCCCGCCGGTGCAAGGGCCGGGAAGGTTTCGCCCTATGCCGGGCTTGCTTTGTTCGAAGCCGGTGCCGGCGTCTGCGCCATCACGCCCGAGGTCACCGAAGGGCCGTTCTATTTCGACCCGAAGCTCGAACGCGCCGATATCACCGAGGGCAAGAAGGGCATCGCCCTCAATGTGCGGCTGCAAATCGTCGACGCCGCCTGCCGGCCGCTTCCCGGCGCACGCGTCGACATCTGGCATTGCGACGCCCAGGGCGCCTATTCCGGTTATCCCGGACAGGGCGACGGGCAGGATATCGACACGTCCGGCCAGAGTTTTCTGCGGGGCTGGCAGAGAACCGATGAAAGCGGCATCGCTTCTTTCGCCACCATCTATCCCGGCTGGTATCGCGGCCGCACCACCCACATCCATTTCAAGATTTTCCCTGACGACCGCTCCGTAATGACCGGCCAGATGTTCTTCCCCGACAGCCTCAGCGAGCAGATATTCGCCACCGTCGCGCCCTATAAAGATCGCCCGGGCAAACGCGATACATCGAACGCGCGGGACGGCATTGCGCGGCAGGCCGGGCTGCTGTCGCAGGCAGCGCTGCGGGAAATGGCGGACGCCTTTCAGGCCTTGATGGTGGTCGCGGTGAAGGCCGGTTGAGAACGCCTCGTCATGTCCCATCCAGCCCTTCCAGAAAGTCGTTTGTCATCTAACTGAAATAAACATCTGGCATTAGCCACGGCGAACACCGCGATGCTTGCCGGCAAAGCTATTTTCCGAGCCGGAATGTTTTCGATGGTCATTGCCAACCGGCGGCCTGCTTCTATGCTGTCCGCTCCGGTTCGGCCGAGGAGGGATGAGCATGGCCAAGGCGGACAAGACTGCAACAATGAGCCGGCTGCATTCGGCGGCGCGGCTGGCGCGCACGGCGCTCGCCGCCCGGCTTCTGGCGCATGGTTTCTATGCCGGCCAGGACCAGATCATGCTGGCGCTCGACCGCGAGGATGGGCAGACGCCCGGCAACCTTGCCGGCCGCCTCGGCGTGCGTCCGCCGACCATCACCAAGACCATCAACCGGCTGCAGGCGCAGGGTTTTCTGGAGAAGCGCGCCTCGTCCGCCGATGCCCGCCAGGCGCATATTTTCCTCACCGACACCGGCCGCGAAATCATCCACGCCATCGAGAAGTCGGTGAAGAAGACCGAAAAGCAGGCATTGAAGGGTCTCGACAAGAAGGATCAGAAAGCGCTGTTCAAGCTGCTTGCCCGCGTCGAGGCGAACCTGTCGAACGGCGAAATGGTGCTCCCGGATGACGAACTGGATATCGAAGACAAGATGCTTGAATAGCTCACGCGTTCGCCGCTGACGGCCGCCGCGTCAGTGCCGACCAGCGTCCCGGTGTGACGCCGAACGCCTTCTTGAAATGCCGATTGAAATGGCTTTGATCACTGAAGCCGGCGGCGATTGCGATTTGCGCCAGCGGCTCGTCGGCTTCGATCATCCGACGGGCTCGCTGAAGCCGGCGCATCAACAGGAACCGGTGCGGGCTGGTCGAGAAGGTCGCGCGAAAATGCCGCGACAGGGCATAACGGTCCAATCCGGTTATCGCCTCCAATTCGTCTGAACGTACAATCCGCGCGACATTTTCCTCCAGGTAGTCGCGCGCCAGGCTGGCGGCGCGCCACGCCGTTTTCGCTACCGGTTTCGCCGGCTGACCGGCGTGCCGGGCCAGGCTTTGCATAAGCTGCGTCATGAAATCGACGACAAACAGCTCGTCCAGTTGCTGATCCAGCGGCCCGAGCGCCGAAAGCAGCGTCGCGCGGAGATCGCGGTCTGTCACCACGGCATTCCCGACGAATGGCAGTGATCCGCCGCCGAGACAATCGAGCATCAGCGACGGCTCCAAATAGAGCATTCTGTATCGCAAGCCGTCTTCGGTGCCGGCACCGCCATCGTGGAGTTCGTCGGGATGAAGGATAATGATCTGGCCAGGCAGGCTCCGATGCATTTGGCCGCGATAGCGGAAGCGCTGCACGCCATAAAGCGTCACCCCGATCGCATAGGTGTCGTGGCGATGGAGATCGAAGGCGTTGCCGTGGAACCGGGCCTCGATGCGTTCCATGCCGACAGCACGGGGTGCCGGTACGATGCAGTTTTCGGCTGCATCCACGCACAAACGTCCAAGACCCTGAAAGGCTTCCCCGTCTAGACCGTGCGGCATCGCTTTTCTCGCAGCCTCGGATTGGCCCCCTTTCAGATTGGAAACTGTCGCATGTTCGATACGAAATTTGCAATCGTGCTCAAGGATGATCTTCCCGTCTGGCAAAAGCTCAATGTCACCGCCTTTCTGACCAGCGGCATCGTCGCGCAGTTTCCCGACATTATCGGTGACCCCTACCGTGATCGCGCCGGCAATATCTACAACCCGCTGTCGATCCAGCCGGTCATCGTGCTTTCGGCGGACGGCCAGATGCTCGGCGCGATCCAGCGGCGGGCGCTGGAGCGTGGTGTGACGGTATCGCTCTATGTCGAGGAAATGTTTTCGACTGGTTATGATCTGGCCAACCGTGCCGTCTTTGCCGAATTTGCACCGGAAGATGCCAAGGTGGTCGGCATCGCGCTTCGCGCCGAAAAGAAACTCGTCGACAGGATCACCAAGGGTGCCCGCATGCACGCTTGACTCGTCGGCCACCAGCAACAAAACCTTAGCCTGTCGTTGTGCCAGCCTCTTTTGGCTTGCCCGCAGGCGACAATTCCCGCATGGGTGAAGGACTGCCTTGCTTCCCGTCCGGCCTGAAATTGAATGCTTCCCCAAGACATGACGAAAGCGCGACATCGCCGGCGGCGATCCTGTGCATGCTTTCCGTCTATGTGTTTTTCACCTTCCTCGACACCAGCAGCAAGTACCTTGTCCTGGCCGGCGTCTCGGCGCTGATCGTCGCGTGGACCCGCTTCGCGGTCCATGTGCTGATCGTCGGCGTTTTTCTGCGCGGATGGCGTGAGCCGCTGCGCTTTCGTCCCGCCAACCTGCCGGCGCACATCACGCGCGGTCTGCTCCTGTTCGGATCGACGATGTTCAACATTCTGGCGCTGCGGACGCTACAACTGGCGGAAACCACCTCGATCTACTTCTTCGGCCCTATGGTGATCACCGCGCTTGCCGGTCCGTTGCTCGGCGAATGGGCCGGCTGGCGGCGCTGGCTGGCGATCATGAGCGGCTTTGTCGGCGTCCTCATCATCACCCGGCCGGGCGTCGGCGTTTTTGGCGTCGGCCATCTCTTTGCGCTCGGCTCGATGCTGTCGAACAGTTTCTACGTCATCATGACGCGCCGCATGTCGGCTACGGAAACCTCGGAAAGCCTCATCCTGTTTTCGGCGCTGGCGCCAGCCGTGCTGCTTTTGCCGACACTGCCGTTTTCGCCTTCGCTGCCGCAGGATGGCTGGCACTGGTTCATATTGCTGATGCTTGGCGTCTTCGGCGCCATCGGTCATTGGCTTCTTGTGCAGGCCTATCGCCTTGCCACCACCACGGCCCTGGCTCCCTATCCCTATTCGCAGATGATCTGGATGATCATCTCCGGCCTGATCGTCTTCAACCAGTTTCCCGATCGCTGGACGCTGGTCGGTGCCACAGTCATCGTCGCCAGCGGCCTCTACATCGTTCACCGTGAGCACCGGCTTCGTTTGCGCAACCGCGCGACGCTGGACGCGGAGGCGGAAGCGCTGGCAAAAAAACTTTGATTTGCTCGGAATCGATGGCATAAGAGCCGGCCTTTAAACAGTTTAAATTGCTTCGGGAGCGCAGGGCGCTGGCACAGAAGATCAAGCTTTCGACCATCGCGGATGCGCTCGGCGTGTCCACGGCCACGGTCTCGCTGGCCTTGCGCGACAGCCCGCTGGTCGCCGGCGGCACCCGCGACCGCATCAAGGAACATGCCCGCGCCATCGGCTATATTTACAACCGCCGCGCCGCCAGCCTGCGCACCTCGCGCTCGGGCATAGTCGGCGTCGTCGTCCACGACATCATGAACCCGTTCTTTGCCGAGATATTGCGTTCGATAGAGAGCGAGCTCGACCGCAGCCGGCAAACCTTCATCCTGTCGAACCACTACGACCAGCTCGAGAAACAACGCACTTTCATCGACACGCTTCTGCAGCTCGGCGCTGACGGGGTCATCATGTCGCCGGCCATCGGCACGCCGCCCGAAGACATATTCATGGCCGAGGAGAACGGTCTTCCGGCAGTGCTGATTGCACGCACCGTCGAAGGTGCCGACGTGCCGGTGTTTCGCGGCGACGATGCCTATGGCACCGGGCTTGCCACCAACCATCTGATCTCGCTTGGCCACAAGCGCATCGCAATGATCGGCGGTACCGATCAGACGTCGACCGGCCGCGACCGCTATCAGGGATATGTCAACGCCATGGAGGCGGCGGGGCTTGAGGTCAGGCCGTCCTGGCGCATCGCCGGCCCGCGCACCAAGCAGGCCGGCTTCGAGGCTGCCGGGCAGTTCCTGGCGCTAAAGGACAGACCGACCGCCGCCTGCTGCTGGAATGACCTCGTCGCCATCGGCCTGATGAACGGCATTGCCCGCGCTGGTCTGGTGCCGGGCATCGACATTTCGGTCACTGGTTATGACGACCTCGAGGAGGCGGCGATCGCGACGCCGGCGCTAACCACGGTCTGGAACGGCCAGCGTGAGGTTGGCCGCCGCGCTGCCAGCGCGCTGCTCGACAAACTCAACGGACAGACGGTGCGGCCGTCGCAGGAACTGATCAAGCCGGAACTGCATGTGCGCCAGTCGACCGGCAAACCGGTGGAACGTGCATGACAAAAACCGACCAGCAAGCTGTCACCATTCTGGTGCCGGGCCAGTTCAACGACCATGCGGTCGGCCGCATCGACGGGGCGTTCAGCCGCGTCCGGATCGAACGCGCCGATCCGTCCCTGGTCACCGACGAGATGCGCCTTACGGTGCGCGGCATAGCCGCCTTTGGCGGCATAAGCGCCGCGTTGATGGACGCGCTGCCAAAGCTCGAGATTATCGCCAATTTCGGCGTCGGCTATGATTCGGTAGATGTCCACCACGCCGCACGGCGCGGCATCATGGTCACCAACACACCGGATGTGCTGACCGAAGAGGTCGCCGACACGGCGCTCGGCCTGTTGATCAATACCATCCGCGAACTGCCGCGCGCCGAGGCCTGGCTGCGCGACGGAAGTTGGCTGCGCAACGGCAACTATCCGCTGAGCCGGCTGACTTTGCGCGGTCGCCATGTCGGCATCTTCGGCATGGGCCGCATCGGCCTCGCCATTGCCCGCCGGCTCGATGCTTTCGGACTGCCCATCGCCTATCACAACCGGCGCCGCGTCGAAGGCCTGTCCTATGACTATCACCCGACGCTGAAAGGTCTCGCCGAGGCGGTCGACACGCTGATCTCGGTGGCGCCCGGCGGGGCCTCGACGGACAAGGCCGTCAATGTCGAAATCCTCTCGGCTCTGGGGCCGAACGGCGTCTTCGTCAATATCGGCCGGGGCAGCACGGTCGACGAACCAGCTCTTGCCGCCGCACTTGCCAGCGGCAGCATCGCCGCTGCCGGGCTGGACGTTTTTGCCGACGAGCCGAACGTGCCTGCGGCGTTGCTTGCCGCGCCCAACACCTCGCTTTTGCCTCATGTCGGGTCGGCCTCGCAGCACACCCGCCGCGCGATGGCGGACCTGTGCGTCGACAATCTGGTCTCGTGGTTTTCGCAGCGCAAGGCGCTGACGCCGGTGCCGGAGACGGCAAACGTCAAGCCGAGGCCGTGACCGCCCTATTGTTAACTTCAGCTTAACCCTTCGGAATCATTCTGCCTCCTTGGCTAGTGTATGTCCCCTTGACAGCACATGGCAGCAAGATGAAGCGCGCCTCCTGATGACATCGAACACGGCGCGCTTGAAATGCGCGGAGAAACCAGGATGAAAACGCTTCCCGCATTGATGGCGATTGCTGCGCTGTTAGGCAGCGTCCAGCTGTTTTACGCCGGTAGCGGTCAAAGCCGCGCAGCCAGTGAGCCAGCACCTTCGTCCAGCACCTACAGGCTGGTAGCCCATGGTGACGAGGCGTCTTGTGCGGTCACCCGTGGCGCCGAGATTTCGCAAGGTCTGTCGCTGTTGACGGTCGCCGCGAATTGCCGCCAGGTGTTGCCCGGTGTCGAGCAGGCGAAGTTCTGGCGAGAGAAGAATGACGGCACGGTCACATTCAGCGCCAACGGCAGCGATCCGATCGTCATGTTCTCGGTCGCCGATGGCGACGGTTACGAATCCTACGCGCCGGCGCTGCCGCTGCTGACCCTGGCGTCGGCCGGCAACTGACGAGCGCTATTCTGCCGCCGCGCGCGACGCGGATTTTGCGGCAGCATGCAACCGCACCGCATCGCCGAAAGCGCGAAATATCTTTACCGAGATGCTGTCCGATTTGACCCAGTATTCGGGATGCCACTGGACGCCGACGGCGAAAGCCCGTGCATCGCGCACCGAGACCGCCTCGACAGTGCCGTCGGCGGCGACCGCTTCGACCTGCAGCTTTGGGCCAAGCCGGTCAACAGCCTGGCGATGCACCGAATTGACCATGATGTCGCCGGCGCCGAAGACCCCGGCCAGGCAACTGCCGGGTTTTATCGACACGCTCTGGCGGATGGCGAAGCGTTCGTCCTGATTGTCGCTTGCCGGCGCACGATGATCGAGCGAACCGGCGCGTTCCTGGATTTCAGTGGCCAGCGTGCCACCCAGCGCCACATTCATCTCCTGGATGCCGCGGCAGATCGCGAGCAGCGGTACTCCGCGCTCCACCGCCCTGCGGATCAGCGGCAGCGTGGTGGCGTCGCGGGCGGGGTCGTAGGGACCATTGGCTTCACTGGCGTCACCGCCGTAGAGCGAGGGATGAACGTTGGACTTCGAACCGGTGATCATGACGCCGTCGACGGCGGAAAGCAGTTCGTCGAAGTCGAGCCGGTCGCCGAAGGACGGTACCAGCAGCGGGAACACGCCTGCCCCTGAAAGCGCCGCTTCAAGATATTGCTGCGGCGCGGCATGCCAGGTGTAATTGTCGAACTGGCGGACGTCGGTCGATATGGCGACGAGCGGCTGGTGCATTTTGGTCCGGATCCCATCGGGTGCAACGAATTATCTGCCTGCAAAATAGGCGATCCGAAGGCGCATTTCCATGGCAAGTTTCGGCGTGTCGCGTAGGCCAGTTAATCGACCTTAGACTATAGTTGCAAGATCTGGCCCAACGCCGTGAATTTCCCCGAAATGCGCCACTCAAACCGGGCTGCCGCGCTGGACTCGACTCCTTGCCTGTGTATTGTCGGCTCGAAGCCGATGCGGGCGCCGAAGCGTCCCGAACGTCGGTCAGTTGATCCAAACGGGAGGAACTTCATGGATCGTCGTTCGTTCATCCGCAAGGCCGGCACCACCGGTTTCGGCGCTGCGGCCGCTGCCGCGACACTTGCTGCGCCGGCCATCGCCCAGTCCAATCCGAAAGTAACCTGGCGGCTGGCGTCGTCCTTCCCGAAGTCGCTCGATACGATCTACGGCGGTGCCGAAGTGTTTTCCAAGATGCTTTCGGAGGCGACCGACGGCAACTTCCAGGTCCAGGTCTTCGCTTCCGGCGAACTCGTTCCCGGCCTGCAGGCCGCCGATGCCACCACAGCCGGCACGGTCGAGGCCTGCCATACTGTGGCATACTATTACTGGGGCAAGGACCCGACCTGGGCGCTGGGAGCGGCGGTTCCGTTTTCGCTCAACGCGCGCGGCATCAACGCCTGGCACTATCATGGCGGGGGCATCGATCTGTTCAACGAGTTCCTGGCGACGCAGGGTCTGTTCGGGCTGCCGGGCGGCAATACCGGCGTGCAGATGGGCGGCTGGTTCCGCAAAGAGATCAAAACGGTTGCCGACCTTTCCGGCCTCAAGATGCGTATCGGCGGTTTTGCCGGCAAAGTGGTGCAAAGGCTCGGCGTGGTTCCGCAGCAGATCGCCGGTGGCGACATTTATCCGGCGCTGGAAAAGGGCACGATCGATGCCGCCGAATGGGTTGGCCCTTATGATGACGAGAAGCTCGGCTTCTACAAGGTTGCGCCCTATTACTACTATCCCGGCTGGTGGGAAGGTGGACCGACTGTCCATCTGATGTTCAACAAGGCGAAATACGACGAACTTTCGCCGGCTTACAAGTCGCTGGTGCACACTGCCGCCCAAGCGGCCGATGCCAACATGCTGCAGAAATACGACTACCTCAACCCGGCGGCGGTGAAGCGGCTGGTTGCCGGCGGCGCCAAGTTGAGCCCGTTCAGCCAGGAGATCATGGCCGCCTGCTTCGAAAAGGCCAACGAAGTTTATGCCGAGATGGAAGCCTCGAACGCGCCGTTCAAAAAGATCTGGGACTCGATCAAGGCGTTCCGCAAGGAGCATTATCTCTGGGCGCAGGTGGCCGAGTACAACTACGACACCTTCATGATGGTCCAACAGCGCAACAGCAAGCTCTGAACCTTGCTGCTCTGCGGCGCCGGCGTTCCTTCGGGACGCTGGCGCCGCAGCGCATTCCGTTTGCGATCAGCCGGGCACCACCAGAACCTTGACCTCGCCTGGCGCAGGCGGATTGGCGATCACTGCAGCTGACTCTTCAAGCGTGACCTGCCGCGATATCAGCCGGTCTACCTCGATTGCCCCCGAAGCGATAAGATCGGCGGCCCGGCGATGGGTAAAGGGATTGAGGAAGGAGCCCAGGACCTTCAACTCGCGGAACAGCAGGTCGAACGGTTCGAAGGCCGCTTTCATGCCTTGCGGCATAACGCCAACGACGACGATTGTGCCGCCCGCTTTGGCCAGCCGCATCGCCTGCTCAACAGTGTCTTTCACGCCGGCGCATTCGAACACCACGTCGACGCCGCCCGGCATCAAACCCGACCGGCCGACGATCGCATCGGTGACATCGAAGGCGCTGGGATCGAGCGTCGCCGTTGCGCCAAGTTGCTCAGCAAGAGCCCGCCGCGAGGCCTGACGCGTCGACAGGATGATGGTCGTCGCACCGGCGAGCTTTGCCAGCTGAACGGTGAGCAGGCCGATCACGCCGCCGCCGAGCACCGCGACCGACGAGCCTGGTTTGATCGCGGCAAGGTCCACGCCATGCAGGCAGCAACCGAGCGGCTCGCAGAAAGCACCATGCGTAGGCTTCAGATCGCCTGGCAAGGCGAAGGCCTGTTTCTGCGGCAAGGGAAGATATTCGGCAAAGCCGCCGTCGCGATGGATGCCGATGGCACGCAGATTGCTGCAGAGATTGACTCGGCCCGCCTGACAATGCGCACAGCGCCCGCAGGCAATATTGGGATCGCCGGTGACGCGGTCGCCGACCGAAAAGCCAGATACCTCAGGTCCGATCGCCTCGACGATGCCGGAGAATTCATGCCCGAGCGTCACCGGCGGCGTGCACGGGAATTCACCGTGGAAAAGATGCCTGTCGGTGCCGCAGACGCCGCACGCCTCGATCCGCACCAGCAGCTCGTCTGGCCCGGCGGTCGGTTTCTCGACCTCGCACACGGCGAGGCCGCCCACTCGCTCCAACCGAACCGCCTTCATAGCTGCAGGGCCTTCCTCAGTTGAAACTCGCCTCAGTTGAAACTCGGGGGTTGCGACAGATCGATTGCCGGTGCCGCCGGCTTCGCGGGCGGCTTTTCGTCGAAGCTCGGCGGCTGCGACAAATCCGGTGTGGAAGGTGAGGCCGGGGCAGTGCCGCCGTTGGCCGGCGGCGTGCCAAGCGGCGACAAGCCGATGCCAGGCGTTTCCGGCACCTGGTAGTTTATGGTGCCCGGATCGACGACGGTGCCTTTGTAGTGCATCACCATCTGCGGGAAGGCGATGGTCAGGCCGATCATGATCACCTGGATACAGACGAAGGGCACTGCGCCCCAATAGATCTGCCCTGTGGTGACCGGCGCGATCTGCTTGCCGGTGAGCCGGTCGATATAAGGCACGCGCGCGGCGACCGAGCGCAGATAAAACAGCGCGAAGCCGAAGGGCGGATGCATGAAGGAGGTCTGCATGTTGACGCCTAAAAGCACGCCGAACCAGATCAGGTCGATGCCGAGCTTGTCGGCCGCCGGTGCCAAAAGCGGAACGATGATGAAGGCAAGCTCGAAAAAGTCGAGGAAGAAGGCGAGCACGAAGACGAGGATGTTGACGCCAATCAGGAAACCGACTTCACCGCCCGGCAGCGAGGTCAACAGGTGCTCGACCCAGATGTGGCCATTGACCCCGTAAAAGGTCAGCGAGAACACCCGCGCGCCGATCAGGATGAACAGAACGAAGGACGACAGCCTGGTCGTCGAGGCCAGCGCCTGCTTGACCACGTCGAGCGACAGCCGCCCCTTCATCGCGGCCATTGCCAGCGCGCCGACGGCGCCCATGGCGCCGCCTTCCGTCGGCGTGGCGATGCCGAGGAAGATGGTGCCCAGCACCAGGAAGATCAGCGCCAGCGGCGGGATCAGGACGATGATCACCTGCTGCGCCAGCCTCGACATCAGGTTGATCTTCAGGCGCTGGTCGACGATCGCCACGACATAGATGAAGATGACGCCAATAGTGGCGCCGAGGATATCGGCGTTGCCGCCATGGTTCGGCGCAAGGTAGCGATACGCCGCATAGGAAACCACCACCGCCGCCAGCACCGCCGCCAGCAGCGACAGCACGCCGTGGCCGAGCGTGCGGGCCTCCAGCGGCAGGGCCGGCATCGACTTCGGCCGGAAGATCGACATGAGCAGGATGTAGAGCATGTAGATGCCGGTCAAAATGAGCCCGGGGATCAGCGCCCCCTTGTACATATCGCCGACCGAGCGGCCGAGCTGGTCGGCCAGGACGATCAGCACCAGCGACGGCGGGATGATCTGGGCGAGGGTCCCGGACGCGGCAATGACGCCGGATGCCAGCCGCCGGTCGTAGCCGTAGCGCAGCATGATCGGCAGCGAAATCAGACCCATGGCAATGACGGAGGCCGCCACCACGCCGGTCGTCGCGGCGAGCAGCGCGCCAACGAAAATCACGGCATAGGCAAGGCCACCACGGACCGGTCCGAACAGCTGGCCGATCGTGTCGAGCAGGTCTTCGGCCATGCCGGATCGTTCGAGCACGATGCCCATGAAGGTGAAGAACGGGATCGCCAGCAGCGTGTCGTTCGACATCACCCGGCTGCCATAGAAATTATCCGGCAACGCGTGCAGCAACGGCCAGGCGAGATTGATGGAGCCGCCCGAATAGGGCGACAGCAGCACGCCGATGAAGAAGAACATCAGGCCGTTGGCGGCGAGCGAGAAGGCGACGGGGTAGCCGATCAGCAGGAAGACGACCAGCGAGGCGAACATGATCGGCGCCATGTTCTGGGCGATGAACTCGATCACGAGCGCACCTCTTCGACGAGCGCCTTGGCTTCTAGCTCGGCCTGCTCATGCACCGATATGAACGGAGTGGGATCGTCCATCTGACCGCGCATGATGGCGATCTTCTTGATGATCTCGGAAATGCCCTGCAGCGCGAGCAGAAAAAAGCCGGCCAGCAGAATCGCCTTCGCTGGCCAGATGATCAGCCCGCCGGAATTGTTCGACATCTCGCCGCTGCGATACGACAGCGACACATAGGGAACGAAATAGACGACCATCAACGTCACGAACGGCATCAGGAAGAAGACGTGACCGAAAAGGTCGATCCAGTGCTGCACACGGCGCGAGAACATGCCGTAGACGATATCGATGCGGATATGGTCGTTCTGTTTCAGAGTGTAGGCGGCGGCCAGCATGAAGGCGGCGCCGAACAGATACCATTGCAATTCCAGCCAGGCGTTCGAGGACATGTCGAACACCTTGCGGATCACGGCGTTGGCGGCGCTTACCAGGATCGCCAGCAGGATCAGCCACGAAACCCATTTGCCGATGAATTCGTTCAAACGGTCAATGGCTCTGGAAAGAGCGAGAAGCCCTGCCATGCATTCCTCCCTTGTGTCGAAGCGCGCCGGTTCCCTGTCCGTCGCGTCGCTGTGGACCAACGGTATGCAGTGCGTGGTTCGGCGGGTCAACATCGGACAGCCCGCATAAACACAGTTGTGAGGTGGCCGCCGGCAAAATGCTGCCGCGTCCTTTGCATGTCCAAGGGGACATGTGGTTCATTCATCCAACCAAAGTCGGATGCGGCTCAGGCAATCTTCTGTTGGTCGCGGCCGGAGCCGATCAGCACAAGCATGGCGACGAGGAACAGGTACATCCACCCGTCCCGCCATTCGAGCGGGAAATAGCCGGCCCATAGCGATTCGGCCATGCCGAAAGCGGCGGCGCCCAGTGCCGCCCGCAAAGGCGAGAGATAGCCGCCCACTGCGGTCACGAACAGGATTTTCAACCCGTAGACCAACCCTGTGCCGAAGCTGATGTTGCCGTAGTAGAAGGCGGCGAGCACGCCAGCCATTGCCGCGCAAAGGCCGCCGAAAAGCACCGCCCGCCGAAACACCGCGCGGACATCGACGCCGCACATCGCAGCGGCCTTTGGATCGTCGGATACGGCACGCCAGCTTCGGCCGAAGCTGGAATGTGTGAACCCCCACGCAGCCAGCGAAATAGCCGCCAGCACGGCGGCGCAATCGAGCAACTGAATCAGTGTCAACGTCGCCTTGAAGCTGGCATTCTGCGCGAAGACGATGGTCTGGGCCAGCATTGGCGGCAACCATAGGTCATGGGTATCGGCGGCGATGCGGCTGGCTTCCGACAAGACCAGCAATATGCCGAGCGTGGTCACCACGATGGCGTTGGGCGAGCGGGCGGCCAGCGGTTCGAAGATGCTTCGCGACAGGACATGGCTGAGCAGCGCCGCATAAAGGAATGCCGCCGCTACGCCGAGCGCGACCGATGCAAACAGCGTCAGCCACAGCGCCTGATAGCCGAACGCCGCGGTGAGGATCATCGTATGCCCGCAAAAGGCGAACAGCGCGCCATAGGCAAGATTGGTGCGGTGCAGGATGCCGTTGGTCAGCACGTAGCCGAAGGCAAGCAATGCGTAGAGCGCGCCCGAATGCAGCCCGTTCAGAACCTGCTGGAAGAAATAGAGCATGCAAGACCCTCGATGCATGCCCCACATCGGGGCGGGGCTTGGGACGAACGACATTCTGGATACGGCGATCGCGCCACTGACGAGGGTTGCACCCGGAATCTAACTTGTCAAACGCGATTTATCGGTTAGATTCACGATATGACAGTATCCTGGACTCCGCACCGCTTCACCGGTGGCATGCTGGCGCTCGACACGGCGAACACCGTCGTTTTGCGGAACGATCCGGAGGAAACTTTCGACCGTTTCGACGATCGGGCCGAGATCGCCCGCTTTGCCGAAGCCGCGAGTGGCTTTCGCGCCGCCGAGCTCGGCGGCAGGCGGCTCATAGCGCCGGCGCCTGAAAAGATCGCACCGGTGGTGCTGTCGATTCGCGAGACGACCGATCGGCTGTTTCGCGGCGCGGTATCGAAAGGTGCGATCGACACCGCCGACATGCCTGAATTCCTGGAAGCCTGCGCCGATGGCCTCGCCCATGGCCACACCGAAATCGGCACGCCCGGAAAACCGTTCGGCGATCCGGCAACGCCGATCGCCTTCGAGGTGGCGCTTGCGGTCTCGGCGCTGTCGCTGCTGCGCAGCGACACCATCGCCAGGCTGAGGATATGTCCGAACTGCAGCTGGCTGTTTGTCGACAAAAGCCGCAATTCCAGCCGCCTCTGGTGCGACATGGCGGTGTGCGGCAACCGCCAGAAGGCAAACCGATACTATCGACGCCGGACCGCGGCCAGGGAGGTCACCAATGTCTAAGAAATATTCGCGCGCGATGATTGTCGTCGCGGCGTTGTTCGCGGCGGTCGCGCTCGGCGCCTGCCGTGATTCCGGCAAGGACCAGCTGTTCGCCATTTCCGGGAAGCTGTTCGAGTTCAACTACCGGCTGGGTATCGCCACCTATGTCATCACCCTCAATCCGCTGCGGCCGGTGGGTGAGGGGCAGGTCGCCGTGGTCTCCTTCCAGAACCCGGCCGGTGGTGATCCGATCATCGTCACCCAGAAAATATGGCCGAAGCTGCCGCATGTGACGCTCACCAGCCCGCCGCTCACCTGCGTTGTCAAGGACAAGCCCTATGCGGTGTCGATCCGAATCGAGGATTCCAGCGGCCAGTTGCTGCAGAGTTTCGAGACCACTCTGACGTCCTCGCTCGACCAGTCGGTCCTGCCCGACCGGCCCCTGGTGGTCGGGCCAGTCTACGAGCTCAACAAGGACTTGGCCGGCCATGTCGACGGCAAGCTGCCCGGTGAACCGAAGCCCAGTTGCCCAAAGGCTGCATGATGCATCACCAGCGGCACCGACCGCCGCCGGAGTTTTCGTGCTCGGCCATCCTCCCCGGCAGGCGTTTCGTGGCGCCACACCGCCGCGCACCGATCGTTTGTTGCGGACCGCCTGGCACCTTCGATTTTGTTTGACCTCCCCGGCAAGGGAAGAAAGACTGTAGGCACTCGACTCCGACGTTGGCCGTGCACCTCCTGGCACGGTCTCCGCACAGGAAACGCCTGATGACGCTGCACAACGTCGCGCTCGACGACAAGTTCGACCTGGCAAAGGAGCGCATCTTCCTGTCGGGCGCCCAGGCAGTCATCCGCATGCTTCTGATGCAGCGCGAGCGCGACCGCCGGGCTGGCCTGAACACCGCCGGTTTCGTCTCCGGCTATCGTGGCTCGCCGCTCGGCGGCCTCGACATGCAGCTGTGGAAGGCCAGAAACCAGCTCGCGCAGTCGGACATCGTCTTCCAGCCCGGTCTCAACGAGGAGCTCGCCGCCACCGCGTGCTGGGGCTCGCAGCAGGCGGAATTGCTGGGCGAGGGTACCCATGACGGCGTTTTTTCGGTCTGGTACGGCAAGGGTCCGGGTGTCGACCGCTCCGGCGACGTGTTCCGCCACGCCAATCTCGCCGGGTCGTCGAAACATGGCGGCGTGTTAGCCCTGATGGGTGACGACCACATGGCCGAATCCTCGACCAACGCGCACGCCACCGAGTTCCTGTTCGTCGACACCATGGTGCCGATCCTCAATCCTGCCGGCGTCCAGGAGATCATCGACTACGGCCTCTACGGCTTTGCCATGTCGCGTTTTGCCGGCACCTGGGCGGCGATCAAATGCGTCAAGGACAACATCGAATCGACGGCCTCGGTCGATGCTGCGCTCGACCGGCTAGATATCGTCGTCCCGGACTTCGACATGCCGCCCGGCGGCCTCAACATCCGTAACGAGATCGACATGCTCGGCCAGGAGGAGCGGTTGCATGAATACAAGCGCGCCGCAGCTTCCGCCTTCATCCACGCCAATGGGCTGAACCGGATCGTCTATTCGGGCGGCAGCAGCGCCAGGCTTGGCATCGTCACCATCGGCAAGAGTTATCTCGACGTTCGCCAGGCGCTGGAGGATATCGGCATCGACGAAGCGGCCGCCAATCGTATCGGCATCAGGCTGTTCAAGGTCGGCTGCCCGTGGCCGCTCGACCTGCAGCACATCGCCGACTTTGCTCGCGGCCTCGATACCATCGTCGTCGTCGAGGAGAAACGCTCGCTCATCGAGGTGCAACTGCGCGAGAACCTTTACGGCACCGCGACGCAGCCGGTCATCATCGGCAAGAAGGACGAGCGTGGCGACTGGCTGTTCCCGGCCAAGGGCGCGCTCGACCCCAACGACATTGCCATCGCGCTCGGCGAGAGGATTTTGCGAACGATCGGCCCGTCGGAGGAAATCGCCGCGCGGGTGGCGAAGTTGCGACAGTTCCAGGCGATGCTGGCCGACACGTCAGACATCGCCTCGCGCACGCCGTTCTTCTGCTCCGGCTGCCCACACAATTCCTCGACCAAGGTGCCGGACGGCTCGCTCGCCGCCGCCGGAATCGGCTGTCATTTCATGGCGTTATGGATGGACCGCAATACGGTAGGCTTCACTGCCATGGGCGGCGAGGGCGCGCAGTGGGTCGGCCAGGCGCCGTTCTCGAAGCGCGAGCACATCTTCCAGAATCTGGGCGATGGTACCTACAACCACTCGGGCGTGCTGGCGATCCGCTTCGCGCTGTCGACCGACGCCAACATCACCTACAAGATCCTCTACAATGACGCCGTCGCGATGACCGGCGGGCAGCCGCACGAAGGCGGCCTGACGGTGGACATGATCGCCAGGCAGGTGCGCGCCGAGGGCGTCCAGCGCATCGCCATCGTTACCGACGAGCCGGACAAATATACCGGCAAGGTGGAATTTCCCGCCGGCGCCACTATCCATCACCGCGACGACCTCGATCTCATCCAGCGCGAGTTGCGCTCGGTCAAAGGCGTCTCGGTGCTGCTCTACGACCAGACTTGCGCTGCCGAGAAGCGTCGTCGGCGCAAGCGCGGCACCTTCCCCGATCCCGACAAGCGTATCTTCATCAACGAGCTGGTCTGCGAAGGCTGCGGCGATTGCGGCGTGCAGTCGAATTGCGTCTCGATCCAGCCGGTCGAGACGGAATTCGGCCGCAAGCGCAAGATCGACCAGTCGAGCTGCAACAAGGACTTCTCTTGCGTCAACGGTTTCTGCCCGTCCTTCGTCACCGTCCACGGCGCCAAAATCAGGAAAGCCGAAGGCATAGCCGGCGCGGCCGACCCGCTCGCGGGTGTGCCGGCGCCGGCGCAATTTGCGCTCGGTGAACAAGGCTGGGCGGCGATCATCGACGGTGTCGGCGGCACTGGCGTCGTCACCATAGGCGCGGTGCTAGGCATGGCCGCACATCTGGAAGGCAAGGGCTGCGGCATGATCGACATGGCCGGCCTCGCCCAGAAGGGCGGCTCCGTGTTCACCCATGTCCGCATCGCCCGCACGCCGGACGACATCCACGCCATTCGGGTATCGGCCGGCAAAGCCGACCTCGTGCTTGGCTGCGATCTCGTCGTTTCGGGTGCCAAGAAGGTGCTGGCCGCGGTGCGCGAAGGCCATACCATCTTCCTCGCCAACACCGCCGAGATCATGCCGGGCGAGTTCGCCCGTTCGGCCGATTTCTCGCTGCCCGTCGAGCGGCTGAAGAAAGCGATAAGAACGGCCGCAGGCGACGACAAGACGCATTTCTTCGACGCCACCCGCACCGCCACCGCGCTGTTCGGCAGCTCGCTTGGCGCGAACATGTTCATGCTCGGCTTCGCCTTCCAGCATGGCGGCCTGCCGCTGTCGGCGGAGGCGGTCGAGAAGGCGATCGAACTCAACGGCGAGGCGGTGGCGATGAATGTCGCGGCATTTCGCTGGGGCCGCCGCGCTGCCCACCAGCCGGATTTCGTGCGCGGCCCTCTCGCCCAGCCGGGCAAGGCCACGCAGCCTGCCGCCATTGCCGAGACGCTGGACGAGATCATTGCCCGCCGCGTCGCCTTCCTGACCGCCTATCAGAACGCCGCCTATGGCAGGCGCTATGCCGACAGACTGGCGGCGCTGCGCAAGGCCGAAACCGATGCTGTGCCCGGCTCGACCGTGGTGACCGAAGCTGCCGCGAAGAACCTGTTCAAGCTGATGGCGATCAAGGACGAATACGAGGTGGCGCGGCTTTATACGGACGGCTCCTTTGCCGCAGAGCTCGCAAAGCAGTTCCAGAGCTATGGCAAGCTTGAATTCCATCTCGCACCGCCGATCATGGGCAGGCGCGGCAGTGACGGGAAGCCGAAGAAATCGAGCTTTGGCCCGTGGATGATGAACGGGTTCCGCCTGCTGGCGGCGATGAGGGGGCTGCGCGGCACCGCTTTCGACCTGTTCGGCTACAGCGCCGAGAGGCGTATGGAGCGGCAGCTTCTTGCCCTCTATGAAGCCGACCTGGAGCTTGTCGCCGGCGCGCTGGCGCCGGGCAAGATCGAGGCCGCTGCCGCGCTTGTTTCGGTACCGGCGCTCATCCGCGGCTTTGGCCACGTCAAGCAGGCCAGTGCCGAAAAAGCCGCCGGCGAACGCCAGCGCCTGCTCGACCGCCTCTCGAGGGCGCCGCTGCGGCCGCAACTTCAAGCCGCCGAATGATTCCGCGCTCTGACACCCCTTGTTTACCTGAACTGTAGTTTCCCTGCTTCCGCGGCGTCACCAATGGATGCCGGCAGGGCTCGAAACGCCGCTCTAAACCTTTCTTAAGGCCAATGTGACACTGCTGGGTTCCCCAGGGTTGGGATCCAGGCGTGAATCTGAGACGAAAAAACGAGATTCCGGTCGACGTTTACATTCCGTTCGTGGAAACGCTGTTTCGCGACGGCGTGACGCTTTCGATCGGCATTGTCGCGCAGAGCTTCCTGATTGGCCTTGTCTGGTGGAAAAGCGGCGACCCGCTTTATCTGCTTGTCGCTATCATGATGGTTCTTGTAGGCATCTTCCGGATGAGAAACTTCCGGAAATACAACAGTTTGCCCCCGCCGACGACCTGGGAAGAGGCGCACAAGCGCGAGAACGACTATATCCTCTACGGGTCCTTGCACGGGCTCACGCTTGGCGCGTTCTGCCTGCTTGGCATCTATTTTGCGCGCGACAATTTCGCTGAGATCGCCTCCGTCTGCCTGACGCTGGCCACGGCCACCTCGATTGCCGGGCGCAACTATGGCTCCCCGCGCATGGTCACCATCCTGACGCTTGCCTTGACGTGGCCAATCTCGTTGGGGTTCCTTCTGCGTGGCGACATTTACCACATCCTTCTCGGACTCCTGTCCGCGCCGTTCCTGTTTGCGATCCGCAAATTCGCCAACACTGTCCGCGATGTACTTTTCGCCGCTGTCTCGGAAGAAAAAAAGGCGAATCGCATTGCGCAACGTTTCAACCGTGCGCTCAACACCATGTCGCATGGCCTTGTCATGCTCGGTCCCGACGGCCGGGTGGCGGTGGCAAATGCCGAAGCCGCGAACCTGATGTCGCTCAAATCGGCCGATGCGCTGCTCGGCCGCTCTATCCACGGTCTGCTGATGCGTGGGGTTGCCGGCGGCATGCTGGCGCCGAAGGATTGCCGCTACATCGAAGCCCAGCTGACGCGTGCGTTGCGCGAGGGCCGCGACCGAAAGGTCCTGGTCTCGCTCGCCAACGGCCAGCACTATGAATTTTCGGCGCGCGAGGGCAGCCAGGAACTGGGCGTCGTCACTTTCGAGGATGTGACCGCCCGCGTCGAGGCGGAAGACAAGATCCGCTTCATGGCGCGTTACGACAGTCTCACCGGTCTGCCCAACCGCGCCTATTTCCATGAGTTGGTGGTGGAAGCCATGGCCTCGGGCGATCCAGACCGTCTCTGCGGGCTTGCCGTGCTTGACCTCGACGATTTCAAGAGCGTCAATGATACGCTCGGCCATCCGGTCGGCGACGGTTTGATCTACGCCGTTGCTGAGCGGCTGGCCGCGGTCGCCGGGCCAGGCATCACCGTCAGCCGCTTTGGCGGCGACGAGTTCATGATCTTCTTCGAGCGCATCGAGGATGAGAGCCACCTCACCGGCCAGATCGACGAGATCTTCGTCGACCTGCAGGGCGAGGTCGATGTCGCCGGCCACGGATTACGCATCCAGGCCAGCGGCGGCGCGGTGCTGTCGCGGGTCAAGGATACCGACGTCGACGCCATGATCGTCAAGGCCGACCTTGCACTCTACAAGGCCAAGGAGCTTGGCAAGAACGGTTGGCGGCTGTTCGAGGCTTCGATGGATGCTGCCTTCCGCAGCCGTCAGCTGATGAAGGCGGACCTGCGCAGCGCCGTGGAAAACAACGAATTGCGGGTGGTCTATCAGCCGATCGTGGCGATGAGCACGATGCGTATCGCCAGTTGCGAAGCGCTGTGCCGCTGGGATCATCCCGATCTCGGGCCGATTTCCCCCGGTATCTTTATTCCGCTGGCGGAGGAAATGGGGATTATTTCCGACATCAGCACCTTCGTCCTGCATGCGGCCTGCACGGAATGCGCCAAATGGCCGGCCCAGACCAGCGTCTCGGTCAATCTCTCGGCCAAGGATTTTCGCAACCGCGACGTCATCCAGAAGGTTCGCGAGGCGCTTGCCGGTTCCGGTCTGCCGGCCGGCCGCCTCGAGATCGAGGTCACCGAGACGGCGCTGCTCGACGACAAGTCGCTGACACGCCAATATATCGAGGAGTTGAAGCGGCTCGGCGTGCGCATTGCGCTCGACGATTTCGGTACCGGCTATTCGAGCCTCAGCTATCTCCACAAACTACCACTCGACAAAATCAAGATCGATCGCTCGTTCCTGATCGACGTCACCCAGAACAGCCGGTCGCTCGAATTGCTCAAGGGCATCGTCAACCTGTCGCGACCGCTGGGACTTTCAGTCACCGTCGAAGGTGTCGAGACCTTCGAACAGCTCAAGATCCTGGCATTGCAGGTCAAGCCGGACCTGGTCCAGGGCTTTCTGTTCGGATCTGCGCTCAGCGCGTCCGGCATCGAGACCATGTCGAGCACGGTTTGGCCTTTCGCCAAGGATATTAAGACGGCAAGAAAGGCGACGCGACGCTGACTTCACGCTGAAAAACTGCATATTTTAGTATAATTCTATTAATTATTAACCTTAACGAACGGTAAACGACCTCCTGCTTATTTTCAGCTTTACATCTCCTGACCCGTCCGTAGTGTCGGCTGGTGGCGGTAATCGCGGGGAATAGAGTTCATGTGTGCCCAGTTGAGTTCGCTCGGCCATGCGGCGGGCGCTGGTGGGAAAGATGCGTCCGAGACCATGTCCAGCTTCGCCAGGAATATTTCGGCGATGCTGGAGCGGACGGAATACCGCCGTTGCGACAAGGGCGAGGATCTCGAAGACATCTATCGCCTACGCTACAAGTCGTACCGTTCCAACGATATGGTTCCCGACAACGAGAACCACACCATTCACGACGAACTCGACGAGGTGCCTAACGTCTTCCGGTTCGGTGTCTACATCGACCAGGAACTCGTCAGCACGCTGCGTATTCATCACGTCACGCTGTCGACGCCAAGGTCGCCTTCCACCAAGGCTTTTGGTGACATCGTAATGCCGATGCTGGGGGAGGGCATGAGCTTCATCTGCCCCAGTCGGTTCGCCTCCGACCCGGAATGGTCGCGCGTCTATCCGCAGATACCTTATCTCACGCTGCGGCTAGCCGGCATGGCATGTTTTCACTTCAACGCGCCCTATTGTCTTTCGACCATTCGCGAAGATCACGCCGGCTTCTACAAGCGGATCTACTATGCCGAGAAGATCAGTGAGCCTCGTGCCTACCCTGGCGTCTATAACAAGGTCGTGCTCTACCGCGCCGACGTCGGCGCCATCCGCGAGCGGTCGCTATCGCGCTTTCCGTTCTTCCGTTCGACGCCGATGGAGCAACGCATGTTGTTCGATAAGCCCGGCGCCGGCGAACTCGCGCCGCTGACCATCCTGCCCACCGCCAAGTATTTTCGCGAAGCCGCCTGAACGAGCCCATGGAGCCTTCCGATCGCTTTGGCGTTCTGGGCAAAGGTGCTGGTGGTAGGTCGGCATGGCCGACATCCATCACGCACCGCTTCGATAGCGATCCGATCAAAGGAACCGATATGACCATTTCCACGCTCGCCCTTACCCCGCTTATCTCGCTGATTGCAGGCGTGCTGATCCTGGTGATGCCGCGGCTGCTCAATTATATCGTCGCCCTTTATCTGATCGTTGTCGGCCTGCTCGGTCTGTTCCCGCATCTCGCCGGCTAACGACATCGGCAATAGCGGACCTGCCATTCATTGTGATTGGTATCGCCGCGCTCCGCGCAGCGATTTCAAGTTTTGCTTGAGATTGTTGGCTGCGGCGATGCGGCAATAGCGCCATTGCCCTTAACGCGGCTTTTCGCTATGTGCCTGAAAGATGTCTTCGAAGGGGTATTCCAATGGCTGAACACACGCCGACCGGTCCTGTCGAACTGGGCGCGAAGATGGACTATGCCGAGCACGACCGCACCTATGCCGGCTTTGTGATGCTGGCCAAATATGGGTCGCTATTTTGCGCCGCCGTGCTTCTTGCCATGGCGTTCGGCTTCTTTGTGGGCGGCTTCTTCTCGGCGACTATCCTGTTCGTGCTGATCCTGGCCATCGGCGCTTTTATTCTCCGATAACTCCTCCAACCTTTGTCGAAGGCGCCGCCGCGGACGGTCGGTGTCTTGCGGTAACAGGGTTCCGGCCGAAAGGATCGTGCGGTGGGACAGACGGTTTTCATCCCTCGTGAGCTCGATGCAAACGAGCCTCGCGTCGCGGCCTCGCCCGATACGGTGAAGCGGCTGGCAGCGCTGGGTTTCGACGTAATCGTGGAAACCGGCGCCGGCACAGCGTCGCGCATTCCCGACGAGGAGTTTGCCAAGGCGGGCGCCGCGATCGGCAAAGCCGGCGATGCTGCCAAGGCCGACGTGGTGCTAAAGGTGCGCCGCCCCATGGACGTCGAGCTGAAGGGCTACAAGTCCGGCGCCGCTGTCATCGCGATCATGGATCCCTACGGCAACGATGCTGCCGTCGCAGCCCTCGCCAGGGCCGGTGTTACTGCCTTCTCCATGGAGTTCATGCCGCGCATCACCCGGGCGCAATCGATGGACGTCCTATCCAGCCAGGCCAACCTCGCCGGCTACCAGGCGGTGATCGATGCGGCTGCCGAATATGACCGGGCGCTGCCGATGATGATGACGGCGGCTGGCACGGTGCCGGCTGCGAAGGCGTTCGTCATGGGCGTCGGCGTCGCCGGTCTGCAGGCCATCGCCACCGCGCGCCGCCTCGGCGCCGTGGTCACCGCCACCGACGTGCGCCCGGCCGCCAAGGAGCAGGTCGCCTCGCTCGGCGCAAAATTCCTGGCCGTCGAGGACGAGGAGTTCAAGGCGGCTGAGACGGCTGGCGGCTACGCCAAGGAAATGTCGAAGGAGTACCAGGCCAAGCAGGCGGCGCTGACCGCCGAGCACATCGCCAAGCAGGACATCGTCATCACCACGGCGCTCATCCCCGGCCGGCCAGCGCCGAAGCTGGTTTCGGCGGCGATGGTCGCCTCGATGAAACCCGGCTCCGTGATCGTCGACCTCGCGGTCGAGCGCGGCGGCAATGTCGAGGGCGCCGTGCCCGGGAAGGTGGTGACCACCGCCAACGGGGTAAAGATCGTCGGCCATCTCAACGTTCCCGGTCGCGTCGCCGCCTCGGCCTCGCTTCTCTATGCCAGGAACCTCTATGCCTTCCTTGAGACGCTGGTCGATAAGGCGACGAAGACGCTTGCCATCAACCGCGACGACGAGCTGGTCAAGGCAACCATGCTGACCGATGCCGGCAAGGTCGTGCATCCCGCGTTCGTCAGGGCTGAACAGGAGCCACCAAAGGGCCAACATGTCGAACCACCGGCCATTCCTGCGAGGACGATGGTTGCCGAGGCTTCGGCGAAGCCGGCTGCGAAGAGACCAGCCGCTTCGAGGAAGCCCAAGACCACCGGAGGGATCGCGTGATGGATCAGACTCTGCAGAAAGCCCTCGACCAGCTCGACCAGGCGACAGCTGCCGTGCGGCTCGCGATTCAGAACCTGGCCGCCGCGCCCGGCACCGAAGCGGCGGGTGACGCCGCTCACGCGCTGTCCGGCGGTGCCATCGATCCCTTCGTCTTCCGCTTCGCCATCTTCGTGCTGGCGATCTTCGTCGGCTACTACGTCGTCTGGTCGGTGACGCCGGCGCTGCACACGCCATTGATGGCCGTCACCAACGCCATTTCCTCCGTCATCGTAGTCGGCGCGTTGCTGGCCGTAGGCATCTCGGCCTCGGGCATCGCCACCGGCTTCGGCTTCGTTGCTCTGATGCTGGTATCGGTCAACATCTTCGGCGGCTTCCTCGTCACCCAGCGCATGCTGGCTATGTACAAGAAGAAGGAAAAGTAGGCCGCTATGAACGCCAACTTCGCTTCCTTCCTCTATCTGGTCTCCGGCATCCTGTTCATCCTGGCATTGCGCGGCCTGTCGCATCCGACCACCAGCCGCCAGGGCAACATGTACGGCATGGTCGGCATGGGCATTGCCATCGCCACGACGCTGGCTCTGGCCACCCCTTCCGCCGGCCGCTTCGCGCTGATCGTGCTCGGGCTGCTGATCGGCGGCTCGGTCGGTGCGGTCACGGCACGGCGCATCGCCATGACCTCGATGCCGCAGCTGGTCGCCGCCTTTCACTCGCTGGTCGGTCTTGCTGCGGTCATGGTGGCGGCCGCCGCCATCTATGCACCGGAAAGCTTCGGCATCGGCACCGTCGCCGATATTCATGCCCAGGCGCTGATCGAGATGAGCCTCGGCGTTGCCATCGGCGCCATCACTTTCACCGGCTCGGTCATCGCTTTCTTGAAGCTCGACGGCCGCATGTCGGGCAAGCCGATCATGATCGGTGGCCGCCACTTCATCAACGCGGCCCTGGGCATTGCGCTGATCGTGCTGATCGTGCTGCTCGTCACCACCGAATCCAAGCTGGTGTTCTGGCTGATCGTTGCCGGCTCGCTGGTGCTGGGCGTCCTTCTCATCATCCCGATCGGCGGCGCCGATATGCCGGTGGTGGTGTCGATGCTGAATTCCTATTCCGGCTGGGCCGCCGCCGCACTCGGTTTCACGCTCGGCAATCTGGCGCTGATCATCACCGGCGCTCTGGTCGGTTCATCGGGCGCCATCCTGTCCTACATCATGTGCAAAGGCATGAACCGGAGCTTCATCTCGGTCATCCTCGGTGGCTTCGGCGGCGAGACATCAGCCATTGCCAACGACGGCATCGAGCGCACGGTCAAGCAGGGCTCGGCCGAGGATGCCGCCTATCTGATGATGAATGCGCAAAAGGTCATCATCGTGCCGGGCTACGGCATGGCCGTCGCCCAGGCTCAGCACGCGCTGCGCGAGATGGCCGACAAGCTCAAGGCCAACGGCGTCGACGTCAAATACGCCATCCACCCCGTCGCCGGCCGCATGCCCGGCCACATGAACGTGCTCTTGGCCGAAGCCAACGTGCCTTATGACGAAGTGTTCGAGTTGGAGGACATCAACTCTGAGTTCGCGCAGGCCGACGTCGCCTATGTCATCGGCGCCAACGACGTCACCAATCCCTCGGCTCGTGACGACAAGTCCTCACCGATCTACGGCATGCCGATCCTCGACGTCGACAAGGCGCGCACTTGCCTGTTCGTCAAGCGCTCGCTTGGCTCCGGCTATGCCGGCATCGACAACACGCTGTTCTACAAGGACGGCACCATGATGCTGCTCGGCGACGCCAAGAAGATGACCGAGGAGATCGTCAAGGCCATGGATCACTGAAAAGGCCTCGTTGCCAATTCACTGCCGATCGTCGAATACAGCTCGGCTCCGCGCCGGGCTTTTTCTTGGCTGTTACCGGTTCTGAAGCTACGATGCCGACCCGTCGTCTTGCAAACGGCGTCATCGTGGAGGTGCTGGTGCCCGACCCTGGTTCTGCTGCATCGCCGGCCGCCGATCTGACCGCAGCAGAGAAGGCGCCACGCAAGCGCAGCCAGGCGGTAGTGGTCGTGCACGGCATGGGCGAGCAGCGGCCCATGGACACGTTGAGGGAGTTTGTCCAGGCCGTATGGAGCCACGATCCGGCCCGTGCACCGTTCTATGCCCATGTCGCCGATCCGGCCGACCCGATGGGTGCGAAGATCAACCAGAGCTGGATCACGCCCGACAGCCGGACCAATTCGCACGAACTCCGCCGGATCACCACGCCCTATGATGTCGATGGCCGCCGCACCGATTTCTACGAGCTTTACTGGGCCGACATCACCCAGGGCACGACCCGAAGCCGCCTTGCTGCCTGGGTGACGACCCTGCTCTGGCGCAAGCCCGTCGATATTCCGCGCGATGTGCGCAAACTCTACGTCGTCACGCTTTTGGCCACCATCGTCGTCCTCGGCGCGGCGCTGGCGCTCGCAACGTCGACCTGGCAAGGCTACATCTCCTGGACGACCGGTGTGCTTGTCACGGTTCTGGCGTCGTTCGTCATCTGGTCGGTGGACCAGTTTGGCTTGCCTTATTTCGGCGACGTCGCCGCCTATGTGCGGGTCGAAGCGGCAACGGTCGAGAAACGGGCGCTGGTCCGCGAGCGTGGCCTCAAGCTGCTGAAGCGTCTCATGATGGACGATGCCTATGATCGCATCGTGCTGGTCTCGCACAGCCTCGGGTCGATCATCGCCTATGATCTGTTGCAGATCTTGTGGGCTGATTTCAGGCCTAGAAAGCTGGAAGCCATTCGCGACAAAGCGCGGCTGAAGGCGATCCACGCCGTCGACAAAGCGACGCTGGCCGCCGATGCCTCCGCCTGGCCCGACAGCCTCGATGACCTCCCCGCATTCCGGCGCAGCCAATGGGAGCTCTACCGGCAGCTTCGCGTCGGCGACGCCGATCATCCGCTGCCGTGGAAGATCAGCGATTTCGTCACGCTCGGCAGTCCGCTAACCCACAGCGAGTTCCTGGTGACCTACAACCTCGCCGAATTCAGGCGCGGCATCGCCGAGCGCCTGTTTTCGGCATGCCCGCCGATCGCCGACAGGGCGGCGGGCGGGACCATGCTCTACCAGGAAGGGCGCAGCCATTCCGGCAAGCCGCAGCGGGCGGTGCATCATGGCGCGGTGTTTGCCGCAACGCGCTGGACCAATATTTTTGACAGGGGCAATGGCTGGCTGACCGGCGACCCGATCTCAGGGCGGATGACGGAAAACTTCGGTCCCGGCGTGGAAAACATCCAGATCGAGCTGCGCGGCTCGCTTGGCCGCGTCTTCACGCACAGGCTCTATTGGTCGCTGACGGCGAGCGGCGTCGAAGTCAATGCGCCGGTCGGCGCACGGCCGCGCTCGCACCTTGCCGTGCTGCGCGATGCGGTCGATCTCGGCCGCAAACTGGAAGCTGAGCTGTAGGCGGTGAGCACGACAATGCCGCGGCGGCACTTCAAAGCAAGGTCCCCTTCGGGCGTAATCTTCCCGAAGCGGACCGAGTTCGCCTAGTCACCGATCAACGATTGGTCAGGAAAATCGCTTCCTCGTCGTCGCGCTGCCTGCCGCCAAGTGCTGCGGCCGCGCTGGCAATGAAGGCCCCGATGACCAGCGACAGCGCGCCAATCAGCGAGAAGGTGGCGCCTGCCTTTCTGGCGGTGTCGGCCGCCTGCTGGGCCTTGACCTTGGCCTCCTGCGCTCTGGCGATTACTGCATCGACGCGAGCGGTGGCATCCGCTTCGGACAGGCCTGTGCGGGCGGCCACGAGCCGCGACAGATAGGTCTTGTCGTCGGCCGATATTTCGCCTGCTGCGGCACTCGCGATCAGAATGCGCGATGCCTGCGCCGTTGCCGCGGCGTCGCTCTCCGGATTGGCGGCAGCGAGCCTTGCCGGATCGGCCGGGCGGAACAGCGTATCGACGAAATACGATGTCGCGTCGTTAGTCGAGGCGCCACCAGCGTTTGCAGCAGCACCTGCCGAAGCGCCCATTGCCGCGCCCGATGCCACAGTCGAAGCAGCCTGTACACCGCTACCTATCGCGGCCGAAAGCGCCGTGCCGAGCACGCCGGCGACCAGCAGCGTCGCCAGCGCCCAAGCCAGGAAACCGTGAGCGGTATCGCGGAAGAAGACTTCATCGGTGTGGATGCCGACCCATTTGGTGCGCAGGCGTCCGGCGAGGTAGCCGCCCAGGGCCGACGACAGCCACTGCACGACGATCAGCCAGACGGCAGTGGAAACTGCGAAAGTGGTGACTGACGCACCCGAGCCGGACCATGGCGACACCATGCTCAGCCCAAGCCCGGAGCCGAGCAGCATCAAGATGAAGGTAAGCGTCGACGCAGCAAAGGCGCCGGCGACGATTGGCCCCCAGCTGACAGCGGGGGTAGCGGATTCCGTCGGTGCGGAAACGTCGGCAGTCGTTAGGGTGGACGGCATCGAAGCCCCCTATCTTGCAAACAGCATGATCAGAATAATGATCGGAATCGGGACTCCGAGAAGCCAGAGCAAAATGCCACGTCCCATGGATGCCTCCTGCGGCGATTGTGATCAACTACAATGCCTTGAAAGCCTTTCCGTTCCGGCGGTCCTGGTGATCTCTGTTGCTTGCAACAATCGGCATCGGTGCGCCAAGGCGCACCAATGCACTTCATTGCCTTCTGGCTGGGTATCTGAGATCGTGGCTCAGATGTCCAGATTGGCGACCGACAGCGCGTTTTCCTGGATGAATTCGCGCCTGGGCTCGACCTCGTCGCCCATCAGCCGCGAAAACAAGCTGTCCGCATCCGTTGCGTCATTGACCTTGACCTGCAAGAGCGAGCGCACATTCGGGTCAAGCGTCGTTTCCCAGAGCTGCTCGGCGTTCATTTCGCCAAGGCCCTTGTAGCGCTGCATGGTCAGGCCCTTGCGGCCGGTGGCAAACACGGCACTGAGCAGTGCCAGCGGCCCCGAAATGGTTTCCGAGACATCCTTGCGGCGCAGCACCGGCGGCTCGCCATAGATCTCCGCCAGACGCGGCGCATAGCGGTCGAGCTGGCGTGCGTCGGCGGAATTGATCAGCGCCAGGTCGAGATGTGCGAACTCCTTGACGCTGCGCACCGTTCGCTCGAAGACATAGCCGCCAATGCCCTCGTTCGAGGTCGACATGCGGCCGATCCAGCCGCGCTCGGTATCCTCGGCGATAATGTCGAGACGGCGGGCAACACGCTCGGCCGTCTCATTGGCGCGGCGGAGGTCGGTGAAGATCTCCGGGTTGAGCGCGCCGGCAATCGCTGCCTGCTCGACCACGCCTCTGTTATAGCGCGTGTGCAATCCGTTGATGAGCTGGCGGACAGCTAGGGCGTCGTCGATGGCACTGCGCAGGTCCTGCCCAGCCCGCACCTCGCCCGTGCTGAGCGCAAGCGACGCTTCTTCCAGCCCGGAGCCGATCAGGAATTCCTCGAAGGCGGCTTCGTCCTTGATGTATTGCGAGCTCTTCCCGCGCGTCACCTTGTAGAGCGGCGGCTGCGCGATGTAGAGATGACCACGTTCGATCAGTTCCGGCATCTGGCGGAAGAAGAAGGTCAGCAGCAAGGTGCGGATGTGGGCGCCGTCGACATCGGCGTCGGTCATCAGGATGATCTTGTGGTAGCGCAGCTTGTCGGCATTGAACTCGTCCTTGCCGATCGAGGTGCCGAGCGCAGTGATCAGCGTGCCGATCATGTCGGAGCCGAGCATGCGGTCGAAGCGCGCGCGCTCGACATTGAGGATCTTGCCGCGCAGCGGAAGAATGGCCTGGTTCTGGCGCGAACGGCCGCCCTTGGCCGACCCGCCGGCGCTGTCGCCCTCGACGATGAAGATCTCGGATTTTTCCGGATCGCGCTCCTGGCAATCGGCCAGCTTGCCGGGCAACGAGGTGACGCCGAGCGAACTCTTGCGGGTGATGTCGCGTGCCTTGCGCGCGGCTTCACGCGCGGCAGCGGCCTGGATGACCTTCTCGATGACCGCCTTGCCCTCGGTCGGGTGCTCCTCCAGCCAGGTGCCGAGCGCTTCGTTGACCAGCCCTTCGACCACCGGACGGACCTCGGACGACACCAGCTTGTCCTTGGTCTGCGAGGAGAATTTCGGGTCGGGAACCTTGACTGACAGCACCGCCGTCAGCCCTTCACGGCAATCGTCGCCGATCAGCGCCACCTTTTCCTTCTTGGTCAGGCCCGAAGAGTCGCCATAGCCGGTTATCTGGCGTGTCAGCGCACCGCGAAAGCCTGCCAGATGCGTGCCGCCGTCGCGTTGCGGGATGTTATTGGTGAAGGCCAGCACGTTCTCGTGGTAGCTGTCGTTCCACCACATGGCGACTTCGACCGTGATGCCGTCGCGCTCGGCGCGGATCGATATCGGCTTGTCGAGCAACGGCTTTTTCGTCCGGTCGAGATATCGGACGAACTCTTCGAGGCCGCCATCGTAGTGCAATTCATGGCGCACGATGTCGGCATGGCGGGCATCGGTCAAAACGATGCGCACACCGGAGTTCAGGAAGGCGAGTTCGCGCAGCCGATGCTCCAGCGTACCGTAGTCGAATTCGACCATGGTGAAGGTTTCGGACGACGGCAAAAACGTGATTTCGCTGCCGCTGCGGCCTTCATAGGTGCCGGGGACCTTGTCTTGTTCATAACTGCCGGTGACGCGCAGCGGCGCGTCGGCATTGCCATGCGTGAAGCTCATCTCGTAGATCTGGCCGTTGCGGCGGATCTTCAGTTTCAGCCAGGCCGACAGTGCGTTGACGACCGACACGCCGACACCGTGCAGGCCGCCCGACACCTTGTAGGAGTTCTGGTCGAATTTGCCGCCTGCATGCAGCTGCGTCATGATCACTTCGGCCGCCGAAATGCCTTCGCCGGTGTGGATATCGGTCGGAATGCCGCGGCCATTGTCGATGACCGTCACCGATCCGTCCGGATTGAGCGTCACCGTCACCAGGTCGGCATGGCCGGCCAGGGCTTCGTCGATGGCGTTGTCGACGACTTCATAGACCATGTGGTGCAGGCCCGAGCCGTCGTCGGTATCGCCAATATACATGCCCGGCCGCTTGCGAACGGCATCCAAGCCCTTCAAAACCTTGATGGAATCGGCGCCGTATTCGGCTTCAACGCCGTTGGCGATGTCGGTCTGTTCGCTCATGAAAACCTGTCTGATTGATGCCGTGTGCAGAGCGCGAAAAATCGGCTTCGAATCGCGCATTTCTAATGTCGTAGATATAGGCGCAAAAGGCGGTTTTTCCAAGGTTTGCAGGCATTTCCGGACGGAATGACGGTCGCGTCGGCCGGCTACTGGCGCTTGGCTTCGATCCTGGCCAGCCGCTCACGCAGGAACTTGATCATGAATTTGTATCGCGGCGCCAACCGTCCGCTTCGGTCGAGCTCGAGCGTCATGTCGAGCGCCTTGGAAAGCACGGCTTTCGGATCCTTAGCGACTTGCGCGTAGTCGATATAGGCGACCACCAGGTCGCGCTGCCAGGTGGCGTTGTCCGGATCGGACCGGGCAAGTTTCTCGCGAATGGCCAGGCTGTCCTGATAGGCTTGCCGGGCTCCGCTGACGTCGCGCTGCTTTAGGCGCAGGGTGGCGACTTCGGACAGCGTTATCGACAAGTCACGCTGCCAGTCGGAATTGGCGGGATCGAGCCTGGCCAGCCGCTGCGCAATCGCGTAGCTGTCCAGATAGGCTTTCAGCGCGCCTTTGTGGTCGCGCTGTATCGCCAGGACGCCGGCGACCTTCTCGAGGCAGACGGATAGGTCGCGCTGCCATTCGGTGTTGTTCGGGTCGCCGACGGCGAGCGCGCTGGCCTGCGAAAGTGCCTCACGATAAGCCGAAAGTGCCGCCGGCCAATTCTGCTGGTCGCTCAGCGCATTGCCGATCTTGGCGTTGCCGACCGACAGGTCGCGTTTCAGCTCGGTGTCGTCCGGATCGCGTTTCGCCAGTTGCTTGACGATCGCGAGGCCTTCCCTGTAAGCCGCCAGCGCCCCGGCGGCGTCGCCGCGTTCGCGCAGCAGGTCGCCTATCGTATCGTGGCTGACCGAGACGTCACGCTGCCGGTCGGCGTCTCCCGGTTTGTCCGCCGCCAGCGCCAGCCGCACCTTCAGGCTCTCTTCATAGGCCGCCTGTGCGTTGTCCAGTTGGCCTGCGACATGGGCAAGGTGACCGATCTCATCGTAGGTGATGGTCAGGTCGCGCTGCAGTTCGGCACGGTCGGGCTCTCCGGCGGCGAGCTGTTTCTTGATCGACAGGCTTTCCTGGTAGACCTCTGCGGCGCCGGCCAGATCGCCTTGCGTCGCCAGTACGTTGCCGATCTTGTCGTCGGCCATAGCGAGGTCGCCGAACCACTCCAGATTGTCCGGTTCTGCCTCGGTCAGGCCCTGCAGAATGGTCTTGGCGGTCTCATAATTCTGCAGCGCTGTCGGCAGATTGCCTTGCGCCATCCGCACATTGCCGAGCTTGACGTGGCTGACGGCGAAGTCGCGCTTCACGTTGAGATCGGTTTCATGATGCAACCGCCGTTCGAGATCGGCTTGCAGCGCTTCGAAGGCGCGGCCGGCCGCATCGATATTGCCGACCGTGGTATAGAGCTTGCCGAGTTCGTCCAGCGTGCGGATCAAGCGGTCGGCATCGTCGAGCGACAGCACCACCTGTCCGGCTTCGCCATAAAGCGCGAGCACCGACTCATAGTCCCTGATGGCTGTGGCGTAGTCGAGGTCGGCGCGCGCCGCCCCGCCGGACAGATAGCGCGTTGCGGCCTCGGAGAGCGTGCGGCTGACGAAATTGGCCTTCAAAGCGTTGCGCGAGACATTATCGATCTCGGCTGCCTCGGCGAGCTTTTTGCGCGCCGCATCGAACGCTCCCAGCGAAAGCTGCTCTTCGGCCTGCCGGCGCAACGCTGCCACCCGCAGATCGTCGGATCCAAGCGTCTGCATTTCGCGTCGCACCTTGACGAAGGCGTCGGCTGCCTCACGCAGCCTGGCGTTCAGACTGTCAGCGGAAAGGTGGCCGGAATCGGAACTGATCAACGCGCCATAGAGCGGTGCCAGCGGCATGTCGGCGTCGCTGGCGATCTTCTCCACCTCGCCGCGCATCTGAGGCGTCACCTCGGCCATGGCGAGCAACAAGCGTTCGCGCTCGGGCAGTTTCTCCTTGGCTGTCGTGGCAAAGAACAGCTGCGGCAGGCCGCTCTCGACATAGGGCAATTGCTTGCCGCGCGAGAGGTCGTAGACCTCCTGCTGCACGAGCGTCAGCACGGAGCGGATCTCGAGTCCATCGGTGCCGAGATATTTCGTCAATGCTGCGGTGAACGGCGAATTCTGGCCGGTCCCATCCGCGGCCGTCTCGCCGGGTGCCGCCGAGAAGGCAAACAGAATGTTTTCTGCCCGCCCGACGCGGCCAAGACCCGGCCGGACCTTGACGCCGACCTCTTTTGCCAGCGCCGTTGCGCCGCGGCCTTCGCCGCCCGTAGCCGCAAACGGATCGCTGCGGCAGGCATCAAGCACGATCAGTCCGACCTTGCTGGTGGCGGCGACGGTCGTGCGGATCTCCTCCAGCGGCAGGCTGGTCTTTTCCAGCGCATCGAGCGACGACGCGTCTGCATCGACCGGCAGGAGCCGATTCTCGCCGGCGATCTCGACGCCATGGCCGGAAAAGAACACTACTACCACGTCGGCGCCTTTGGCATCCTCGCGGAAATCGTCGAGCGCCCGGCGCATGCGCCGCAGGTCGCGGTTGGTTTCGAGGAAGACCTCGAAGCCGAGTTTCCTCAGCACCGTTTCCATCACCTCGCCGTCGTTGACGGGATTGGCGAGCGGCCGGATCAGCCGGTAGTCGTTCTCGGCGATGACCAGCGCAACGCGCCGCTCCGCCATGGCAGCGGAGGCCGTCGAGAGGATCAGCAGCAAGGCAAACAGAAGACGCAAATCGAACCGCCCCGGCCCGGTCGTTTGCCGGAGCATTCCATCTCTTTATGGCATGAGCAAGTTATGGCATCGGCAAGCTCGGCCGTTCGCGTTGTCAGCCGACCCGCATCGGCTTCAGCGCTTCGCTCCAGCGGAACAACTCGTCCAGCATGGTCCTGGCCCCGCCGAGCACCTGCTCGCTGGGCAGGAAGGCGCCGGTCTCGTCGAGCAGCTTCTGGTACATCGGCAGCGCTACGCCCTCCGGGATCGGCATGACGCCGACCGCGGTCAGCAACGGTTTGACCGCCTGCGCCGCTCGCAAGCCGCCGGAGACACCGCCATAGCTGAGGATGGCGGCCGGCTTGTATCGCCATTCCCTGAGCAGGTAGTCGACCGCGTTGACGATCGCCGGAGCGGCGAAATAATTGTATTCCGGCGCTACGAAGACGAATGCGTCGGCGGCGTCGATTGCTTTCGACCAGGCTTTCGTGTGGCTGTTTTCGTATTTGCCGAGTCTCGGATGATGCGGCTCGTCCAACACCGGCAGGTTGAAGGCGGCGATATCGGTGAGCACCGGCTCGAATTTCCCGTGTTCGCGCGCAAAGCTCTCCAGCCACTTTGCGAAAACCGGTCCGGCGCGGCCCGGCCGCGTGCTGCCGATGATGACGTTCAACTGGTGCTTCAAGGCAGGCTCCCGCCGGTTTCTGACATCTGTGGTGCTGCCACCTAAGACACGCAGCCGGACACAGCAAGCAGGCACTTTCCGGTGCCCTGGTCACATTCCAGAGAGCGGATGCTTCGCCTTGTCGTCCAGTCACATGGACGCCTGCCTTGCCCGCCACTACATTGAGGTGTCAGCGGAGTAAGCCATGGACAGTCAGCCCGTCCCCTTCGTCCCGCCGGCGCCGAAGCCGCGCACAGCGCCGCCCTCGACGCTGGAGATGATCCGCATCGTCTACCGCAATCCGCTCGAGCTGTGGGGCGAGCCGACCTATAACGAGCCCTGGATTTCGGTGACCGGTATCGGTGGGCCGCTGGTCATCGCCAACGATCCCGGTCTCATTCGCCACGTGCTGGTCGATAACGCCAAGAACTACAAGATGGCGACGGTTCGCCAGCTGATCCTGCGGCCGATCCTGCGCGACGGCTTGCTGACCGCCGAGGGCGAGGTGTGGAGGCGTTCACGCAAGGCGATGGCGCCGGTGTTCACGCCGCGCCATATCTTCGGTTTTGCCGAGCCGATGCTGAGGCGCACGCGGGAGTTCGTCATGCGCTACGAGGGCGGCGGTACGTTCGACATCGCTCACGACATGACGCTGCTTACCTTTGACATCCTGGCCGAGACGCTGTTTTCCGGTGAGATTTCAGGCGAGCCGGGCAGCTTTGCCAAGGAGATCGACCGCCTGTTCGAGACCATGGGTCGGGTCGATCCGCTCGACCTTTTGCGTGCGCCCGACTGGCTGCCGCGCCTGACCCGCATCCGCGGCCGCAAGACCATGGCCTACTTCCGCAAGATCGTCACCGACACGGTGCAGATGCGCGAGGCGCGGTTGAGGCGTGCTCCGGACACGGTGCCGCAGGATTTTCTCACGCTGCTGTTGCGGGCGGAGGGACCGGGCGGGCTAACCCGGTCCGAGGTCGAGGACAACATCATCACCTTCATCGGCGCTGGCCACGAGACTACGGCCAGGGCCCTCGGCTGGACGCTCTACTGCCTTGCCGAAGCGCCGTGGGAGCGCGAAAAGATCGAGCACGAGATCGATGCGGTGCTGGCGCGTGAGCCCGACCCGACGAAATGGCTCGACGCCATGCCGCTGACACGCGCCGCCTTCGACGAGGCGCTCAGGCTCTATCCGCCGGCGCCGTCGATCAACCGCGAACCGATCGAGCCCGAAACCTGGAACGGCCTCTACATACCGCGGCGTGCCGCGGTGCTGGTGATGCCGTGGGTCGTCCACCGCCATCGGAAATTGTGGGACCGGCCGGACGCTTTCATGCCGGAACGCTTCCATCCGGGGAATCGCGAAAAGATCGACCGTTTCCAGTATTTGCCGTTCGGCGCCGGGCCTCGCGTCTGCATCGGCGCCAGCTTCGCCATGCAGGAGGCAATCATCGCGTTGGCGATCATGCTTTCGCGCTATCGTTTCGATACCACCGCGCAAACCCGACCCTGGCCGGTGCAGAAGCTGACGACGCAGCCGCAAGGCGGGCTGCCGATGCAGGTCACCAGGCGCGCGCCGTAGGCAACCGGACGTCCGTTCGTGTTACACGGCGGACTTGCGCTGGAACTGGCCGGCGGCGCGGTAGCGCCAGAGATAGCTTGGCAGGATGGTTCCGATCGAACGCGGCTGGATACCGAGGCCGGCAAGCGTCCTGTTGTCCTTGACGGCGTCATCCGACACGACATTGTGCTGGCGCAACAGCAGGACCTGGTCCTTGGTCAACAATGGATTGGGCAGCAGCCCGAGAATTGATGCCTGGAGGTTCGCCAGCCACCATGGCACGGGCAGCAAAAAACGCTTGCGTTCGATGATGACAAGCAGCTCTTGCATGCACTCCCTGAAGGTAAGCACCTGCGGCCCGCCGAGTTCATAGATCCGGCCGCCCTGGACCTTGCCGTCGACCGAGTGCGCCACCGCCTCGGCGACGTCGCCGACATAGACCGGCTGGAATTTCGTCTGCCCGCCGCCGATCAGCGGCAGCACTGGGGAAAAGCGGGCCATGTTGGCAAAGCGGTTGAAGAAACCGTCCTCCGGCCCGAAATTGATCGATGGCCGCAAGATCACGGCGTCTTGGACCGTCTCAAGAACGGCCTTTTCGCCGAGCGCCTTGGTACGCGCGTAGTCCGATTGCGCGTGGAGGTCCGCTCCCAGAGCCGAGATGTGGGTGAGGCCGGCGCCGACGGCGCGCGCCGCTTCGGCAATAGCGCGCGCGCCGAACTCGTGGACGGCAGTAAATTTCTGCCGGCCGGCCTCATGTGCGATCGCCACCAGATTGACGACATGGTCGGCGCCTTGCACGGCGCGGTCGACCGACCAGCGCACCCGGACATTGGCCTGCACCGGCTGGATCTGCCCGACATTGCCAAGCGGTTGCAAATGACCGGCGAGATCGGGCCGGCGGCAGGCAACCCGGATGCGGTAGCCGCGCTTGGCCAGCGCCCGCACGACATGACGACCGACAAAGCCGGAGCCGCCGAAAACGACGACGAGCTTTGGGGTCTGAAGGATTTCGGTCATGGCTGGCTCCGGCGGGCTATCCAGATGGCTTGATGGAAGCCGTTTCATAGTCGGTTTCGCACCAAAGGCAAAGGGCGACCATAGGTCGCCCGGCACTGTTGAAGCATGATTTTCCGGATCCGTTCGAAATGGCAGAAACGCCGCCGAGGCCCGGCTTTACGGCAACTCCATTAGGAACAGGAACCTTTGTTCGGTAGGCGATTTTAGATGTATGGTTTGATTCCGAATGGAGGATATTGCCGATGACGACAAAACGCGTTGCGATCTTCGCTCTGGCTTTCGCAACAGGCTGCAGCATTGGTGCCCCGGCATTCGCGGCAAACCGGCATCACCACCAAGCGCAACCCGAACGCTACGTTCCCGCCAACGGCGACATCATCGACATTCTGTTCGGTGGCCCGCGCTACTATGACAACCACCTGTTCACGACGGCCGCCGAACCCTGCTCCTACAACAGGGTAGGACCGGACGCGAACGCGGTGAACGTCATCAACGATCATCATTGCGGGAAGTAGGCTCGCGCTGCCGGATCGGCCGGCCTCCTCAGCCGCTCATCCGACAAACGAATTTCCTCAGGACGAATAGCGGGCGGCGAATTCGGAAATGCGCTGCACCACGGCTTTCGGCGCGCTTATGCCGCGCGCCGCCGCCTTCTCCGCGGCCTCGGCCCGGGCACGCCCCGGCACATGCACGCCATAGCGCCGCCGCAACCTGTCGAGTTGGTCCTTCATCCGTTTCTCGAAATCCGGATCGAGCAGCTTGGGCTCGACGGCGAGCACGAACAGGCCGGTCCCCGGACTGTCCGGCCCGCCGCTGAACCATGGCGCATCGAGCGACCAGTTGGCGCCCGACAGGCCCGCAGCCAGCACCTCGACCATCAGCGCGATGTTGGCGCCGCGCTGGCCGCCGAAGGCAAGCATGGCGCCTTTCATCGCGGCTGCCGGGTCCGTGGTTGGATTGCCGCTGGCGTCCAGTGCCCAGCCTTCGGGGATCTTCTTGCCGTCCTCGGCCGCCTTGCGGATGTTGACGAAGGCGGTGGCGCTCGACGACTGGTCGATGACCAGCGGCGCCCCGTCCGTGGTGGGTGCGGCAAAGGACATCGGGTTGGTGCAGTAGACCGGCTTGACCGAGCCTGAGCCGGCAAGCACGGCCGGGCCGTTGGTGGCGGCGAACGACACCAATCCCTGCGCGGCCAGCCGTCCCGTGAAATAGCCGAGCGCGCCGCAAGTATAAGCATTCTTCTGCGAAAAAATGGCGACGCCGAACAGCCGCGCCGCCTTGGCGAGGTCATCGATCGTGCGGTCGAAACCGGTATGCGCTAAGCCGCCGCGCGCATCGGAAAGATAGACCGCGAGCGCCGGCCTGGTGATCACCGGATCGGCGTTGCCGTCAATACGGCCGGCTTCCAGTGCTTCGAGATAATCGATGAAGTGCGACAGTCCGACGGTCGACAGTCCTTCAGCCTCGGCCGCGACGATCGAGGCAGCCAGCGACTGCGCCGCCTCTTCGTTGGCGCCGGCGCCGAGTGCGGCCATCCGGCACAGCCCTGTCGCCTGGTCGAGACTGAGTTGCATGGCAGCTGCCCTGAATTCGCGACTTTAACAGTCTTAGCCTAGTTTGCTCGGGATCCGCGCCTCGAGCCTGCGGAAACCGAACACCAGGATACCGGTGATGGACATATAGACCAACGCCAGAAGCAGCAAGGGTTCGTAGGTGATGAATAGATCCTGGCGCACCCGCGAGGCTACGGCATAGATGTCGACCATAGTTATCGTTGCCACCAGCGGTGTCGCTTTCAGCTGGAGAACAGTTTCACCCGCCAGCGTCGGCAGTGCCCGGCTGATCGCCTGCGGGAGCCATATGCGCCTGAAGATTTTCCAACGGCTCATGCCGAAAGCGCGGGCCGCTTCGAGTTGGCCATGCGGTACCCCGGCGAAGGCGCCACGCATCACTTCGCCTTCATAGCCGGCATACGAG